>NZ_JAAHHS010000088.1 GCF_010692395.1 Moorena sp. SIO3H5
TCAATGAGCTAGAACAGCTGCACATTCCGCACATGATTATTATGCGGGAGCCGGTACCGGATCTGGTAGCACAGCAGTTTTTGCAATATTTTCTCAAAGTCTTTGCTAGTGGTAAGTCCTTGTATCTAGCAGTGCAAGAAGCCCGGAAAAAGCTGCAAGGTTTAGAAGATCAATGTCCCTGTGCCAGTTGGTTGCCAGTGATTTGTCAAAATCCCGCCACCATACCCCCAACTTGGCAACAGTTGCGTGGCCATCACCAAAACTACCTGCTCCCATCGGCCTTGATCGTCAGTGTGGTGGTTACCATTTTAGTTATGGTAATCCGGCAGCTGGGAATGCTGCAGCTTTGGGAACTAAAGGCATTTGACCAACTGATGCGGCTGCGACCTAATCCTGGGGTAGACACCCGTTTGCTGGTGGTTGAAGCCAAAGATGCTGAGATCAAGCGCTATGGCTATCCCCTCCCAGATCAAACCCTAGCCCAAGTCCTAGACAAGCTAGAGTATGATCAACCGCGAGTGATTGGCTTAGACATCTTTCGCGAACGTCCTAGAGAACCTGGTCACCAGGCATTGAGCCGTCAGTTACAGCAAAATCAGAAATTCATTGCCCTTTGTAGCGCTAGGGTAGCTAACAACCCCGAAAACTCAGGCATCAAACCTCCTTCTGGGGTGCCAGAATCCCGCCTTGGTTTTAGCAATATCATGCCTGACCCTGATGGCATTATCCGTAGGCATCTTGTATTTATGCATCCCTACCACGATGACCCCTGTGCCACCGACCATTCCTTCAGTGCTAGGGTCGCATTGCATTACTTAGCCCAAGAGGGAATCAAGGCAAAAACCATTGCTATCAATAAAATAGGCTTGGGTAAGACTGTCTTCAAAGATTTATCAGCTAATGCTGGGGGTTATCACAATCGTGATTATCGGGGGTTCCAGGTGTTACTCAATTACCGGGAAACTGTCGCCCGACGAGTCACTGTCACAGAGCTGCTAGAGGGTAAGGTCAAACCAGAGTGGGTGACAGACAAAATAGTCGTGATCGGAATAACTGCAGAGATTGCCAAGGATTACCATCCTACCCCCTACAGTGCCCTGAAGTGGCCATACCAAGAAATGCCAGGGGTAATTATTCACACCCAGATGGTCAGTCAGATGATCAGTGCTGCTCTTGGTGAGCGTCCATTATTATCGGTGTGGTCGGTCTGGGCAGAGCTGTTCTGGGTTTGGGGTTGGTCAATCATTGGTGGTACCATTGCCTGGCGCTGTGGTCGAATGCTGTATTGGGGACTCGCTATCATCACAGCCACAGGGGGTTTATATCTCCTATGCTTTGGTCTATTCACTCTAGGAGTATGGGTACCTCTGGTGCCATCAGCCTTAGCATTGGTAGCAACTAGCGGAATTGTAGTGGTTTACCGGAAACCAGTTGGAGCAATCACTGCCTTAGCTCTCGGACGAATTCTCTAGTATTTCCATTTGAGTTGGAAACAATAATTACAGTTTTTGACCTGGCAAAAAATCCCTATATACCTGATTAGCTATTGCTTATTGCTTATTGCCTCTTGCCTTTTCCTAAGGGGAATCGTTCACAACTCCAATGGAAATACTATAAAAATGTATTTACTAACTTATTGAAAACTATCTCTTCAACACTTCTGGTATTAGGAATTAGCTACAACAAAAGCAGCAGTATTGGAGAGGGAACATCTCATATCGAGTTGCATTCAAAGATAGTAGATTGCTTGGATAGGGATATTGCGGGAAGAGATAGTTGTACCTTTAACCGCAACAAGGGTGTAACTTATGGAGATCATTTGTACTAAAGCTATCGCCCGCTCATGGGTTTTAGCTTGCTCTGATACTAGATAGTTCAGTAGATAGTTCATATGTTCTACAATTTTGCTGTGATCCCTATTAGAGAATGATCCGGATCTAATCTCAAATACCAAGAAAACTAGACAAGCTGAGCAAATTTTGCTCCGTCAAAAAAATTTTTCTGATCATCTGCGAAAAGTTGGCTTGAAAGGCGCTGTAACAAGTATCAATGAAAAACGCCGTCTGGGTCGGTGTTTAGCCAAGTTCTACAACAGGTGTATTATCAAATGATTAATTTGCTAAAGCAGCTTTGGACAACAGTAATTTCCTTCACTCTCAACATCAGACAGCGCTTGCAACAATTAGTAGCAACGATACTGAAGGGATTCGAGCAAGCAAATCATAGTAATTCTGAGCCGATTGACCAGCAATCATCATCCCAAGACTCCCAACAACTATCAGAATCATCACAAATACAGATAGTAATAAATTACACACCACCGAATGATGGCAAGGGGCCTGTTGGTGACAGCAAAAAGGGCGGATCACTCTGGAAATTGTACCAGCTAATCCATGAAAATCCTGAGTTTAGTAACCCAGAACTGTTACCAATATCAGCATCAAAACAACTACAACTATCACAACTAGCGATGGTAAATGCTTTCAGACCACCGAATGATGGCAAGGGACCCGTAGGTGATAGCAAAGATGGAGGCACTTCCTTCATGAGTATGAATACATTAAACAATTACAATCCACCGAAAGATGGCAAGGGACCGGTAGGTGACAGCAAAGATGGAGGCGCTTCCTTCATGAGTATGAATACATTAAACAATTACAATCCACCGAAAGATGGCAAGGGACCGGTAGGTGACAGCAAAAATGGAGGCGCTTCTTTCATGAGTATGAATACATTAAATAATTACAATCCACCGAAAGATGGCAAGGGACCGGTAGGTGACAGCAAAGATGGAGGCACTTCCTTCCGCAGATATTAACTAGTTTGTTAAAGTATTCCAGTTATCAATTCCTTTCGGTGCTTTTTTCCTGGGTTTTAGAGAATAGGGAGTATCCCACTACATCGCTGCTCCCTATTCTCTATTCCTTATTCAACACTTCTGGGAAAAAACCAGCTTCCAAAACCTCCTCCTGAGCAAAAGAACACTGAGAAGGAAAAATACTCAACTTAATCCCAGTTTCCTGGGCTGCCTTAATCCGAGCCTTCTGATAACATTGCTCAAAGACCTCTGGCAAAAACGCTACGGTGCGCTTTCCAATGGGCGAGTAAATCGCCCTTGGGTCGCACCGCAAACTAGGACTATCCTCCAGCAGTTCTTCCAAAGCGATACGCTGTTCACTGATAGTATTAATCCAACTATCGCTCCTTTTCCCTGGTTGATACATCCACTTCAGTAAATGCATCAGCAACACAATCAAGCGACTTTTTAACTCCCGCTTTTCACCTTGACCGATGCTTTCGACTTCTTCAATCAGATTCGCTACATCAACTTGGGTAAACTCACCCTCCCGTAACTGTTGCGCAGTTGCCTCGGTCCACAGGTAAAAGTCTCGTTCATAAAGGTTGTGGGCTGTTGTCATCACTCATTTCCCCAATTAATTGATGCGCTTCGTGTTGAGAATCCCCGCTCTGACCGAGACGGGGATTTTGATTTGTTTGGTGATTCCAATTCTTAGCCGTGACACCGCTCAACAATAATTTCATCTCCCTATCTCCCTATCTCCCCATCTCCCTATCTCCCTATCTCCCCATCTCCCCACACTTCTCACACTTCCCACACTTCCCACTTACATTGATGAACCTAATTTAAACTATAAAGATTAATTTACTTGGCGTGTTGCACAAAACCCTATTGTATAATATAAACTATAAATAGTCAAATAAATTTAGGTAAACCACTGCTACAAGACAACCGGAGAAGGTAATGTCCCTAGGAAAAAAACTACGAGAACGCCGTGAAAGTCTAGGTTTAACCCGCATACAAGTTGCCAGAGCCTGTGATGTGGTAGAATCTACAGTGATTAACTGGGAGGCTGATCGGCACAAGCCTAAGCTCTATCCAGAACAGACCAAAGCCTTGTGTGATATCTTAGACTTCAAAATTGAGGATCTGATCCACCAGTAACATCTAAGGTTATACCGAAAGCACAGGATGGCTTTGTGCGATCATTTCATAATCATCTATAGTGCTGCCGATAGCAATAAATATATCAATTATCCTGCCGTCGCCACCAAGCACGGACTAGTTTAATGTCGTCATAGGAGTAACTTTCTCCTAAGTATTCCCGTAATTGTTTCAGATACTGATCACCCACTTTTTCAATTGCTTTGATAATTGGCTCATGGCGTTCCAATGGTACCAGTCGTTTTAAATCCACTGGCTGATTCATTTCAATTAATTGGCTCAAATGCTCTATTATAGTCCTGGTAGTATACCCTCGTTGTTGAGCAATTTCGTCTACACTTAACCCTTGTTGATAGAATTGCAAGGTTTTCATATAGGTACTGGAGGGCAGGGGTTCTGGTAGTTTTTGCTCTTGACAAAATGCCCGAATTTCTGAAACAAATTGCTCGCCATACTGGGTAACTTTATACTGAGTCACACCAGAAAGTTTCCCAAAGTGCTCTAAGGTTTTGGGTTTCAGCTGTGCCATTAGTTTCAGTGTGGAATCAGCAAACACTACATAGGGCGGAATCGATTGACGGTCAGCTAGCTGTTTCCTTAGTTTCCGGAGTTTATCTAGCAGCAGCTCCGCTTCAACTGCTCTGGGGTTAATTTCCCCTAAGGCTTTTTCTACAGATGATTGGGGAATAGAAACATAAACAGAACGTTGTTTACGCAGGATTTCCCAACTTAGTTTATTGAGCTTCAGCACAGAGTAGCCATCGGTGGTTTGGTCTACTAATCCCTGGTGCAAAAGCGATCGCACTAGAATTTTCCAAGCCTCTGCAGTTTTATCTTTACCAATACCATAAGTAGAGAGTAAGTGATGGCCATATTGCTCAATTTTTTTACTTTTTGAGCCCCGCAACACTTGAATAATGTGGTTCATGCCAAACCGTTCGCGACACCGGGCTACACAAGAGAGGAATTTTTGAGCTTCAATCGTCCAATCTTCTACTGGCTTAGGATAGCAACAGTTATCACATTTATCACAATTCCCTGGAAACCGCTCACCAAAGTAGCCCAGCAAAATCCGGCGGCGACAATCTGTGCCTTCTGCGTAGTCAACTATCTGATTTAACTGTTGATAAGCAATCCGTTGTTCTTTGGGATCGGGCTTTTGATCAATCAGATAATGAAGTTTGGAGATATCACTAGCGCTGAATAAAATGGTACATGTGGCTGGTTCCCCATCTCGTCCTGCTCGTCCCGATTCCTGGTAATAACTTTCCAGGTTACGAGGTAAATCGTAGTGAATCACAAAGCGTACATCGGGCTTATTAATTCCCATGCCAAAGGCTACGGTAGCTACGATTATCCGCACATCATCCCGGATAAAGCGATTTTGATTGGTTGCCCTAGCCTTATCCGTCATTCCGCCATGGTAAGGTAGGGCAGAAATGCCATCATTCTGTAACCGGAAAGCCACTTCGTCTACGGAACGGCGGCTCGTACAGTAGACAATACCAGAACCTTGGTGAGAACGGATCTGTTGTAATAACTGTTTATAGCTTTGCCGTTGTTTTGGTTGAACCTCGTAGTAAAGGTTAGGACGGTTGAAACTAGCGATGTGAACCTTAGGCTGTCGCAGTTCCAGTTGTTGGATAATGTCCTGTTGGACTCGATTAGTAGCAGTAGCGGTCAGGGCCAGCACTGAGCTATTAGGATAGCGGTGACGTAATAGTTTTAGTTGCCGGTATTCTGGGCGGAAATCATGCCCCCATTGTGAAACGCAGTGAGCTTCATCAATAGCAAAGGTGGGAATACCGATTTGCGATCGCACTCTGTCCAAAAATGGGATAAACTGTTCCGCTAGTAACCGTTCTGGTGATACGTAGAGTAATTTTATCTGACCCTGAAGGATGGCCGCTTCCCGCGATCGCATTTGTTGGAAGCTCAAGGTGCTATTGATAAACGTAGCCCCAATGCCATTATCTTCCAAAGACGTGACTTGGTCTTGCATCAAGGAAATCAGAGGAGATACCACAACGGTTAATCCCGGTTTCAGTAGCGCTGGCAGTTGATAACACAAGGATTTACCACCGCCAGTGGGCATGATTATCAGTAAATCCTGATTTTGCAGCGCTTCTTCAATAATCTGTCGCTGTCCTAAACGGAAACAGTCGTGACCAAAGAAATGTTTAAGGGCATGCTCCAGGGATGGCGACTGTTCCATGGTCGTGAGGGGATTGCGATCGCTTCAGTGTTGGGGATAACATTATTAGCCTTAAAAACTATAACACAGAGCGCTATTCTCTATTCCTCACCTACAACCACATCCCACAGCGCATCAATACCACTGCCCACATACTTAGAATCTTGATGTTGTTCAATCCATTCAATTACAGTAGGGACAACATGATTCGATGTTTTGCCCAATCTGCCCAAGGCTTCCGCTGCGCTCCTACGCACAAAAGAATCATTATCCATTAGCTGTTCTAGGAGGGCGTTGACTACAGCTTCTGAGCTGTTGCCCGAATTGCCGAAGGCTAAGGCTGTCCCCTGACGCACATAAGACTGATCATCCTGAAGCCTTGCTAGAAGGGCGTTGACTACGGTTTCTGAGCTGTTGCCCAAGTTGCCCAAGGCTAAGGCTGCCTTGCCACGCACATAATAGTGATCATCCTGAAGTCTTGATATTAGGGCATTGACTACGGTTTCTGAGCTATTGCCCAAGTGGCCCAAGGCTCTGGCTACCTGCCCACGCACATTAGACTGATCATCCTGAAGCCTTGCTAGAAGGGCGCTGACTACGGTTTCTGAGCTGTTGCCCAATTTACCCAAACCTCTGGCTGCCCGACCGCGCACAAAATAATTATCATCTTGAAGCCTTGGTATTAGGGCATTGATTACGGTTTCTGAGCTGTTGCCCAAATTGCCTAAGCCATAAGCTGCCTTCCAACGCACAAAATAATCATCATCCTGAAGCTGTGCTAGGAGGGTGCTGACTAAGATGTCTGAGCTGTTGGCCAATTTACCCAAGGCTTCAGCTGCACTCACACGGACATCAGGATCGGGTTCCTGAAACCGTGCTAGGAGGATGCTGATTACCTTTTCTGAGCTGTTGCCCAATCTGATCAAGGCATCGGCTGCCCACCCACGCACCTCAGACTCATTATCTTGAAGCCTTGCTAGGAGGGTGCTGACTACCTTTTCTGAACTGTTGCCCAATTTGCCCAAGGCTCTGGCTGCCTTCCAACGCACATCAGAATTCTTATCATTTTTTAGCCGTGCTAAGAGGGCGTTGACTACGGTTTCTGAGCTATTGCCCAATTCACCCAAAGCATCGGCTGCCTCCCTACGCACACAATAATCATCATCCTTTAGCCGTGCTAGCAATATTGTAATTACCTGATCTTTTTCCCCGAAATCAGATCTATAGTTCAGCAATCGCCACTCATCAATTCGATCGGATTGCTGTTCCAATAATTCCAATACCTGTGCTTCAAAATCGGTTTCATAGAAACTACAAATTATATTAAAAACCTGCTCGGAAACCCTCTCCCCAACCCGCTCTTTACTACTGACTTCTAACTCAAGCAACCGCTCTAGAATTTCTTGCACCAATCCACCATCAGTACCAAGCAAATTTTTCGGGTCTTCTGCCAAACAACTACCAGCAAACAACAAATCCCGATGCAACCACTGCTCATAGTTACTCTTATTAGTCAAAACTGCCCGAATCGCCCTCGCCGCCTTTTTCGGTTTTTGTTGTGCTATCAGCAATAGTAGCACCTCGCGCCAGTGGGAGTCATGCAAATGCTCCCGAATCTGACTCAAAACAATCTCAAAATCTCCGTCATTATCCGCCTGATAGTCAATCTCTTCAGCACACAAATATTCCTGAAAGGTCTTATGAACAAACCCATAACAATTCTGCCCTTGCTCATTCAATAAACCGGTGCGATCGCGAATCAAGGTAACAAATGCTTCTGCTTCTTCTTTGGCTTGATATAACTGCACCTGCTTCAAGGTTTTAATCTGCTGACTCAACTGATCAATTAAATCATTTTGGTCTATCAACGTACCGCTCTCGTTATCTTCAACATTTCCCTGGGTATGAATCCAATAAGCCAACAATTCCATCAATCGGCGCAAATCATATAAATCTAGATACTTAAATAGTCCCTGACTGCTGATTTCCTTATTGGCATCCCAAGAGGTTAACAACGTCTTGACGGCACAATTATAAAGCTCAAAACGTTCTTTGGGCAATACCGCTTGATACCGATGAATTAAAGCAATGATTGTCAACAATAACGGATTCCGTGCCAACAAGGTAATCCGGTCATGATCATCTAGCGCCTTTTGTAAACTATGCTTGCGCCTTTCAGCTTCTGCTTGGTCTTGAAACCTGCTGTTATACCAGTTATCAATAAAATTTGAAATCTTCTGGTCATCAAAGGGTTCAATTTGATAGTGTGGAAATTCCTCAGTGTGGAAAAAGTCGCGCCGATAACCAGCCGGTCGAGATGTAATAATAGCCCGATTTCTGTCAAACTGTCCCAAAAAATTCTCGATGCGCCTGACTACATCATTCCGTTTAGCGTCTTCTGCGACTTCATCCAAACCATCTAGCAATATCAACGCCCTACCATCAGACAACCAATGCTCAAAAAATCCCACTGGTAACGGTTTCACTGACATCGTGTTTTCAGCAAATACCCGAGCATAGTCGATCAGGCTTTTATCGAGATTTATCGCAAAATCTCGCATCCTAATTAAAATCGGTAGCCAGTCCGTATCACCATCTAATCCTAAAATGTCAGGATTTTGCTGAGCCAACATTACTGCAAAATAACTCATCAAGGTTGTTTTTCCCGAGCCTGGCGCACCCAATATCACCACTCGTCTCGACTGACTTTGGCTCAATAACTGCTCCGCCAAGAATTTCCGACCAGTTGTCTTTGCCAATAGTGCTGTTTCTGAGGTTTCCCCACTACCGGCTGCTAACCAATCCCTTTCCCAAGCCCCAGCAGTTGATACATCTTCCACCACATCTGGCATTACAAAAATTTGCGCTAACTTCTCCGATTTTTCTACTTCTTGCCCAGGCACAGCAATGCCAGCAAATTTGACATCATCAAACCAGTTAGCTAACTGCTCACAATAATCCTGTTTAGCTACCTGAAATTTTAGATAAGTATCCGTCTGCTGAAAATAAGCATTAATAAATTTCTCTATCCAAGGTTTAATACTATCTTGATTCAGTTTAATGTTATGGGCTTCAGCTTGCTGTTTAAATACCGTGATTAAAATCTCTCTATCAGGCTTACCATGATTAAGTAAGGGTTTTTGTAATTCCGCCAAAACTGCTGAATGAGTAAAATAGTCGCGCAAAAAATTATTAACTCCATTCCAGCCATCCGGTCTAGCCTGAAAAAATAACCGCTGGCTCGGATCCCTTTGTTTTTCCCATTCCTTAACTGCCGCTTCTCCCGCTTTGATTGCCTTGTCTACATCGCTTTTACTCAGAGCTTGACTTAAGCTATCCCATCCTTGTCCCGAAACAATCTCTAACAACGATTCCCCTATTTTCGGGATTGCCCAACCGGCTAATACTGACAAGGGTTCTATCATTGGTTTCTAGTTATCGTTAATTACATTAATTATAGCAATTTAGGGAGTAGGGAGTAGGGAGTAGGGAGTAGGGAACAGGGAACAGGGAACAGGGAACAGGGAAAAAGTTTTTTCTACCTGATTACTAGGATAAACCATAAAATTTATAATTCATAATCTCTAAAAAAAGTCGATGTTCTGAGCTGCTAAGCGAACGATTAATTATTGATAAACTTAAATGCTATCCCAGAATTACGGTATTAATTTAATCAAATTGATGATATCAACTAAGCGATAAGTGATGGTATCACAGCTAAACCATACTTTTACAAATAAGATAATAATCGAATATAGCGCTACGCGATCGCTTTTTTTAAATAACCCTAAAACAATAAAAAACTAATTCAAAAAAATATCGTGCATATCACTAAATAATATAAAAATTATTTGACATAATTAAAATTATATTTTAACATAAAAATGTGCCCAAAAAACAACAAAAAAAAATATGGACATCGAAAACTTTCTCCCAAACTTTGAGTATAATCCCAACAATCCTAATCTCCCTGAATTATCTGGTCAAGCCCAGCCAGGACGGAAAGAAATCAAACATATATTGATCGGTTCTCCCAAAACTGTGCGGGTCACAATCTATAACCTTTATAGCCGTGGCTACGCACAAGTTCATGAGTGGAGCACTCCTCAACCTATCGGAAATTCTGGTGAGGTGATCAGTATTTTGGTTCGACATCTGTTGGTAGATTAAGATAGCAACTTGCCAGGGATTGCAATCCCTGGCGAAAGGTCAAAACTCAGGAGAAAGTACGAAGTCCAAAGTCTAAAATCTAAGTTGGTATGTTGTTGATTTGGTGAACACATAGTCAAGAATCCTAGGGCTCTTGACTATTACAAGAAATAATTCGGTCAAGGATTGGAATTAACCAGAACTTGACCGAATTTTTTTTATTTTGATCATTAAACAGTGCGTAGGGTGTGTTAGGGGCGGGCTTGCTTTAATGTTCTCCTGTTCGCGCCTGAGACAACCCGCCCCGTAACGCACCATCCAAGAGCTTATATTGCGAAGATGCAATAGTTTTTTTTACCTCCCATACCTCCCACATCACCCCTGGTGTGAATGCAATAGTTTTTTTACCTCCCATACCTCCCACACCTCACCTTGCATCTTTTCAAAAATCCTGTTACAATAACAATATCGTTAAAGCAATGGTTTTACCGCCATGATGATTTCTACCGCACAAGCCGCTGAATTACTAGGTGTCTCTGCTACTCGCGTCCGTTTCCTGTTGAGCAAGGGCAGAGTCAAAGGAGCTTATAAAGTGGGTAGAACTTGGGTGATTCCTTTATTTGATGGCATGCCAGTGGTCACCCCCGGCACTCGTGGACCGAAGCGGAATTGGTCAAAGCGTACACAGTACACTAAGGCGGTCATCCACGTTAATCAGAAAGTTATTCGCCAAAATCACAACACTGGCGAACGCAATCCCGTGATTACCGTAAAACGCGGGTCTAAAAACATTTATGGTCATACTGTCGAAGTCAATGGCCCTTGTCGAGTTATGTATCGCCCAGATCATCCCCTCAATTGTGGAGCACGGGTATGGATTGAGACGATTTCTGATTTTAAGGTGAGCTGAGCCAGGTCTAAACTATTAGTTATAGCGCTACGCCCTGGGAATAGGGAATAGCGATCAGTCAGGCATGGTCGAGAGGCTTAAACCAATGGGAATGCATTCACAGGTAGCCGGGTTTATAGGAGATCAACTGTTTTTAGAAATTCGGCGCTGTCAATTGCCTTACTTTATTCCGAAAGAATGCGTGATCAAACCACAAACAGAGTCTGGGTACGAACCAGATGTAATCGTTTTAGATAAGCAAAGGGTTACTGATAACGAACCACGCTGGAAAAAAGAATCGATAATCACACAGGGATCTTCTGTTCGTTTAGTTGTAGAAGTGGTTTCAACAAACTGGAGCGACGATTACGCTTTAAAACTGGAAGATTACGAGTCTTTCGGAATTGCTGAATATTGGATTGTTGATTATTTTGGTTTAGGCGGTAGGCGATTTATTGGTAATCCTAAACAACCTACGTTATCGGTTTACCAATTGATAGATGGCGAATATCACGTTAGTCAGTTCCGAGGAGCGAACCGTATTTTATCGCCAACCTTTCCAGAGTTACGGTTAAATGCTCAACAGGTTTTTCAAGCGATCGCTTAATCGGTATTGATTAATAATGGAATGATTTGAATAGTTTTGTAGAACGGGCATCTTACTGGAACGGGTATCAGGCGTGGAACGGGCATCAGACGTGGAACGGGCATCTTGCCCGTTACAATATTTCCGCCAGCCAGGATACCCATTCCACTGATATTCATTCCGCCCCTGAGCAATTAACCATTGGCATTAACCGTTGTCTCTACGCTTCTATTTCCTCTCTCCCCATACTTACCACTCTTACCACCTTTAAAACCCTTACCACACTATCAACACTCTTCCCCAGTGAGGATCAATCCTCCTGACTAGCTTGAGGGAAAATAGTGAGCTAATTTGGAATAACCTAAACCAGTATTGTAACAATATGAATTTAAGATTTGGTTAATTAAAGGTAAAATCAGGTGGACATTGGGAGTAGATATAGTAATTCAGATGCTCAAAGTAGGAACCTTAGTTCGAGTGATTTATCCTGATTATGTTGCAGGTCTTTCGGGTCGTATTGAAGCACAGG
This sequence comes from Moorena sp. SIO3H5, assembly GCF_010692395.1. GTDB lineage: Bacteria > Cyanobacteriota > Cyanobacteriia > Cyanobacteriales > Coleofasciculaceae > Moorena. Next base: position 12,312 of record NZ_JAAHHS010000088.1, read on the forward strand.
AAGAATCCGGTCGTTGGATAGTCAGATTAGAAGAAAATCCCTTTGAGCATAATGATCAACCATTTCTACTATCTCTAGATGAGTCAGACTTTGAAGTGATTAAGCCTCCTTCATACTAGTTAAACTAGTTATCATATTTTATAATTATCAGATTTTCCATCTCCACCAACCATGAAACACCAGATAAATATAAATGAGTTCAAGAAAAACGTCAAAGCTGACTTTAACACCAGACCAAACTATGATCAAGGAAGCTTTCACCCTCGGCTAGCCAAAGGTCTAGTAGAACTATCCCAACTGGAAACTGGACAACGAATTCTAGATATTGCGACCGGCACAGGTTTAGTAGCAATTCGTGCAGCCAAAATTGTCGGTGCTTCTGGAGCTGTTGTCGGTGTAGATATTTCCTCAGGCATGCTCAATTTAGCCCAACGAAAACTTAAAGCGGAAGGTCTCAACAACATCGAATTTATAGAAGCAGATGCAGAAACTATCAACTTCCCAGATAATAGTTTCGATAGGATTCTATCTTCTTCAGCCATTGTATACTTAACAGATATCCCTGCTGCGTTACGGCAGTGGTATCGCTTCGTAAAACCAGGAGGATTAGTCGGATTTTCCTGTTTTGCAGCAAAGGCCTTTCCTACAGGGGGTCTGTTTCGAGAAAAAGCAGGAGACTATGGCATTGTAATTCCTAATCCCAATCAACCCCTTGGTAGTCCCGAGAAATGTCACCAGCTACTCACCGAAGCAGGTTTTCAAGACATCAACGTCAAAACCGATCAACTTGGTTACTACGGCAGTGATACTCAAACAGTAGCAGCAAACTCTTGGCGGGGAAACTCAAAGAGTGCCTTTGGCGCAGAAGTTTTCCAGCTTTCTCCAGAGAAATTAGCACAATTGAAAACTGAATTCTTTGCAGCCGTTGAGCAATTAGCCACACCACAAGGCATTTGGATAGATATTACAACATTTTTTGTTTGCGCCAGGAAATCGGTAACATTTTCTATTACCAAATAATCTCTAGACGTCAGCTATTAGCTTAAGCGCTACTTGAGGTGCTATCAGCTTATGTGCTACGCACACGCTACGCGAACAGCTATCAGCTATCAGCTAAAGGCCTTTGGCCACGCTACGCGAACAGCTAATGGGGCGGCTACTTGAGGTGCTAAAGGCCTTTGGCGACGCTACGCGAACAGCTAATGGGGCGGCTACTTGAGTTCCGAACAGCTTGTGAATAAAATAAGCTGACTGCTGACTGCTGACTGCTGACTGCTGACTGCTTACGTTACGTTTTTAAAGGTTAAACGTTGCACTATTGCTATTATTTATTTGTCTTTTTGTGCTTCCTCCACCACTGGTATTGATTCTGTAGTCTCTTCTGCTGAGTAGCCTGAAAATTTAGCCAATTGCTCTAACGACAGCATACCTGGATAAAACCGACCATTAATTTCCCAAGTTGGAAAGCCTTTGATCTTCGCTTCAATGCATAAGTCAGTTTGGGAGGTTTCAGCCCTTGGGTCACATTCAATATAATTGATCTGCTTAAATGCCTCACCAAACATTTGCTTCTGCTTTGTGCAATAGGGACACCAGTAAGCGCCGTACATTTTAGCACCAATTTTTTTCAAATGACCAGATAAAGAGGTAGTTGAAGGGGTAACTGGGAGTTCAGGAGGAGGGGATTCTAGGGTTACTTTTGTAGGGGTAGAGGGTGAGGGTTCTCCTAAAGAAGATTCCGCAGCTACTGTCAGTAGGACAAGACTAGAAATCACCCAGACAGTCTTATTTAAACTACGAATAAATATCCATGGGAGTGTAATGCTAGGTTTCGCGTTCATAGTTTGTAGGGGATATATTGGAATTATCCAGCAAATTAATCACTTCTTTACCGTTTTAACCTGATATTGTCGGAAACTACCAAATCTTTATTAACGGGACATGCTGCATCTTAATGCATGCAATTAGGGAAAAATGCCCCCAAAAATTCCCACACTTCCCACACTTCCCACCTTTTTCACGCTTCCCACACTTCCCACCCTGCCCTTGCCCGGGCCCCACACTTACCTTCTTTTTTACAAATATGAGATGCACCCAACGAAATCTAAGCTCTCTACTTTGTTTGCTTACCAGGCTCCCAGCCCATTAGCTGGCAAGCTAACCATGTCCACATAGCTTTGTATTTGGGTTGTGAACACAGCAATTTCAGAAAAAGGCTTGCATACAAAAGGCAAAAGCTAAGAGGGGTCAAGAGCTCCGGAGTTTTATTGTTCAATAAAAAAACACCATTAATATTTACATCTGATTTATAAACCCTATAGCGATTAAGTTTAATGCTTACCTTTCTGGAATTCACCTCAGCATCAGTGAATTATCTAATAAGTATCAGTGAATTATCTAATCACTGATCATCACTATTTTTCATAAACAGGCAACTATGGTTAAACGTTTGCTTACCAAAGACATGCTTGACTTTGATGCTCCAGATCAAGTCAAAGATGTTATTCAACCTCAAGGGCGTCCACCAGAAACAGACCCTACTCTGGGTATCCGTCCCGAATTAAGTAGTGAAGTCAACCAAAAGCCAGGCACTCCCCGACATCGACTAGTCACCATTGGTGATTCCCTAAGCCATGGCGTCCAGAGTGGAGCAATTTTTAATACTGACCTATCCTATCCCATGATGATTGCTCAAGAAATGGGTTGGGAAGAACACCTGCGCCGTCCAACCCAATATGGTGAATTAGGTGGATTGCCCATAAATCTGGAGTATTTAGTTCGGCACTTAGAGCGACAGTTTGGTGACAAGATCGACTGGTGGGAATTAGGACCGGCTCTGTTTTCAATCCGCGCATTTATGGATGACTTAGAAGATTATTGGGAACGCGGTCCTGGTTGGCAAGGGGGCGTTGGCTCTACTTTTGCTATGCAAAAAGGGATTAACCACAATCTCGCTATTTATGGGTGGAATCTCAAAGACATCATCTCTCACGACGCAGATACTCTCAGAAACGCAATCCAGGAACCAACGGATGATCTATTGCGGCAAATTGTTGAGAATGGCAACGAACATGCGGCATTGAGGGTTTTGGACTCCGCACGGGATTCAGAGGGTAAAGCACTTACGCCAGTGCAAGCTGCCGTGGCACTAGGCCAACAAGGAAGTCTAGAAAACGGTGAGGGAGATGGTATTGAAACCCTGATGATCATGATTGGGGCGAATAATGCCATGGGCAGCGTTGCTCAACTGCAGGTCAGATGGAGTTGCGGACGCGATTCCAATTCACCACAGCCCAATGAGCGACCTACAGTCTGGTGTCCGGAAGATTTCAAAGCTGAATGCGATCAAGTACTAGAGCAAATCAAGCAAATTAAAGCTCGCCATGTCATTTTGGCTACAATTCCCCATGTCACCATTGCGCCTATTGGTCGTGGAGTAGGACATAAAATGGCTACTGGCTCGCGATACTTCCCCTACTACACCCGTCCTTGGATTAGCGACAAAGATTTCGACCCCAACCGTGACCCGCACATTAGCGGACAACAAGCCCGAGCCATTGATAGCGTCATTGACCAGTACAACGACTATATTGCTGATGCTGTACGTCAAGCTCGAAAACAAGGTCGAGATTGGTATTTATTTGAATTAGGAGGATTACTCGATTGCTTAGCTTATCGACGTTATATTGAAGACTCCGACGCCAGACCAGATTGGTGGACTCCTTATCAGCTACCACCGGAACTGGAAGCTCTTTCACCAGTACCAGATACTCGCTTTTTTAAATCCGATGCCACTGGTCGCACCAGCGGTGGTTTCTTCACCCTAGATGGTATTCATCCCACTACCATTGGCTACGGTATCGTTGCTCAACAATTGATCACTCTTATGCAGCAACAAGCTGGTGTCAAGTTTTATCGCAAAGACGGTCGCACAGAGCGTGATGATCCAGTCAAGATCAATTTCCAGCGCCTGATTGCTATAGATACCCTGATTTCCGACCCACCGAAATCTTTATCGAGTAGTCTGAAATGGCTGGATTGGCTCGATCAGAACTTGCAGATTTTCCAGCGCTTACTAAGAAAGGGTAATTGACAACTAGTTTAATAGTTAGTGTTCTTAGTTTTTAGTCACTTAAGAATACTAACTATCAAATATCCATTACCGATTATCTATTACCTATTACCTATTACCAGCTTTTCTATACATAAGATAAGTCTTAAATAGATCAGAGTGTTAGGGAGTATGTCACTTACATACCAAGCATTTCAGCTTGTTTCGTTACCCCTTCAGGAATGTTTGTCTGAACTAATAACATATGTAAAAATATGGGCTTATCCTATGGTGTTTAGGTTAGTAGGGCTAATGCTAGAGAAGCTGTTATAAAGTGCCAACGGAGCTGAATCTCTTGCTATGGCTTACACACAAGCTTTAGAGTCGCTTATGTATCAAAACTTAAAATAGTTCCGTTTTCAAACTTTAGTCAAAACTCCAGTTCTGAGGGGGCGGGGTTATAGCAATATCATCCTGCTACCCGACCATCTACAAACCTATACCAAGACATCTAAGCAGTTCATAAAACTCATCTGAGCAGCAAACTTAGGGCACGACGGACATAGGTTGTCCAAGATTCTCTAGGCGGGAAGATCAATGCATAGAGCATGATGCCGCTCATTGTGTCAAAAACCAAGTCTGAATCTAAGTCTGTTGGAATTTCATTTCTTGTCTTTGCCCGTTCGATAATAACAGCGAAGGATTTTCGTCGGGGTTGTAGATATTTTTCCCAGTAAATTTGAGCGAACCCAGGATTGCTCGATGCACTACCGATAATCATGGCAACAGTCTGCTTTCCAAGTGGAGTAAGGGTTATTTGTGCGGCATTCTCAATGAGTGCATCTATGTCACTCCAAAGATTGCCTGTGTCAGGAATTAGCACCTCTTCCCGAATACTTTCAATTGCATCAGCAACCAGTTGATCTTTACTGCTGTAACGCCGGTAGATGGTTGTCTTACCTACTCCAGCACGAGCGGCGATGACTTCAATACTCATTGCTTCAAAGCCGACTTCTGACAACAATTCCAGTGCGGCCTTCAGCATGGCCTGGTGAGATGCTCTGCTGCGAGGCCTTCCTGGTGATTTCTTTCTAATATCATTCATAGATGTTATCATATTTCGATACGATACGGTATCGAAACTATATGTCTCGAAAACCTCTTTATATGGACAAGCACAGTACTCAAACCCTGCGAGAAGGTCTAGTGGAGTACTATACTCTCAATCCACACGTTACTGATCCAGTGACACAACCTTCAGACTTCGGCAAAATCCTGCGAGCGCACGACATAGGGCATGTGATTTACGCTTGTGACACGGGAATGTACGATGAGCTAAAAATTCTGCCGCTATTTTGGTGGACGAGTAAATGTACGTTTGAGACCTACTTGAAAATGAAAAACTCCCCTGCTGTTGATGTGATGTACAAGGATATGATTAGGGAAAAAGGGGTGTTGTGGCTATACAGAGCAATCTTGAGAGTACTTCCTGGGGTAATTCTAGAATTAATTCCAATTTGGTTTAAAACTCGAAATCGTCAAAAATTACTGCCATTTCTTGAGTTTGAGCCGTTGCTTGATCGTTCTCTTTTGGATATCCGCCAGGAATTTGATTTGTTACCGTTTATAAAGGCCTAGTAAAGCTGATCATCATACTTGCTTCACGTTAACTATCAATTTTGATGGGTTTTATGATATATAGCAATTCTACGACTTGTGAGGGGGTGCATCTGTATGGGGTGCGTCTTTTTTTGTTGTACTTTGGTAAAAACCGAAGTGTTGGGAATGCTTTTCGCGGTAGGATTGGGAGCTTGGATAAGCGATCGCAAGAAGACCAAAACTTTATTTAACAAATAAACAAACCATCGGCTGAAGAATGCAGAATTTAGAATGAATAATGAAGAATGAACTAATTCTAAATTATCCGGTTAACTAATTAACATATCCAGGATATGGGAATAGGTAGTTTCCTATTCCCGATTTTACAAATTAATTTCAACTAGGAATTAAACTAAATCTCCCCCATCTTCCGATCTCCCCATCTCCCCATCTCCCCATCTCCCCATCTCCCCATCTCCCCTGCTCTGTTAGCGCTAACCATTATTATCGCTTTCGTTAATACTCAATATTTTGCAGCTCTATATTAACGAAAAGCCATGCTTTTCGTTAATAAGCGTATAAATGAAAATTTATATGATATAATTAACGACTGGAAAAAATCCACTGAAGGGATCCAGTACTATGCTCAAGGTAACCTTCAGAGTAATTCAGATTTCGATAAACTGAATAAAAAATGCACTTGAGGGGATTATGACCCAAAACAATCGCTCCCCATGGGATGCTGGCAGATTCATAAAAACCCTAAGCTACTTTGAGGTTATTCCTTTCCTGAGCTGCCTACAGCGATTATTCACAGGTCGTGCCAATAATCAACAATCGAGCCAAGGTAAAGACAAAGATATGGGAGTAATACTGGTAGCTGGGGCAACTGGCGGTGTAGGTAAGCGAGTGGTTCGCTGTCTGGTTGAGCAGAATTATCCTGTACGTGCCCTAGTCAGAAATACTGAGAAAGCTAGGGAAATCCTTGGGGATAACGTGGAACTATTCGAGGCAGATATCACTATTCCAGAGACTTTGACCCCAGCACTGTACAAGAACATTATTGCTGTAGTGTGTTGTACGGGAACACGGGTGCAACCGGTAGAAGGAGACACGCCGAACCGGGAAAAATACTATCAGGGCATCAAGTTCTATCTGCCAGAAGTAGTCGATACCCCCGAAGTTGTGGAGTATCAGGGTATCAAGAACTTAGTACAAGCTGCAGCGGAGTACCTTGAAGCAGGGAAACAACTCCTATTTGACTTCCAAAACCCTTCCGATGACTTACAAGAAACCTGGGGTGCTGTGGATGATGTTGTCATGGGTGGTGTCAGCGAGAGTTCAATCCGGCTCGTCAACAAGGCTGCCCTGTTTACTGGCAATGTGTCAACAGCCAATTCTGGCGGCTTTGTGTCAGTACGCACCCGCAATCTCCCAACTCCCCTCAACTTAGCTGAGTACGAAGGAATAGAAGTGCGAGTTAAAGGGGATGGTCAACGGTATAAATTTATATTGCGCAATGAATCGAAATGGGATGGAATTTCCTACTGCTATTCCTTCGACACCCAGAAAGATCAGTGGATGAATGTTTCGATTCCTTTTGCTGATTTGATTCCGGTATTTCGAGCCAAAACCTTGAGAGATGCTGCTCCCTTCAACCCCAGTCGCATCTGTGCCATACAGCTAATGCTGAGTAAATTTGAATATGATGGCGCACTGAACCCAAACTTTGCTCCAGGTTCTTTTGTGCTACAGGTGGAAAGGATTAAAGCCTATGGGGGTATCACCAAGCCCCAATTCATTATGATTAGTTCAGCCGGGGTAACTCGTCCAGGTCGTCCAGGAATTAACCTAGAGGAAGAACCACCAGCGGTACGAATGAATGACCAACTGGGAGGAATTCTAACCTGGAAACTGCGGGGAGAAGACGCAGTTCGCGACAGTGGCGTTTCCTATACTATCATCAGACCTTGTGCTTTGACAGAAGAACCGGGAGGTCAAGCCTTAGTGTTTGCTCAAGGAGACAATATCCGAGGTAGAGTAAGTCGGGAAGATATTGCTGAACTTTGTGTTCAGGTACTAGAGCAACCCAAGGCTTGTAATGTCACCTTTGAAGTCAAAGAGTCAAGTGATGGTTTGCGAGACTGGCAAACTCTTTTTTGCGATATCAATACCGACAGCAATTAAGTATAAGGCAATTAGAATTTAGAATTTAGAATTTAGAATTGGAAATTTAGAATTGGAAATTTAGAATTGGAAATTTAGAACTTAGAGTTTCTTCATTTTTCATTCTTCATTCTGCATTCTTAATTCTTAATTCTTAATTCTTAATTCTTGTTAACTTGCCAGACGCTCCGATGCTTGAGATTTCATCAGGGTAACTAATTCTTGAAGTCCTCTCTTTACATGTCGGGTTACTGTCATCGGACTGACTCCAATTCGTTTGGCTGCTTCTTTGCGGGGGAGTTCTCGTAAGAAAACAAACTCTATAGCTGCCTGAGTTTTATCTTCTAGCTGACTCAAGGCACCGTGGAGCTGTTGTCGGTCTTCTTCCCAATAGTGTAAATTCTCTTCATAGTAATCTGGTAGAGTCTCTCCTAAAGTCATGGGTTGATCGACCTTCTGAGAGACCGTGGCATCCAAACTTAAAGGCAAACGATTTTGAACTGCCAACTTACTTTCCTGCCACTCTTGGAGGGATACATCCAAAGCCTTAGCAATTTCTTCATCTCTGGGGAAGCGTCCCAAGTTAGTTGCTAACTTTTTGCTGACTCTTTTCCCTGCCTGCTGCAGTTCCTGCCATCGGCGAGGAATCTTGACTAGAGAACCCCTGTCGCGCAAGAAGTGTAGCATCTCACCGCGAATGTAAGGCACTGCTAAGGAACTGAATGCACAACCTTGATGGGGGTCGAACCGTTCAATAGCACGAATCAAGCCGATGTAACCCATTTGCTCGAGGTCTTCATAAGGTTCAGCACACTTCTGGCTGACTATATGAGCAATCTTCCTCACTAATCCAGCATTTAATCTTACTATCTGATTGCGAAGTTGAATTGATGGATTTCGGTAATACGCAATCAGAAGTTCCATTCCTTGAAAACCAACAGACCCAATAGCCATTCTCAAAATATCCCAGAAGTGGAAACCTATTTACGACACGAGGCTTAGCCTAAGCAATTAATCTTCAACTCATTGTCATTAGAGATTCCCCTTTATAACCATCGTCCTTTTACGGAAAAAACAAATTACCGTTTTTGTTTTCTCTGTACAATCACGCAGATTGCAACACCAAAATATTGAAAAATCGCTATAAGGTCTTAAATGTGGTATAATATATAACTTAAATGACGCGCAAGTGGAAACTAGCAAAAAGTTGCAACTAGCAAACAGGATAACTAGTACTCTGTCAATTTAGTTTTGAGGGTTAGGGCAAGGTTAATGCTATTAGGTATTAAGTATTAGGTGTTAAGTATTAGGTGTTAAGTATTAGGTATAGCAAAGGGAACAGGGAACAGGGAACAGGGAACAGGGAACAGGGAACAGGGAACAGGGAGTAGGGAATATCGCATCAAAATTCTCTCAATTCCTACACGGATTGCTATATTTAGGTAAGCTAATGGGCTAGGCACACCCTTGGCTTGTAGCCACGCTGCACGAACGTGAACAGCTATTGAATAAAATCAGCTGACCTGTGACCGCTGACGGCACCTCAAGTAGCGGGCGGGGAGTGTCAAGGTGTTAGGTATTAGGTATTCGGAAAAAGAATAGTTTACCTCTCAATTAAATTTGAAGGGATTACTAGCAAGTCGGTTTTCCCACCTGCCACAAGATTGCGGATATCGTTCAAAATAGAAGTAGTTATCAATCAATGCTCATACTTTATCCAGAAAATTTTTGACTAACATCTCATGAGTAGCACTAGTAACTTTCGTCAAGCAATTCGTGAATCTCAAGGTCGAGCCCTAGTTGGTCCGAATGTTATTGCTAATGCCCTGCCTTACTTGGGTGGTGGACTAGTCTTAACTGCACTAGGTGTCTATGGTGGTCTGGGAGTGATTTCAAGCAACCCAGGGCTATTTATGACCACCATCTGGGTTGCCGTAATTGCCGAACTTATTCTTTTCTTTGTTGCCCGTGGTGTGGCTGAGAACGGAAACAACACTGTAGCTTTGCCTCTTCTAGCTTGTTACAGTCTGTTGTCCGGCTACACCCTCAGTGGCTTAATATTCGTTGCCCTCGGAACAGGGGGTGTGGGCATGCAAGGCATTGCCATTGCTGCCTTTGGCTGTGGTGTCGCCTTTATGGCTGGCCGTCAAATTGGCTCTAATCTCTCAGACGAAGATGGCTTTGCTTTAGCCAAAACCGTCCAGATGGGTATTATCGCCTTGCTGGTGGTCTTGGTGGCTCAGCTAGTTTTATCTTTCTTTGGTGTATACACACCCAGCTTTCTAGAAATTGCTATCTCTGGCTTAGGTGTGGTTATTTTTGCGGGTGCGGCTGTAGTGGATTTCTTCATCCTGCCTCGCGCTTATCGTGATGACCAGTATCTACCTGCTGCCCTGTCAATGTATTTGACTTATATTAACTTGTTCGTGTTCATTTTGCGCCTGCTGATTGCTCTTAATGGTCGCGACTAAGACAGTGCAATACGATAGAATCTGATCGGGGATGGCAATGCTTTACCCCGATTTTTTTATTTGTAAGCTAGGGAAGGAAGACCGTCGTGTAGGGAAAAATTTTAGATTCGGTTGGTCGCCTGATCATAAAAAAAAAAAAA
>NZ_JAAHHS010000089.1 GCF_010692395.1 Moorena sp. SIO3H5
TTACTAAAATCGTTGTCGCTTTCGCTAGTCCAACACCATGAATTTGGGTCAATTCTTGAGCTTTAATATTCCGCAACACAGCCATTGGGTCTCGTTGGTCTTTGGCAAGTTCCTGTAAAATTAACTGTCCCAAACCCATGGCAGAAAGCTTTCCTTTGCCTTGACCTGTACCTAAAAGAATTGCTAGCAGTTCCGCTGTCGCTAGATTTTTAGCTCCTAGAGCAACTAATCGCTCACGAGGACGTTCACTGATCGGAATATCAGCAATTCTCAGGCAATATGTCATAGATGTACAGTGATCAAGACTGAAGGGATTTATCTTTAGTTATCCCGTTTTGAGCTAAGAAAGCTAGATTCGATGGGATTATGGTGATTATCCCAATAATCTAGATGGGGAGATGGGCGATGGAACGATGGAGAAATGGGGAGATGGGGAGATGAAGAAATTAGGTCTCCATAAACACAAATGATTAGCACAATTCAATAATACTGTCGTGCCAAATTGGCGGTTTTGCCAAATCTTTACATAACTGATTTTATTTAGTGCATAAATATTTGAATACAACCATGAAGGTTGAGTGGTGGATTGTCTAAGAAGGTTATCCCTTGAGTAGCGGACTTTTCAGCAACACCAATTAGCTACCAACAAGGAAAATTCCATAAATTCTAATTATATTGACTGACTTAATACCTCAAAGCCTGTAATAGCTATGTTACGATGACTATTTCTTTACAATCAAAATATAAAGATTTCCGGTAGACTGCTTCAGAATTAAGTAAAATTTTGATGAATTTATCACAATCTTCGTCCCAATCACTAGGATTAGCTGAGATGATGTCAAATCGAAAGGATATAGACATCTACCAAATTAACTATGTCAAATCAACTATTTAATCTTTCAAATCTTAACGGCAGTAATGGGTTCTCTATTAATGGTGTTACATTAGGTGACCGGTCCGGTTTCTCAGTCAGCAGTGCTGGAGATATAAACGGTGATGGCAATCTTGACCTGATTATCGGAGCCCCAGGGACTGATCCCAATGGGGATTTTTCAGGTACAAGCTATGTGGTGTTCGGTGGTCCAGGTGTGGGTGCTGGTGGTAGCATCGAACTCGCTGACCTAGACGGTACTAACGGTTTTTTGATTGGAGGTCTTAATGAGGCTGAATTCTTAGGTTTCTCCGTTAGCAGTGGTGGAGATATCAATGGTGATGGTACGAGTGACCTATTGGTAACTGCTCCTGGTGCTGGTATCAATAACAATGGTGTTAGCTATGTAATATTTGGCGGTTCTACTATCGGCTCTACTGGTAGCGTAGATCTTTCATCTGGCGTAGCTATCAATGGTATCGATCCTGGTGAATTTTCCGGTTATTCCATCAGCAATTTAGGGGACGTTAACGGCGATGGTAACGATGACATCTTGATTGGTGCTCCTAATGCTTTGTTACCGTTACCTAATTTTCCTCCCGGTAGTAATTCTGGCGAAGCTTATGTGGTATTTGGGGGTACAGTAACTCCTGGCATTAGCCTAGTCCTTACCAGTAGTGTTCCAGGAAACCTGGCAGGTTTTTCAGTCAGTAGTGCTGGGGATATCAATGGTGATGGCATCAACGATTTCGCTATCGGTGCTCCTGGTAGTAATTTTCTAACTAACAACAGTTCTGCTGGCAAAACTTATGTAGTCTTCGGTGGTACGACTCTTAGTGACAGTGGAACCCTAGATCTTTCATCAATATCCTCCGACCCCACCACTGGCTTCGTCATTGATGGTATTGATCAAAGTCCCACCCTCGATCGCGGTGACAGTGCAGGCTGGTCCGTGAGTGATGCTGGCGATGTCAATGGTGATGGTATAAGTGACTTAATCATTGGGGCTCCCTTTGTTGACTCCGATACCCAGACTAATGTTGGCGAGGCTTACGTAATCTTTGGCGGCACCGATGTTGCTGGTACAGGAAACTTAGACCTTGCAAGCCTTGATGGTACCAATGGCTTTGCTATCACAGGGATTGAAGCAGAGGGTCTCTTGGGCTCGTCAGTTACTTATGCTGGGGATCTCAACCAAGATGGGTATGCTGATGTTGCCATTGGAGCTGAAGGTGCAGGCAAAGTTTATGTGCTATTCGGCAGTGAAGAGTTGGGCACTACTGGCAGTGTAGATCTTTCTACTTTAAACGGGGAAAATGGATTAGTTATCGAAGGTACTGACTCCCTAGGCTTCTCAGTAAGTGAAGCAAAAGATGTTAATAGTGATAGTATTGATGACCTAATTATCGGCGCACCTGGTCTTGAGCTGAGTACATCCAATGGCAACACCCCAGGGAATAGCTATGTCCTATTCGGTAATGTTGCTCCAGTCATAGACCTCAATGGTGTATCGACAGTTACCGATCCCGATCCAGATACCACTACTGATTCAGATACCACTACTGATTCAGATACCACTACTGATTCAGATACCACTACTGATCCAGATACTACTACTGATTCAGATACCACTACTGATTCAGATACCACTACTGATTCAGATACCACTACTGATTCAGATACCACTACTGATCCAGATACTACTACTGATTCAGATACCACTACTGATTCAGATACCACTACTGATTCAGATACCACTACTGATTCAGATACCACTACTGATTCAGATACCACTACTGATTCAGATACCACTACTGATTCAGATACTACTACTGATTTAGATACCACTACTGATCCAGATACTACTACTGATTCAGATACCACTACTGATCCAGATACTACTACTGATCCAGATACTACTACTGATTCAGATACCACTACTGATACCACTACCGATACCACTACTGATTCAGATACCACTACCGATACCACTACTGATACCACTACTGATACCACTACCGATCCAGCTCCTGAGCCAATTATTGCTGCTGCCCCAGCTATTGCAGCTGCTGCCCCAGCTATTGCAGATACCGACGGCATTGATGCTACTGTCACATTTACTGGTAATCAGCTGGCACTGTTCCCAGGTGGCAACTTGACTCTGAGTGATGCTAATAACACCACTCTGGTTGGCGCAACAGTAACAATTGCTAATCTACTGAATCCCACACAGGAACTGCTGAGTGTTGACAACACTGATACTCTGATAGCGGTTAGCTTCGATGCTGACAATGGTATCCTGACCTTAGATGGGGTAGATACCATCCAAAATTACCAGCAAGTCCTCAACACTCTCCAGTATGAAAACATATCTGGTGTGGATAGTGATCCAGACACAGTGTTTGATGCGCCTAGTCGCATTTTCCAGTTTGTGGTTGATGATGGTTTAGCTTTCAACAACCAAAGTGAGGTAGCTACTCTGATTGCTATCCAAGATAATAGCTCGAGTGTGATTGGTACTTTCCAGGATGATACCTTGCTTGGGGGTAATGGCGACGATACCCTAGACGGTATCTCAGGGAATGACTCCATCGACGGTGGAGCTGGTAATGATAGCCTGATTGGAGGAGATAACGCAGACACCTTGCTCGGTGGTGACGGTAATGACGTCCTTGATGGTGGCACTAATGGCGACTTCCTGGATGGTGGAGCTGGTAATGATAACTTGTCTGGGGGAGAAAACTCAGACACCTTGCTCGGTGGTGATGGTAATGACTCCCTATTTGGTGGTAACAGTGATGATACCTTAGAAGGTGGATTAGGGGATGATATCTTATCTGGTGCAGGGGGCATTGACACCTATGTCTTGAGCCCTGGTGAGGGAACAGATACTGTGATTAGTTTTGAAGATGGAATCGATCTGTTCAAGTTAGGTGGAGGTCTCACCTTTGAAGACCTGGTAATTGGTAATAACCTAGGCGCGACTACTATTAGTGCCAATGGGGAAGTCTTAGCACAGGTGTTTGGGATATCCGTAAGTCAGCTCACAGCGGCAGATTTTGTTGTTGATGAGGATGTAATCGTTTAATTCAAGAGCCGCACACCCACTTCCAGAGTGGGTGTGTTGGTCCTTGCTGACAAATCCGTTGTACTTGTTGCTCCAGGCGTTTCTGTTCTAAGGGTGGTAATCCAAATAAAATATTGCGACTTTGCCAAACTAAGACGGCTAAGGTTGTGCCAATACAGATAGCCAGACCTATTGCAGGCAAATGGTTGTAGATAATGCTATACCGGAGTGCTGCCCAGGTAAAATGCGATCGCATCAGGGAAATTTCATACTGCCAAGCCCACAGGCTTAATGGAGCAACAGTTATCCAGAGAATGCCTACGAAAATCCACCTACCATAAACAGTTAATTGATGTAATCGTTTTACCCTGGCCTGAACGATTGGGTCAAGGGTAATTTTTCTTCTTGGGCTATCTGGCTGCTCCATAATTAGAAGATTATTGAAAATGAGAACTAAACTTCATCAGAAAATTCTGCTTCAATCACTGAAGTCCCCTCCTTTTCGGGCTTAACCGGAACATCGACTACAGACTGAGCTTTACCAGTGCGCTCTCTCCACCAAGCTAACAGGGTACTGGCAATAAAAATACTGGAGTAAGACCCTGCTGTAAAACCAATAATTAGTGCTAAGGCAAAGAATTTTAGGGTTTCTCCCCCGAATAGCAAGATTGCTAACAGGGGTAGCAAGGTAGTTAAGGTAGTATTGATGGAGCGGGTTAAGGTTTGATTAACAGCATCTTCTACAATTTGATTGATATGTTGACCTGGCTTGAGTTTAATGACTTCTCGCACCCGGTCGTAAATCACCACAGTATCATTAACAGAAAAACCAATAATTGTCAATAGGGCAACCACAAATAAGGTATCGACTTCTACCCCTAGCACTAAACCTAGGATAGAGAAAAGACCAATAGCGATTAAGACATCGTGGAACAGGGCAACGAAAGCGAATAGGCCATAGTCAAACTCGAATCGGAAGGTAAGGTAGACAAAAATGCCCACAAAGGCCATAAACAAAGCGATTAAGCCAGAAATAAACAGTTGCCTGCCCAAGGTGGGACCAACGGTGTCAATCTGAGTAGATTTGGGATCGAAAACACCAAGACGCTCGGTTAGAGCAGTTTGCAACTGGGTGCGTTGTTCAACATCTAATGTTTTAGTCCGAATTGTCAGGGCTTGTTTTTCTTCCCCTAGTATTTGGATACTGCTATTGCCAAGACTTTGTGCTGTCATGACGTCTCGCACCAAGGCCAAATCGATGGGTTGGTCGCAGTTTCCGGGTTGAGTACAGTCTCTCTCTAGCTGTAGGCGGGTACCACCAACAAAATCGAGACCTAACCTTAAAGGGGCTCCTAGTTGGATAAAAGAAATCACCATGGCAATGATACCGACCGTAATCAGGGCGGTTGAGATGCTCCACCAAAGCGATCGCGTTTTAATTACATTAAGTTTCATATTGACTTTTTTATTGATAAATCCTTATTTAGCAAAGGGAGTAGGGAGTAGGGAGTAGGGAATAAAATTATCACAATTAATTTAATTTAGGATTGCTATAAATTAATTGTGAATGATGAATTATGAAATGGGTTTGTTGATGGAACCTGAGCCTGGTCAACTAAACCTTTTCTCCACAAAGTTATCGACAACTAGGATGAAGGATTAAATAGATTTTTTAGTTGACCAGGATCGAGTTCAACTAAACCCTTTCTCCATAACTAATAATTACACTTCCTACTTCATAGTTCCTACTTCATAGTTCGTAATTTCTAAACTATTGGGTTGGTAAATTCGGGCAGAATAGTTCTGGTTTCTGACGTACTCCTGGAAGTCCTAAAACTGCCACTAGCATCAGGGTGCGACTACAGGTAAGGGCGGTAAACATACTGATTCCTACCCCAATGCCTAGGGTTACGGCAAAGCCTTTGACTAGACCTGAGCCTAGCCAAAACAGTACTGCACAGGCGATTAATGTGGTCACATTTGCATCCAAAATACTAGAAAAGGCTCGGTAAAACCCGGACTCTACTGAGCGATACAAGGTCTTACCAGCACGTAATTCTTCCCGTGTCCGCTCAAAAATCAGCACATTAGCATCAACTGCCATACCGATACTAAGGATAAAACCAGCAATTCCGGGTAGGGTTAAGGTAACACCTAATAAGGCAAATGCTGCGATGGTAATTAAAGCGTAGATACTCAGAGCAATATTAGCAATGATGCCAGGCAGTCGGTAATAGAACACCATAAAGATTAATACTAAAATCAGACCAACTACAGCAGCATAGATACTACGTTGAATACTATCTCGTCCTAAGGTTGCCCCTACGGTGCGATTCTCCACGATTTCCACTGGCAAAGGTAAGGAACCTCCCCGCAGCTGGGCAGCAAATTCATAGGCACTTTGGGTATCAAAGTTACCGGTAATCACTGCTGCACCACCACTGATGCCATTTTCAGCATATTGCGCTGCCACACTCGGAGCACTAATTAGTAAATTGTCGAGGAAAATACCAATGCTGCGTCCTGTACCGGCAATGTTCTTGGTCAGCTCGGCAAACTTTTGAGCTCCCTCACTATCAAATCGGATAGCCACTTCCCAAGCACCACCAGTTTGAAGAGGTTGGGGACGAGCATCTTGGAGGTTTTTGCCAGTCAGACCAGTGCTTTCAAATAGTTCAAGGATGGCTTGGTTACTACGATTGATAGCAGCTTGATTTTCTGCGATCGCATCTCCATCACCATTATTGCGCAATACCTCTTGGTTGAATTGTAGTTCTCGTAGCACTTGCTGTTCAACCTGCAGCTGTGCGTCTGTACCAATGTTTTGCTTGAGAAAATCCAGCTGTGCTGTTCCCCCTAGTACCCGTTCCGCTTGTTGCGGGTCATTGACACCAGGTAGCTGTACCAAAAGCTGGTCTTTGCCAACGGTTTGCACTACCGACTCAGAAACCCCTAGGGCATTGACTCGACCTTCTATAACGGTTTTCACTGCGTCTAATTGCTCAGCCGTGATTTCCGTAATCTCTTCGGTAGTGTTAATCTGAATTGTGAGTTGAGCCCCTCCCTGCAAGTCCAGTCCTAACCGGATTGGAAATTGCACCAGTACTATAATTGCTGTAATTACAAGTACTATGATTAAGGCTAATAGTGAACGCTGTTTTTGCATGACTACGACCCGCCGCAACAAATGCTATGATAATCTGTTTTGGCGAGCCTAGTAACTGAGAAAGTTTAAAGTCTAAAGTCTAAAGTCTGAAAGCTGGAGATTTAAGTATTCCATGGATTGGTTACTTAGTATAGTTAGTTAGCAATCGGAATCTTTTTAACCTCCAGCATCCAAAGATCAGTAACGCCCCCTGCATGGCTAATGCCTAAGCTTCATTTGCCAAGCTTTAAATTAAATCCGCAAAGCCACCATCTTTTTCACACCCTCGACAATCTGATGGGGTTGGACAATGGTGAGATTTTCCAAAACCCCGTTGTAGGGAGTGGGAATATCTTGGGATGAAAGCCGAAGCACTGGCGCATCGAGTTCATCAAACCAGCGCTCGTTAATCGATGCTGTTAATTCTGCCCCAATACCACCGGTTTTCATGCACTCTTCTACAATAATGACTCGGTGGGTTTTGGCTAGTGAAGCACCAATGGTTTCAAAGTCTAGAGGCTTTAGGGAAATCAGGTCAATCACCTCAGGATCATACCCCTCTTTTTCCAGCTGCTTAGCGGCTTGCATGGCGTGGTGACGCATCCGGGAGTAGGTAAGAATGGTAACATCCTTACCAGGGCGTACAACTTCAGCTTTATCAAGGGGTACCAAGTACTCCTGTTCTGGCAGATTTTCTTTCAGATTGTAGAGCAGGACGTGTTCAAAGAACAATACTGGGTTATCATCTCGAATGGCAGATTTTAGCAACCCTTTTCCATTGTAGGGGGTGGAGCAAGCAACGATTTTGAGACCGGGAACTGCCTGAAAGTAGGCTTCTAGACGCTGGGAGTGCTCGGCCCCTAACTGACGTCCGACACCACCAGGACCTCTAACCACCATCGGGATTTTAAAATTACCACCAGAGGTATAACGCAGCATCCCGGCATTGTTGGAAATTTGGTTGAATGCCAGGAGTAAAAACCCCATATTCATGCCTTCGACAATTGGTCGTAAACCTGTCATTGCTGCACCCACAGCTAGACCAGTAAAGCTATTTTCGGCAATGGGGGTATCCAGAAGCCGCAAGTCACCGTATTTTTTACACAGATCTTTGGTAACTTTGTAGGAACCACCGTAGTGACCAACATCTTCACCGATTACAAATACTGTCTCATCTCGTGCCATTTCTTCGTCTATGGCTTCACGCAGAGCATTAAAGAATAGTGTTTCTGCCATTAATAATTCAATATAGGGGGCTACTGTGATCCTAGCATTGCCAGAGCCCTCGAATGATGATACACAGGTAAGTTTCCCACAGGTAAGTCGGGCAGATTGATAGGTGCGCTCTTACCATTAAGAATTAAATTCGCGCTTTGGCGCGCCCATGCTGTGGAAGCGCTAATCAATAGTCTTGAATGTACTACTTCACCCGATCCTCGAGTTTGCTAATATATTCTCTATTATGATAGGATTCTTACTTTGAAATTCCGCTCTTCTTGGGGAAGAAGTCAAGGGATAGAATAGATTCAGCACTTCGGGGCATCCCTTACCATAACTGCAACCGTCAGAGGTCTAGGGTGACTACGCTTCGGAAAACCGAACCACTGGCTATATACAATTTTAATCAAAATATCATCTATATATATAGTAGTTGTAATTCATTGAACGAGTTGACAGCATTCATCTTGAGGAGAATAAAGGACGCATGGGCAAGGTAGTCGGCATTGACCTGGGTACAACAAACTCCGTGGTGGCTGTCATCGAAGGCGGTAAGCCGGTGGTAATTGCTAATGCGGAAGGTATGCGCACAACTCCGTCAATGGTTGGCTTTAGTAAGGATGGGGAAAGGGTTGTAGGACAATTAGCACGCCGCCAAGCTGTGCTTAATCCCCAAAATACCTTCTATGGGGTGAAGCGGTATATTGGACGTAAGTATGCTGAACTGAATCCAGAGTCAAAGCGGGTTGCCTATACCATTCGCCGGGATGAAAGTGGTAATGTCAGAATTAAGTGCCCCCGCTTGAAAAAAGACTTTGCCCCAGAGGAAATTTCTGCAATGATCCTGCGGAAGTTGGCGGATGAGGCCAGCCGCTACCTGGGAGAGGAGGTAACAGGGACAGTAATAACAGTCCCGGCTTACTTTAATGATTCTCAACGGCAAGCCACACGAGATGCTGGACGAATTGCTGGGTTAGAGGTTCTGCGGATTCTTAATGAACCAACAGCAGCTTCTTTGGCTTATGGCTTGGATCTTGAGGCCAGCCAAACCATCCTGGTATTTGATTTGGGTGGGGGTACTTTTGATGTCTCAATCCTAGAGGTGGGGGATGGAGTGTGTGAAGTCCTATCCACCAGTGGTGATACTCAACTGGGGGGCAATGATTTTGATCGAAAAATTGTTGACTGGTTGGCAGAGCAATTTTTGGAATCAGAGGGAATTGATCTGCGACGCGATCGCCAAGCCTTACAACGGCTGACTGAAGCTGCAGAAAAAGCTAAGATCGAGCTATCTGGGGTGGGTGTAACTGATATTAATTTGCCCTTTATTACAGCGACAGAAGATGGTCCAAAACACCTAGAAACTAGGCTGAAGCGCTCTCAGTTTGAAGAGCTATGTATGGATCTAGTTAGTCGTTTGCGCAGACCCCTAAAACGAGCTTTCAAAGATGCTGGCTTAACTCCTATGGACATTGATGAAGTGATCTTGGTAGGAGGGGGAACCCGCACCCCGATGGTACAACAATTGGTGCGCAGCTTAATCGATCGGGAACCGAATCAGAACGTTAATCCTGATGAGGTAGTGGCAGTAGGAGCTGCAATTCAAGGAGGAATTCTCAACAGTGAAGTCAAAGATATCCTATTGCTGGATGTAACCCCGTTGTCCTTGGGTTTGGAAACTATTGGTGGGGTGATGAAAAAGTTAATCCCTCGCAACACGACTATCCCAGTCCGGCGGTCTGATATTTTTTCGACCTCCCAAAATAATCAGACTTTGGTGGAAATTCATGTCCTGCAAGGGGAACGGGATATGGCAACAGATAATAAGTCTTTGGGTCGGTTTAAGTTGACTGGTATTCCCCCAGCACCACGGGGAGTGCCCCAAATTCAGGTGGCTTTTGATATTGATGCCAATGGTATTTTGCAGGTATTGGCACTGGATAAAACTACTGGTCGAGAACAAAGCATTACCATTCAAGGGGCTTCTACCCTGAGTGAGGCGGAAGTCAATCAAATGATTCGTGAGGCAGAAGAATATGCTGAGATTGACCGGGAACGACGGGAACGAGTAGAGAAGCGCAATCGGGCAGAAAGTTTGGCTAATGAAGCGGAACGGCAACTGAGGGAGGTAGCTCTAGATTTTGGTAGACAGTTTGCTAGTGGTTATCGGCGTCAGATTGAAGGCTTAATTCAGGAGATGCGTCAATCCGTTGCCCAAAATGATGACCGGGCTATTGATCGGGCTCAAGGTGATCTACAAGATGCCCTCTATGAGCTCAAGCGAGAGGTACGGCTCCAATATGAGGAAGAAGAGGATGATGACTTGTTTGGCTCAATTCGTCGTACCTTCACCGGAGATAGTGACAGAGACCGATATTCTGAACGGGATTACCGGCGGGGGGACTCCTATGACTCCTATGGGGCTAGTTCATCGAGATCCACTCGCGATCGCTATCGCACAAACCCCCTTGAAAATGATTGGGATGAGGATGATGATTGGTTCTAAATTAGTCAGTAGTTAGTTGTTAGTAGTCAGTAGCCATAACTAATTAGCAATTAGTCTTTAGGTAAAAGCCTTGCCATTAAACCCCCAAAAACCGGGATAAAACGGGATTTTTTGGGGTATAATAGACAAAAATGCCAAGAATAGCCAACGATGTCTAAGCGCAAGAAAAAATCAGGCACAACAAAGAAGCTTTCAACCCAGGTAGTCCCAGTAATTGGGATGTCAATGGCAGTTGAAACTGAGCTTTTTGCCATAATGCAACGCTTAGGCATCGTTCGTTCTGAGTCCTACAACAAGCTTGGCAGCGTTAGCCATTGGGGGCTTGATTGGAGGAAAGCTTATCCAGAAATTAGAGCTTTTAGAACTCCTGAGTCTTTAGAACTGCCATCTAAACTGATGGAATGGACAGTAAGTGACGTGGCTAAAGCAATTACTGCCCAACAAGCCGCTTGTATTGAAGCATTAGGGAAAATTCTGCATAAGCGATTTCCAGGCCAAGAAAATAAAAAGCGCCGAAATGAATGCTACAAACAGCTATCAAGTCCCAGTTTCCTAGATAATCCATTTCTACATCGAATTGTTAGGAAGCAGTTTCAGCGTGGTCATTCTTCGACAAGAAATCAGATAATTTACCAACAGGGTGGGTACTCCTGTAAACGTATTTCCCGACACACTTACCAGTTAGAACTAGCGGGATTACGTAGAGGTAAACGGAATCGGATTCTGGTAAGGTCTAATCGTAAACTAACTGGACAGATTAGACTAATTTATAATCTTCAATTACAACGCTTTGAAGTCCACTTTATCGTTGATTATGGAACTGTCAATCTCCCGGCTGAACATCGTTCTATTGGTGTGGATAAGGGTTACACAGAAGCGTTTTATGATTCAGATGGCCGTGCCCATGGGTTAGGTCTAGGACAATTAGCAACTGCTAAGTCTAATAGAATTACCTTGAAAAACCGCAATCGTGGAAAATTGTGGGCACTACATCGAAAGCTAGAGAAAATAGATCCGGTTAAGTCAGCTCGCATACTAGAAAATAATCTGAGCCGAAAAACGGAAAATCGTCGCTACAGAAAAGACCAGGCAGGAATTATAGCCATTATAGGCGCTGCAAGTAGGTCACTTTTTAATGGGGAATCATTGAAAGTATTCGCAGAAGATTTAACCGAACCAATCAAAGGGAAACGTCAATCATTAGCAATGTCTCGAAAATTGAATAGCTGGATGAAAGGAGCTATTCGAGACTCTTTACAAAAATGGGCTAACTGGACTGGTTCAGTAGTTTTAGAAATTCAGCCAAGCTACACGTCGCAAGTTGACTCCGTAACTGGCACCCTGTTAGGGGTCAGGAAAGGGGACACCTTTACCAGATTTAATGGGGTCGTGTTGCAGGCTGATCACAATGCTGCACGGAATATTCTTGGTCGTGGTACAGATCACGAGATCTCCCGGTATACGAAAAGGGAAGAAGTCCAAGCAGTATTGTTGCGTCGTACCGCGCGTTTCCTCGAAGGTATGGACTTGAGTTTAGCTGATGCGGTTAAGCTAGGATGGCTTGATTCTAAGCATAGCAGAACTCAAGCTTTTAGGGATCTCCTGGCCGGGATGCCAGGAACGCTTAGATAGTGAGTGGAAGGTTCGACTCCAGTTACTGCTTGACCACTCCTCACTCAAGCAACAATAAATTGACCTTGACCGATTTATCCGGGTTTACCCCGATTAATACCGGTTTAAGAGTATCCCAACTCGGCTCTTCGCTTCAAACAATACTGACAATTGACGATTAATCGAGAATAGATCAACAAAGCGATGCAGCCCCTTAATACAGGGGTTTCCCCGATCAGGGAGTGCATTAAGACACTTCATTATTGACTAATTACTAATGACTATGCAAAACTATCGAGATTACTATGAAATGTTGGGTGTACCGACAGAGGCATCCAGCGAGGAAATTAAAAAGGCTTATCGGCGCTTAGCTCGACAGTATCACCCTGACCTGAATCCTGGAGATAAGACAGCAGAAGACAAGTTCAAGGATATTGGTGAGGCATATGAAGTTCTCTCTGACCCGAATAGGCGATCGCACTACGACCAATTCAGCCGATATTGGCAGAAGAAGAAATTTGGTAGAAAAGCGGCTAAAGCTGCTACTTTGATTAAAAATGTAGGCTGGAACGGCAATGGTCGTAGTTCAGCCCAAGGAGAGGATTATGGCAATTACCGGGACTTTAACACCTTCGTTGATCAACTACTCGGACGTCGCTCTAGTAGAAAGGCAACATCAACCCCATCTCCAGGGACTCGGGTAAGTTCCGACAGTGCGTTTCGACCAGGGAAAACTAAAACAGCCTACACTGTTAGTTCTCGTCTGAGACCTCAACCCAAATCCCAGCCTGAGCCTCAACCTTATCCCAAACCTCAACCTCAGGATATTGACGCTCGATTAACCCTACCTTTGGAAAAAGCCTATAGAGGGGGTCGAGAGCGAATTCGCCTAGAAGATGGACGGGCTTTAGAAATTGAGCTACCTGCTGGGATGGTAACCGGTGCCCTGGTGCGGCTCCAAGGTCAAGGTATTGATGGTGGATGTTTAAATTTAAAAATCACTGTGTCACCTCATCCCTTCTTTAAATTAGAGGAATTGGATGTGATTTGTGTAGTACCAGTAACACCTGCTGAAGCAGTATTAGGTGACTTAATAGAAGTTCCCACCTTGGATGGTAGAGTGCAAATTAATGTTCCTAGTGGGGTGAGGTCAGGACAAAAATTGCGCTTGGCCAATAAGGGTTATCCGAATCAAGAAGGGGGACGAGGGGATCAGGTAGTAGAAATTCAGATTGTTGTTCCCACCGAAGTCACTGAGGAGGTCAGAGAACTCTACGAAAAACTACGGCAAATTGAAAATTTTAATCCTCGCCAGGATTTACTGGTCTAGGAAAAAGCCTGACATCCAAGCATCTCAACCATGACCGTTAATGATTAAGTTAATGGTTAATAGGATCTTCGACGCCTAGAACTACGGGGACGTTGTCTGGAAGAAGAGCGCTCTTGATTCCTCAACTTACGACTAACTTGGACAAAGACATCTCGTTGCAGGTAAGGATAGTCATTTACCCAAATGTCTAAGCTAGGAATATAAATATCACTGGTCTGGGCAATCTTGCCTAAGTCAGGCTGATTGGACATGACCAACATCTGAGCAATTTGTCCAGGTGAAATATTTTTGTGGAAGCTTTGAAGGGGAACTTGCAGCTGACTCATAAATCCAGTTTTATCTTCTACTTCTAGATTTAACCGTCTCTCCCGGTGTTCCACAATTACCAACTCACCCCGCTGATTGACTTGTTCTTCTGTACCAATCAATTCCTCGGTTACAAATACATCCTCGATTCGGCCTTGCCAGAAGCCGCTATAGCCATATCGGCGCATCTTCAGGTTCCGCATACTTGCCCAATATACGGGACCCCACAACCAGTAAAGCCCTGCAGTGATCTCGAATAACACCCGGAAGGGAGCAAAACCTGAACCAAGAATGAAAGCTAAAATTAAAATCACCACGACTGCGATTAGAGAAATTAACAGTCGCCTTAAAAAATCCCGAAACTTACCCCAGTAGTAGCGATACTGGAGTCCCGTGGCTAGGACGGGAACCATTTGTTCAAACTTTTCGCGAGTGATCGGAATTAGCATGGGTTTTGTACTTAGTTCTTAGTCCTTAGTCTTTAGTTACTTAGTATTTAGTATTTAGTATTTAGATTTTTTGTGATTGATCTTAATTTTGACAAATTACCAATGACTAATGACTAATGGCTAATGACTAATAACGTAAGCATTCAGCCGTCAGCCGTCAGCCGTCAGCTTATTTTATTCAAAAGCACCGATCTAGTAGCGTGGGTGTAGCGCCTAAATTTTTCCAGTAACGTGGCCATTCGTGTAGCGTGGCCATAGGCTAAGGCCAAAGGCGAATGGCTGATAGCTGAGTGCTGATAGCTGAGTGCTTACCTAATGACTAATGACTGGTTACAAGATTTTCTCTAACCCATATAGTAGACCCTTGAGTTGGGTAACTTTGCGAATCGCGAGTAGTACTCCTGGCATATAGCAGGAACGGTCGCTGGTGTCGTGACGTAGGGTGTAGATTTGACCAGGGGCACCGAAGATGACTTCTTGGTGAGCAATTAAGCCAGGTAAACGCACGCTATGAATCCGAATGTTGTCTTCTGCAATACTTCCCCTGGCACCTTTTAGTTTTTCGGTTTCTTCCACCATTGCCGGATTATAGGTTTTACCCGTTCCAGCCATTCGTTGGGCGGTTTGAATAGCAGTACCGCTGGGAGCATCAGCTTTTTGGTTGTGGTGGAGTTCGATGATTTCTACGTGGTCAAAGTATTGGGAGGCTTGCACAGCTGCTTGTTGCAGTAATGCCATACCAATGGAGAAGTTGGGGATAATTAGGCAGCCAGTGCTGGCTTTTTCAGAAAATTCCGACAGGTCTTTGATTTGCTCGGGACTAAGACCAGTGGTGCCAACTACGGGGCGGATACCGTATGCGATCGCAGTTCGGATGTTGTCGTATATGGTGTCAGGGTGGGTAAAGTCTACCATCACCCCTTGGGTTTTTTCTTGGGTAGCAAGAACTAGATTGGCTTGCAGGTCATTAACAATGGGAATTTCAACTGGTTCGCACCCGGCAACTTCTCCGGCGTCAAGACCTAGATACTTAGGATTGGTATCGATGGCACCGATTAGGGTTATATCTTCGGCTTGAGAAACAGCCTTAATCACCTCTCGACCCATTTTTCCGGCGGCACCGTTTACGACTACTGGAATGGGATTTGAATCGGACATAGTTTCAGGATAGTTTGGGAGTCTGCCAAGGGAATTTTAATCTATATTGGTTAGTCTATGATTGGTTAGTCTATGATTGCGAGTTTTCCTGGGAGTGAGGTTAGGGGATTGAACCGTGAAGACGCGAGCGGACACCATCGATAGCACCAAGGATAGATCTGTTCAAATCTTGCTTGTTGTGATCAACCTGCGCTATTAGCCCCCAAATTCATCCCAAATTAAAGTTTACTAAGCTCTTTATCGGTGAGGCTAATCCTGAAAGAAGCGATTAGTGCTGTAGTACTAGGGTAGGGTGTGTGTCAGCTCAATACCTATTGAGCAAACAAAGTCTGGCTGAAATCAATTGTCACGGCTATACTGGCAAAGTCAGTATATGTTTGTAACTAGCTTAATTTGCTATATGAGTAGTGCTGTTAAAGTAGTTCAACCCACAGGGATTCTAGATGGTACACAAGCTGCCGATTTTCGTGAAGAGGTTAAGACGCTGGTCGAATCTGGAGAAACTATTATTTTGATTAATTTTCAAGATGTTACGTTTATGGATAGTTCTGGCTTGGGAGCATTGGTACTTGCTCTTAAAACTGTTCGTGCTGCTGGGGGGAAAATGTTTATCTGCTCAGTTAATGAGCAAATCAAAATGTTATTTGACCTGACCAGCATGGACAAAGTCTTTGATATCTTTCCTACACGAGAAGATTTTGAAAGCGAGGTGCTGTCTACAACATAATTTCCGGGAATTCTATAGGGCGAACGCCTTTGGGCGTAGCCCTTTCCAAATCCTAGATTTTGTTTTAAGCTGTTGCCCATTTAAATTGGATATTATTCAGTTATCAAAAAAAAATCAAACCCTATTCCCTGATCCCCTGCTGTCAGAACTATCAAATTTCCATTAAAACCAGCTTAGGTAAGGTAGGAATATGTTTTATGAAAATTGCCTAAAGCTTGATGAATTCGACACAACCAACTATGCTCCGATTGAAGACTCAGCAGCTTCAATTCATAAGCTTCGAGTCATAATAATTAATTTTTCAGTAATTTTACCGAAAAATTGGCAAAAAATTGGCTATCATATCAATTAGCGAAAGAATCCACCAATCATTTTTTATACTCCCACTAACCTGGCTGAACTCTTCTGATGATTTAGTGCCTTTCAGTCTCCTGTCTTCTCTTTAAAAGCTGCCAATTTTTGACATTGCCCATTGCCCATGGAAACACGCTAAGCAAACGGCCCACGCTACGGAAACTGAGGTTGATTAGCCCAGAACGAGCTGTTCATACAAAATTGATTTCTAGTAACGATAAATCATCATCAAAATAGTGTTTAGGGTTCACAGCTTGCAGAGATTTCAAAATCAAATCTAAGTTACAAGCACCATTGTGATTTTGCTTACACTCTGCCAGCAATCTGATGAACGGCTCAAGTCCCCAAACGTTTCCATTGGATTGGTTAATCTCGTAAATCCCATCGCTGAATATATATAGGGTGCTCGATTCAGTAATTTCACAGCATTGATCAATATAATCGGCATCTGGGAACATACCAACAGGTAAGCCAGGCGTTTTTAGACGTTGTACTTCCATCAAGGAACCATGGGTCTGAGCAATTAATATTGCAGGTGGATGTCCTGCACTAGCATAGACAAGTTGACGCTTGACCTTGTTATATACCCCATACCAGACCGTGAAGTACTTATCATTTCGCTCAGTAATCTGGAAGGTTTGGTTCAACCCTCGTAGAACATCACTCGGTTGATAGTAGTTAATCGACTTTAGAGCCCGCGACCTAAGTAAATTTAGCACTGAAAGTGTGGGCAAGGCAGCTCGTAAGCCATGTCCAGCAGCATCCAGCAGATAAATTGCCAAATGCTCTGAGTCTAGCCAATAATAGTCAAAGCCATCACCCCCCAGTTTTCGGGACGGAATAAATCGGGTGTCGATGGTCACCGATGGTTTGGTCATCCGGTCTGGAAGAATCGAACTAACATACTCTGCTGCCTCTGCTAATTCTCCCTCCAACAACTGCTTTTGGTGCTGCAAATCATGACTTAGTTGGTGTAACCTCAAGCCAGCCCTGACTCGTGCGTTCAACTCTGCTATTTCGATCGGCTTACACAGAAAGTCATCTGCTCCAGCATCTAGCCCTTCTACCCGGTCTTCAATGGAATTTCGAGATGTCACCAGAATAAATATGGTGGTTGAGAATCCTGGTGTTACCTTGAGTTGACGACAGACGTCCAATCCATTCATACCAGGCATAATCCAATCGCAAATCACTAGGGCTGGACGTAACTTTTCTACCTGTACCAAACCTTCTTCACCGTTGCTAGCTACAGCTACCTTATAACCCTGGTGGCAAAGAGTCCGTTTCAGTAACATCTGAATGGCTGGATCATCATCAATAATCAGAATTTGGTTCATGGCACTGAGGTTGTACAAATTACTTTAGGATTTATCAATACACTGACTTACTATCAGGACAGCCAGTAGATTCTGACCGGCTTAATTTCACGAAACCTTGATCGCGAAGCGTGGCCAGAGGCCAATCGCATAAGCGCGGAAGCTTCGCTTCATCGCGTAGCGTGGCCAGAGGCCAATCGCATAAGCGCGGAAGCTGAGGCCTTTGGCCACGCGGGGCGCGTTCGCTTGACTCGCGTAGCGTGACGTTCCGTCCATCAGACCCCAAGACAAATTAGACTGAGTTACTTTTATTGATGGCATTCCCTATTGGCGTATCGGATTTATTTGTGCTAACTTCTCTGTCTTGAACTGCTTCCAGTTTCTTCCCCCTTTTCGCGCATCTCCATCAATTTTTGCCGTTTTGGGCAACAGCTTATAGAGAGTAAGACCCCCTAGAGGGCAAGACCCCCTGGCTTGATAGAAAAGGGGAAAATAAACCCCTTTTGCCTCAACTGTTTTTAAGCGTGTTTCTGGCATAGCTTCTAGAAAAAATTTTCTTTGAAGGCATTTTTTTGAAGGCAATTGATTATTAGTCCATAGTAGAGGTAGATATAAATCTAGGTTAGACTGGATTCCTTGATCTTAGAGTACCCTTTGGAGAGAATCAGGCTTCAAAGTGGTTGATGTATGTGGTTGATGTATGTGGTTGATGTATGTGGTTGATGTCAAAGATTTTGAGGAATTGGAACAATTGAAAACATCTATCCAACAATTTCCTAGCGATCTTAAAGCGTTAGAAAGCGTTTTGGCATGGTTTGACCAGTTCAAACCATCGTCTGTTCGCCAAAAAGTCTGGTTGCAGTGCCAATTAGCTCTTGCTGAAGGATTTACCAATGCCGTTCGTCATGCTCACAAAGATGTGCCAGAAGACGTTTCCATTGATCTCGAAGTTACTTTATTCCCCCAGCGCTTAGAGTTTCGGATCTGGGATCAAGGCCCTCCCTTTGATTTAGAACAGCGGCTGAGAGAGCAAAAGCTGCAAATGAACCCTCAATCTGGTGGTGGACGTGGCATCGCTATACTACAAAAAATCGCTGATCATCTCAGTTATACCCGTACCGATGACAACCGGAACTGTTTGTTAATTGTGAAGTGTTATCAGGAATTGGGAAACAGGGATTTAAAAACTTTTTGTAAAGATAATGTTAAGGAGTCTCGATTACCGATTGTCAGACCGATGGAGTAGGATGATGAGATTGGTGATCTAATTGGCTGAAACTCGCTTTGCTGTGCTAGTTAGACTTTTGTGGACATTTATTTAGACTCAGCATAAAATAACACAAAATCTTTAATATTCTGAGTAATTCACTATTTTGTTTGGCAAAACCATACCGGGTTTGGAAGAGTATGCTCGCAAAATGCGATTGAACGTTTGCGCAGCGTCGGGCTTTGCCCGTGCATGTCATGCTGCGTGATTGGCCTATGGCCACGCTAAAAGCGATCGCTTTTAGCGTGGCTTTGCCCGTGCATGTTACGCTTCGCGTGACCTTTTCGGTGACCTTACTGGCGGCAAAGACTCTCCCTTATCACGGATAACCGTCTCTGTTGCTATGGGGCAATTACTGGGAAAATTACTTTGATCCTAAATAGAATTTACGGTAGCAGGCTTTGGTGAATCCTTCGCAAAACGTTGACCTGTCATCACCATAGGAACCCCATTTTCCGGAGTAATTCCTAATCCACGACGAGCTGGTTTAATGATTTTGTCTTGTGCTAAGGCTAAGTGATAATCAGACAGTACTTTAGCTAAAACCAGTTTCATTTCTAACATCGCCAAAGTAGCACCAATACAGCGTCGGTTTCCACCACCAAAGGGAAAATACTCATAGGCAGAGTATTGACCCTCAAGAAATCGTTCTGGTTTAAACTGATCGGAGTCTGGATAGAGGTCTTCTCGACGATGGGTTAAATAGGGACAGGGAACTAGGGTAGTATTGGCCTGATAGTGGTGACCCATAATAGTAATTGGGGCTGTGGTAATGCGGGGGAAGATCAGGAACGCCACTGGGTAAATCCGCAGGGTTTCGTAGGCTACTGCTGTGAGATAGGGCAGTTGGGCAATGGCCATCGGGTTTGGATGATCCCCTAAGCTATCAATTTCCTCTAGCAGTTTTTGGCGCACTGTCGGTAATCGATGAATCCAGTAAAATGCCCAAGCTAATGCGCTGGCAGTAGTTTCATGACCCGCAAACAACAAAGTCAATAACTGATCTTTTAACTCCTGATCACTCATCAACTCACCATTTTCGTCCCGAGCAGACATCATTAAACTGAGAATGTCATTGCCCATTAGCTCGGGTTGCTCTCGGCGCTGATTAATCTCTTCCTGAAGGAGGTTATAAATTTGCTGCCTACGCCGCACCAACTTCCCCCAAGGACTCCAAGCTCCTAAATCTCGTTGCAGGAAGTTAAAAAACAGCATACTAGAGCGCAGGGGCGAAGCCGTCATATCTAGCATGGCGGCCAGCAGTGGCTTGATTTTTTGGTAACGGGTACCCTCACCTAGACCGAAAACTCCCTCCATGATTACCTGGATGGTAATGTCTTGCATGGCACTACGGGCAGTAAAGGCTTGACCAATTACCCACTGACTCGCTACTTGCTCAGTAATATCACAAATCAATTTACTGTAGGAATTAATTCGTTGCCCATGAAAGGGGGGAATCAAGAGTTTACGCTGCCGCTGGTGGGGTTGACCATCGAGTAAAGTCATTGAGGTTTCACCCACCAAGG
Organism: Moorena sp. SIO3H5; assembly: GCF_010692395.1. GTDB lineage: Bacteria > Cyanobacteriota > Cyanobacteriia > Cyanobacteriales > Coleofasciculaceae > Moorena. The sequence goes on from NZ_JAAHHS010000089.1 coordinate 20,852, forward strand.
GTTGTAGCAACTTATTTCGTTCACCAGATTTAAACTGGCTAGGAGGAGCGGTCAAGACTTCCTGAATTGCTTGGGGATGGCTGAGGATGACTAACGTTTTCGAAGCACTTAGCCGTATGGTAAATGTATCTCCATAGCGTTCTACACACTGTTCCAAATATTTCAGAGGGTTAGCAACCCAATAGATTAACTGTAACCACTCAGGGATTTGAGGACCATCAGGCAATTTATTCACACTCGTTTTCCTCTGTTACTTTCTCAAGACCAATTGATTGTCTAACCTAAATTCCATATTGCAACAAAAGCTTCGGTTACCTTACTACTATCATAAATTCGCTTATAGACAAGCTATCAATAAGATTAATGGTAATTAAAACTAGTCGATTAATCCTATTCTGTTAGTCTGTGGGAATTAAAATAAAGCAAGATTTGATCTGAATCTCTATAAGGCAGGTAGAACAATGGATGTAGAGTGACAGATTCTCAAGTAGCCTCAATAGTCGTCTCAATCAATGTAATCCATAAGACATTTCACTGCTTGAAAACCCAAATTTAGCCAACATACTAATTCCGCACTAAGCGAGGTGATTGTAATATTTATTTAATACTCGTAATAATTAGAAAAGGTTTCTGAGACTATGACAGTTGGTAGCAGGGTTCCGACATTTTGTCAAGGAATTCAGTATTTTGAGAATACCATACCGGGTTTTGATGCGGCTTTTGACCAATACGGGCAAGGAGTAGCCATTGCCCTGGGGCAAAATGGTATCGCATCTCCTGAGGATCCAGCAGCTGTCTTCCAGACCTTACTGGCTGCTGATGCCCTACGCTACCTAACCCTGCACATCACTGCTAGTAAATCCTCTGGTCATCCAGGGGGATTTGCCAGCATTGCGGACGGGATTGCAGCCTTGGTAATGCTGGGTTACAAAAACATTATTACTGAAGTGGGACACCATGCCCCAGGCTTCTACAGTAACATGTTTCTGGACAGCTCCCTAGAGGAGATGGGCATTAAGACTGTAGAACAGATGGGGGAACGCTTCCGAGAAATGCACGGACTGCTCGGACACCTTTCTGGTCAAATCCCTGGACTCCTCAATCCGGCTGGCCCGCTGGGACAAGGGCAACACTTTGCCATGGCTGGGGCTTTGCTTCATCCAGGGGTACTATTCCCAGTTACCATTGGGGATGGGGGCTTGGGTGAACCTTATATCATGAGCAGTTTTGGTCACTTCTCTACGGCCTATCCCCAGGTGACTAATTTTCTGCCGGTCTTAGTGTGGAATGGTTACAGCCAGGAACACCATAGTATGGTTTCCACAAAGTCCAATCAAGAGATGATTGCATACTGGCAGGGCAATGGTTTCCAAGAGGTTATCTTAATCAATGCTAAGGATTATGATGATGCTGACCAACCTGGTGAGTATGTGGATAGCACAGAGTTTTCGTTGCAGAAGCGATTGGCATTTACCCAAGGGGTTTTGGAAGCTACGGATAAAGCGGCTAAATCAGCGTTGAGTGGTAAGTTAACGGTGCTGATTGTTAAACAACTAAAAGGAGCGGGAGTCCACAAACGGGGAGCCAAAGCTCACAATCTCTATCCAGGAGATACCCTGGAAAAAGATTATATTGTTAGTGCCCTGAAAGCTCGGGCCTTACCGTCTCAAGCCTGGGAATTAGTCAGGACAAATTTTGAGCGTTCTGGAGGAGGGCCAGCGGCTCATACTGTAGTCACAGAAAAGGAATTTCCTTTGCCAGATTTAGGTGAATTACCTTTAGAAGAATTTGTGATTGACGGAGAGAATAAAATAGCGACTACAGCGATGGGAACGATAGTTGCTCATGTGGGGCAAAAAG
>NZ_JAAHHS010000009.1:0-17500 GCF_010692395.1 Moorena sp. SIO3H5
TTCACGTTAAGATTAGACAAGCCACCCATACCCAACCGATTCAAACTGCCATTGGCGAACTCCAGTCTCCGGTGGTTCTGGTAGGGGAATCGGGGCTGGGCAAATCCATGTTTCTGCGGAATTTAGTCAAAACCTCGGGGCGGCTGGCGGTGTACTTGCCAGCCAGCCAATGTGCCGGTGGTGTGGTGGAAGCGATTCAAGCTAAATTGCCCATCGCTGCTGAGGACCCTAGGTTCCTACAAAGCCTGATTAACTACAATACCCTAGATATCTGCATTGACGGACTCAATGAAGTCAGCCCAGACACCAGGGCTACTATTAATACCTTTGTGGAGCATCACGTCCAGGGGCATATTATCCTGACCACCCAACCCTTGGAATGGACACCCCCAGCTACGGCCAAAACCTACGTGCTGCAACCCCTGAAGCGCCAGCAAATTGCCGAGTTCCTCACCTCTCGCCAAGGGATTTTGCCGGACGATGCCCCGGTATCCGGTGTGGCCTACGAGCAAGCCTGTGACGACTATCTGGCCAGCCAACTCCACCAAACCCAATCGAAACAGGAGTTAGCGGCAGTACGTCGGTTTCTGTCCAATCCCATGGATTTGACCTTGGTGGCGCAACTGTTGGCCCAGGGCAAAGACCCGGATTTGCTGAACTTGCAACAGCAGCAGTATGAGATCATGGCAGAGGACTATCAACAGATTCACCTTTGTGCCTTTCCCCTGGCTAAATTTGCTGAAACGGTTTACCAAATGCGCCTCCATGATCAAATTACCATCCCAGAAGAGGGCTGCTTGGATGAGTTGCACTGCATGGAACGCTATAAAATGGTATTGACTCGTCAGCAGAAGCATGGGTTTGGTCGTACCTATCGAGAATGGAAGTTTCGGCACGATAAAATCCAGGAATACTTTATCGTCCAGACCTTCCTGAAAACCGAGAATCGAGAACGTCAGCACGAGCATTTGACTGACCCCCGATTTCGCGGTGTGTACCTGCTGCTGGCCACCCTGTTGGAGGTTAACCAAGCTCTGGTCTTACGAGAAACCCTGATTCAATCTGCTGCCGAAACCAAAGACCATGCCGTCAGTGACCAGTTCATCCAGCGGTTTAATTCTCGTCAAGAGCTAACCCAAACCACCAACAACTATGGCGTGCTTGCCCTTTCCCAGAAGCATAACCAAGAGCTGATCAAAATTATTAAACTAGTAGCAAGCCGACCTATCAATGTTGAAAACAACGCCATGAGTGAATCAACCTCAGACTCCAATCACTCCAAACATCAGTTTCAATACGATCAACGTCAGTCTCAAAATAGCTTTAGTAACGCTTTCGATAGGGCTAAAAGTGAGTTTAATCAAGAAATTGGTACTCAAACTCAACACAATTTTGCCCCCGAGAAAAACCAAACCCTAAGTGAAGCCGCTGCTGAAATTCAACAATTATTAAAACAGTTAGAGCAAAGTAATCCCAACTCCACTGATTTAGAAAAGACAGCGTTTGTGAATATCGCGATTCCAGCAAGTACTAAACAACGGTTGCTTAGTGCCTTAGAAAGTGGTGGAAAAGAAGCCCTTAGAGAATTATTAGATAATCCCTATGTGAATGTGGGCATGGCAATTGTGGAAGGATGGCAGAATCCGTAGTAGGGAGTAGGGAGTAGGGAGTAGGGAGTAGGCAAGAGGCAAGAGGCAAGAGGCAAGAGGCAAGAGTCCCCATCTTCCACACTCCCGACTCCCGATTCCCGATTCCCGATTCCCGATTCCCCAATCCCGATTAAACTCAGAACATAACCTCTACTACCAAGTCGTCATAGTCTAAGTCACCACCACCAAAGGTATCCTCGAAGCTAAACCGATTGTCCCCTAGTAGGCGGACGTGATCAAATTGATCAGGGTTAGCGCTCAAGAAACTAAAGTAAGCATTGAGACCGGAACCCTGCTGATTGGTTGGATTCTGAGTCAAGAACTCTTCAACAGTGCCATTAGCAATTAGGAACGGAGCTAACAATACCCCACCGGATAGCCCACTGGCTAAATCGACCTGGTTGGACACTGCAAGCTCTGCATAACCGGCATCACCGGGGTTGAGATTGCCAATTTTACCACTGGCATCATCAACCTGATAAAAGCCAAAGCTATTCTCAAACACTGCTTGACTACTAACCACAAATTCAGGTATTACTGTTCCCGTCACATCGGTTAAATCCAGTAGCTCCACTTGCCCTTGAATCTGGGGACTCCCTATCCCTACAGTAGGAGTCAAAGCCGAAGCGTCTTGAACCGTTACCACTAAATCATCAAAGTCTTGGTCATCAGCATCTTCAAAGTTTAATGTCAAGAGACCGTCACTATTAGTCTCAGTTTGGATATGGTCTAAACCATCACTATTGAAAGCAGCATCACCGAAGAATACAGAAGCATTGTCTCCTGCTAGCACTGCCTCTCTGGTGCTATTTTGTACTAGGTAAAATCCTAATTGATCCCCTACATCAAAATTATTAATCAGGCGAGTAGTTTGACCACTATCTTCAGGATTCAACAGTACAGAGAAAATAGTCTGAGCATTAGATAGAGCAGCTTCCACATAGCCTTCTTGACCAGGACCAATACCATTCACTGTACCTTGGTCATCATCCGTGACAAACACCCCAATTTCATTGACATTAGTAGCGTTTCCACTAATAAAGGTGAATAGGAGTTGAGCGTTACCAGTGCTGTCACCGCCGATAGTAAAGGTATAGTTGGAATTCTGAATCAGAGTGGAAGGCACAAAGGTAGGGATGGAGTTGACAGTAATATCAACAGTCGCTGTATCAAGGCCATCTGTGCCATCATATACCTGATAGATAAAGCTATCATTCCCACTGAAACCTGGATTAGGAGTATACGTAATAAGGTCATCATTGATATTATCCAAGGTACCGTTATTGTTAACCACAGCAGTACCATTAGAGGGAGCACTAACCACCACTAGACTTAGCAAATCCCCTTCAGGATCAGTATCATTTTCTAATACATCAATAGTGACCGGTACCTCTTCATCCGTTATCACAGTATCGTCTACGGCTTCTGGTGGATCATTTACAGGAGTGACATTCAGGGTAAGGGTTGCTGTATCGGTACCACCGTTGCGATCGCTAATTAGATAAGTAAACTGGTCGGATCCGTTGTAATTGAGATTCGGCGTGTAAGTGATCACATCATCTGTTGGATCACTGGGCGTATCGTTATCAATCACAAATGCTGTGCCGTGGCTAGGATTACTGATAATTGCGAGAGTCAGCGGATCCCCATCCCGATCAGAATCGTTATCTAGTACATCAATGGTGACTGTGGTATCTTCAGTAGTAGTAGCCGTGTCGTCTATTGCTTCTGGTATTTCATTGACAGAAGTAACCTCAAGGTTAACTACAGCTGTGCCAGGAAACGTGACACCATCATTTAACCGATAAGCAAAACTATCCGAGCCATTGTAGCCAGGATTAGGAGTGTAAGTAATAAAGTCATCGCTTACATCATCAGGAGTCCCATTATCATTCACCACTGCTGTGCCATCTCTGGGCTCGCTGACAATAGTCAAACTACTGTCTTGCTCAGGATCGGAATCATTTTCTAGTACATTAATGTTAACTGCGGTATCTTCAGTGGTAGTCACTGTATCATCTACAGCAAATGGTGAATCATTCACTGCACTAACCGTTACGTTAACAATTCCTGTGCTAGGACGGTTGACACCATCATCTAATCGATAGGCAAAACTATCCGGTCCATTGTAGTCAGGATCGGAGATGTAAGTAATAAAGTCATCGCTGAGATTATCAGGAGTACCATTGTCATTCACCACAGCAGTGCCATGGTTGGGAGGCTTAACAACGGTTAGTATGCTATCGCCATCGGGGTCAGTGTCGTTATTAATTACATCGATATTAACTGGTATGTCTTCATCCGTAGTGACCGTATTGTCTAAAGCTATCGGTGGATCATTGACTGGATTAATCGTCAGGTTAACCGTTGCAGTGCTAATACCACCATTCCCATCATCGACCTGATAGGTTAAGCTATCAGATCCATTAGCATTGAGATTGGGAGTGTAAGTAATAAAATCATCGGTCGGATTAAAGCGAGTGCCATTGTCATTAACTACTGCAATCCCATTGCTTGGCTCACTAACAATGCTTAGAGTCAGGAGATCTCCTTCAGCATCAGAATCATTTGCCAGTACATTAAAGGTAACTGGTGTATCTTCGTTAGTGATGACGCTATCATCTACAGCTTCCGGTGCATCATTGATTGGATTAATGGTGAGATTAACCGTTGCAGTAGCAGGAGGGTTAACCCCATCATTTAATTGATAAGTAAAACTATCTGTTCCATTGTAGTTGAGATTTGGACTGTAGGTAATAAAATCATCAGTCAGATCACCAGGAGTGTTATTATCATTAACTACAGCACTACCATTACTGGGATTATTAACAACACTCAGACTACTATCTCCTTCAATATCCGAGTCATTGTTTAGTACATTAATGTTAACTGCTGTATCTTCATTAGTGATAGCACTATCATTTTGGACTTCCGGTGGATCATTAACAGGATTAATGGTGAGATTAACTGTAGCTGTGTCAATACCACCATTCCCATCATTTACTTGATAGATTAAACTATCATTACCGTTAGTGTTGGCATTAGGAGTATACGTGATAAAGTCATCACTGGGATTACCTGGAGTGCCATTGTTATTAACTACAGCATTACCATTACTGGAATTACCGACAATTGTTAGAGTCAGGGAATCTCCGTCAATATCAATGTCATTACCTAAAACATTAATATTAACTGCTGTATCTTCATCAGTCGTAGCCGTATCATCTCCAGCTTCCGGTGCATCATTAACTGGATTAATAGTGAGATTAACCGTAGCTGTGTCAATACCACCATTCCCATCATTTACTTGATAAGTGAAACTGTCATTACCATTAGTGTTAGGATTGGGAGTATAGCTAATAAAGTCATCACTCGGATTGCTGGGAGTGCCATTATTATTAACTACTATACTACCATTACTGGGATTACTGACAATCGCGAGAGTCAGGGAATCTCCCTCAATATCCGAGTCATTATCTAAAACATTAATATTAACTGTTGTATCTTCATCAGTCGTAGCGGTATCATCTCCAGCTTCCGGTGCATCATTAACTGGATTAATAGTGAGATTAACCGTAGCTGTGTCAATACCACCATTCCCATCATTCACTTGATAGGTGAAACTGTCATTACCGTTAGTATTGGGATTGGGAGTATACCTAATAAAGTCATCAGTGCGATCGCTAGGCGTGCCATTATCATTAACTACAGCATTACCATTACTAGCATTACTGACAATCGCCAAAGATAGGGAATCTCCGTCAATATCAATGTCATTACCTAAAACATTAATACTAACTGGGATATCTTCATCAGTGGTAGCCGTATCATCTCCGGCTTCCGGTGCATCATTAACTGGATTAATGGTTAGGTTAACCGTTGCAGTATCAGGAGGGTTAACTCCATCATTTAATTGATAGGTAAAACTATCGCTTCCATTGTAATTATTATCAGGACTGTAGGTAATAAAATCATCAGTCAGATCACCAGGAGTGTTATTATTATTAACTACAGCACTGCCATTACTGGGATTACTAACAACAGTTAGACTACTATCTCCTTCGATATCCGAGTCATTGTTTAGTACATTAATATTAACTGCTGTATCTTCATTACTTATGGCACTATCATCTCCGGCTTCTGGTGGATCATTTACTGGAGTAATAGTGAGATTAACCGTAGCTGTGTCAATACCACCATTCCCATCATCCACTTGATAGGTGAAACTGTCATTACCGTTAGTATTCGGATTGGGAGTATAAGTAATAAAGTCATCAGTGCGATCGCTAGGCGTGCCATTGTCATTAACTACGGCATTACCATTATTAGGATTACCAACAATTGTTAGAGTCAGGGAATCTCCGTCACTATCAATGTCATTATCTAAAACATTAATATTAACTGCTGTATCTTCATTACTTATAGCTGTATCATCTTGAGCTTGTGGTGCATCATTAGCAGAAGTAACGGTAACGTTAACCGTAGCGGTGTCAGGAGGATTAACCCCATCGTTTAACTGATAAGTAAAACTGTCTGCTCCATTGTAGTTGGGATTGGGAGTGTAAGTAATAACGTCATCGGTTCGATCATCAGGAGTATCATTGTCATCTACTACAGCACTGCCATTACTGGGATCACTAATAACGGTTAGAGTGCTGTCTCCCTCAGTATCGGTGTCATTATCTAATACGTTAATGTTAACTGTTGTATCTTCAGTGGTAGTAGCGGTATCATCTACAGCTACCGGGAATTCGTTGGTCAGGTTAAAGTCAATATAATCAAATCTGATGAATTCTTCACCATTAGCGGTACCGTTAACTTCAATCAAGTCCCCATTGCGGATAAAGGTGCTAGGGCTAATTTGCAAAGCGACGAAACTGGAGGTTTCCGGGATACCACTAGCAGTAGGGGCAGGATTATTAAGAGTGATGGTAGGAAAAACGGTACTGCCAATGGTGACATCGATTGTGCCTTCTCCATCTATTTCGTCAAAGGTGCCAATGATTACTTCATAGGTACCAGTGGGTTGATTAAAGCTTGTGCTAGCAGTACCAGGGGGGAAAGCAGTATTATTAACCGCATCAAATAGAGTGATTACTGCGCCCCCAGAGGCATCAGGATTACTAGTAGTTACAAAATTAGTTATAACAGAAAAATTTTCTGCTTCAATTCTCGTCATAGTATTGTAGTCTCCAACCTTTATCTGTGTCTAAAGCTATGGGAATTTTATTTTGAAATTTTATTTGGGAATTTTATTTGGGCAGCGAGTAATACGCTAGCAAGTCGATATCCACTCAATCCCCATGATCCCGATACCCTTTCCGGATCCATGGGCAAGAGTAGAATACTATGCTAAACGTTTACAAAAACACCGATTATTACAGCTAATGAAAAATCTCAGAAATTTGCGGCTGTATTAGTTAGAGGGTTTTGAGTTTCCCTGTTTCAAAACCTATCTCAATGACGTAGATGCTCCACCAACATTATTTTGTTGAGATAGTCTGAGCACTATACTATAGTCTTTCACCAGGAGCTTTAGTTTTTGCTGCCAAACAATTCCTTTATTCATTGATGACATGAACTGGATAATATGTCACCATAAAATTTGGTAATTTTATCAAATCTTTATGCTATTGTTACGGATATTATAATTGCTCAATATTTTCTCTGATTAGAAAATTATTAATGCGGTCGCGTAGCGTGACCTACGGTCAATCGCAAAAGCCCGGAAGCTTTGTGGCCAAAGGCCAAGCTTGACTGGTGCTGGGGGTAGGGAATAGGGAAATAGTGGGAAGTATGGGGAGATGGGGAGATGAGGAGATGAGGAGATGAGGAGATGGGGAGATGGGGATTGAGATCAGCGACTGGCTGCCCAAAACGGCACTGCATTCTTTTGTCCGTTGAACTTGTAAACACTATTACACCCATTCCTAGAATTATATGGGTATAAACAATCCCCAAAATCTACTTGATATATACTTTATACAAGGATTCAATTTTGGTTCACAAAATACATATAGCTATCCAGAAAACAACTAATATGAAAATATTGAGTTTATCTTTCATTGAAAACTAATCCATTAAGTAATAACACTAGGTTTTATTATAAACATTACTTAGGCAATAAATCTACTTTAATGATTCTTTAATAACCCCTTATACTACGTGATTTGGATTGATAGCGCTCACATTTATCACGTTTTGAGTCCAGTTTTAGATAAGCCCTGAACAAATAAAAATTAATTTATAAATTTTTAACTTTCCTAAATCTTTAAAATTGATGGCTATATATAGCAAAGGGAACAGGGAATAGGGAATAGGGAATAGGGAACAGGGAACAGGGAACAGGGAATAGGGAATAGGTAAAAATTCTGTGTAGCTAATAGTTATGAAAAACCCTGTATCTCTACATATACAGCGGTTTGCAATTGCTGTTAGGTACTTTCGTTCTGGGTTTTTAGGGAGCAGGGAGCACCTCTGCATCGCTTTCTTATGCCCGACACCCCACACCCTACTCCCTACTCCCTACTTCCCACACCCCACACCCTACTCCCTACTCCCTACTCCCTACTCCCTGTTCCCTTTGCTATTTTAAACATAACTTTGCCAACTAGTATCAGTTAGTGGCTCAAGCCTTTCCAGGCGATCGAAGCCATTGGCATTCATCAGCCAGACACTATTTTGTCCATCATCGAGATTGCGCCATAAGATATCATCGAAACCATTATCATCGATGTCAAGGGTGCCATGGATTACCTGCTGACCACTACTGATTGGTGACTCGATTAACACTGATTCAATGTACTGAGTCCCTTCCATCCTCCAATAGTAAATAGTTTGCTCTTGAGTATTGCGCCAGATAATATCCCCATCACCATCTCCATCCAAGTCTCCTGCTGCCCTCATTTCCCAAATACTAGTGACTGGTTCCGATTGAATGAACACTTCCTGAGCCACAGTGGTGCCATTCATTAGCCAGACTTTATTTTCCCCAGTGGAGGTATTGCGCCAGAGAATATCGTCTTGTTGATCACTGTTAAAATCTTCAGTGCCACGAATTTCCCAGTCCAGGTCTGGAGTTGGGGTGATGGACACTGCATTCTGAAACACCGATCCTGCCATCAACCAGATGCCAGTTTCCCCAGTAGAGGTATTACGCCAGATAATATCCTGTTGTTGATCACTGTTAAAATCCCCTGCACCCTGCATCTGCCAGGGACTGTCGGCTGCTTCTGTTGGTGAAGGAATTGTCACGGCTTGAGCTAAGTCGAGACCATCCATCAACCAAGCACCATTAACTCCGGTCTCCTGATTACGCCAGAAAATAGTCACACTCTCGGTGATCGTGGATTGGTCATTGTCGGTAATGGTGAAAGTGGCACTGGCAGTCTGACTTAATTGATAGTTGGGACTATTCTCAAGGGTAATAATGACAGTTTCTTCCCCTTCTGCTATACCATCGGCGATTGGGGTAAGCTTGAGATCTACTGACTGCTGACCTTCTGGAATAGTAACGGTACCAGTTAGGATGGGCTTGTAATCTGAGGAGCTAGCGGTGCCACTGACCGTGTAAGTTACCTCTAGGCTTTCACTAATGTTTCCGGTGCGGGTGATGGTAATACCACCACTTTTTGGCACAGTTTCGGCTAATGTGCCATCAGTAGGAATAATGCTAAGTTCAGGCAAATTAATAAGTTGGTCAGCTAACGGTGCTGGTGTTATTTCAATAACGTCGATCCGCGCTAGTTCATCGGTTTGATTCCCCAAACTATCCGCCACAGCAGAGATTTCAATCTCATCCCCTGGAGCTAGTTTTACGTTTTCAAAGACGGGATTAGGATTGGATAAACCATCAAATATAGAACCACTCAACCCGATATAATTACTAGAGTTGGGTATGTCTATAGGTGGATTGCCCTGTTCTCCTGGGTTTTTATTGAAAATATATCTACTAATTGGGATATCGTTGACACGAAGTGTCAGGGTAGATCGGCCATCTGCTTCATCAAAATGGGCAATATTAAAATTATAGTTACCACCAGGACCGTCAGCTTCTGTCCAGGTTAAACGAAGGAATGCTGGTTCATTAGTATTGTTCGTGGAAATTTCGATAGCTTGGCCACCGGAAGCAATGTCACTATCAAAAACTATGTAATTCTCTAAACTCAGCCTAGTTGTGTCTTCTGCCTCAAATGTTGGCATAATTACTATTATCCTCTCCTTTTTAGGGAATCGGGAATCGGGAATCGGGAATCGAGAATCGAGAATCGGGAATCGGGAACAGTAGGAAAGAGATCAGAGTAGTTTTTGGTTTATGGAAAATCAGAAGTCAGAAGTCAGAAGTTAGAAGTCAGAAGTTAGAAGTCAGAAGTTAGAAGTTAGAAGTCAGAAGTCAGAAGTCAGCGATTACTTAAGTTTCGGAGTTAAGGAGCGATGCAGAGGTGCGACCCGTGGCGAATTTAATTCTTAATGCGGAAAACGCACCATTACCGACCTGCGGGGGTTTCTCCCACTCGCGCTTTGCATGGCTGACAATGTCCTAATTTGAATGGGTAGTGCGATAACAGCAGATCTGTAAAAAAAAATTCTCACAATTCCTACAGGGATTGCTAAATACCGATTGCTAGATTGGAAATGGAACTTTTTTTTATCGAAATATTGTTCAGGTTTACTTAAATAAATTAAATTGCTTCTTATTTGTCAATAGCTAAAACTAAAGTTTCATAGTATTTTCATGAATTGTTATTGATCAAATAAAATTACCATTACTATAGATGACATAATTATTATTGGATGTCACTATAGAATTCCTTACTTCATGAAATCTTTACAGTTTTTTTTTCTAGATTTATTATAGTCTTCACGTTTATATATCTCGTTTACATTTCTAGATATTGGATAGAATAGAAGGAAAACGGCTAAGGGGCAGACTTCAGTAAGGTAGGAATAAAATAGAGACTTTGCGGCAGTATTAAATCACGTTTGTGATCAATCCCAGGCTACGGGAATTGATAGAATCAGGTGATGTAAGCTATCAGCTAATGTGCTAGGCACACGCTATTTGAGGTGCTATCAGCTGATAGCTTACGTTGTTTAGTTTAGGTCTGATCAACAGACGTTTCTTGTGGCCTTCTTAAACGATAATGTGCTAGTTCTGAGTAATGGGCTGCTGGACACAGTTGAGCATGCGCAGAGTAGCAGCAGCGGCATAGTTCCGGCGTGCTTCAGAATTGGGGAAGAAAGCGTTACCTCTTTCGTTGAGGGGAGATGCCACTTGGCAGTAGCCAGACATTTCAGAAATTAAAGCAATAGCCCAGTGACCTTCGGTGTCGGAAAATTGTGTGACTGACCCATTAGAAACGAGTACCCCTGGCTGCCCTTGGAGGCTTTTGGCAAATTCAGCAGCTTTTTTTTGTACTGCCATCAATTCGGCACGAGTTACGGACTTATTTGGTCGAAAGGTGCCATCAGGATAGCCACTAACAATGTTGTTGTCCCTTGCCCATTGAATTTTGGCAGCACTCCAGCGCCCAGCCTCAACATCCTGATAGGGTCGTCCTGATGCTTGAGTGGGGACAGTAATATTAGCACCTGGCAGTTTACCTAAGCCTTCAATGACCATAGAAACGAGTTGTTCTCTGGTAAGAAACCCTTGGGGTCTGAAAGTATTGTCTTGAAATCCAGCAATAAATCCCATTGCTACGGCTTTTTCAATTTCTGAGGCATAGACATCATTACCAATATCCCGAAATTTAGAGGCTTGCCGTGGCGGAAGTGGGGGAAGGTCAGATGGATCACTACTTCCTGTGTTACCTAAGGGTGTATTAGTAGCAAGGTAGACGTGACCTAGCTCTTTGTTATTGAACATTCTCTTGGCAAATTCCCAATCGGGCTGCAGAAAAATTTTCATAAAGCCCTGGCTAATACCACCAGTTCTGCCGATGATTACTTCAGGAGCTTTACGATCAAGGCGGTGCTTACCCACTAGCAACAGTTCACCATTACGCTCAACAATGCTGAGGATGTAATCGAGTCCTAAGTCTTCACCCGCCATGCGCATGGAATAGCCATTGCTATCAGTACTGCGTCCGCAAATGCCAGTAAAGTCAAAGTTCAACAGCAGTGGGTCTACGATCACTGGGTTAGTACCACTCTCGCTCCAACAGGCTCGCTTGTTGGATTTTTGCTCTATGATCAGCAGTTGATGGGAATTTGCGCCAAAGGGTTGAGCGACAGCAATAAACTTGCCTTGTTCAACTTGTTTTTGCTCAAAGGTAGCAGCGGAGGTTTGGTTGCCAAGACTGATTGCTGAGAAGGCAGTGGCTAGGGCAACGGTGGCGAAGGTGGCTAGTTTTTGTGGTAATTTTTGTCCTAAAGAATTTTTCATACTACTTACCTGTGTGTTTCAGCATCTGTACTGAGCTTTTAAGATTTGTCAATTTTAAGACAACCGCTTCAAGCTATAATGATTAACTTTTAGATTAAATGTTTCTGGTTCTAATGGTTTAAGTTTTATCTTTGATTAATAAAATTTGATCAAAAGTAGCTAAGGACACTAATATCAGTGTGAAGCTGGCGAAACTATCACAAGGTTTTCGAGCCTGAGGGTTATCTCTAAGCATGATGGGATAAAGGCTGAAAATCCGTCGGAGGTCGCTAGGATGTTTTTTAATATTGCTGGTGTAGGGACTGGGTTAGGAATTATAACCCTATTGGTGTTTGGGCTGTTGCAATGGTTGCACATTAGTACTGGTCATTTCCTAGATTGGATAATTGGTGTGGCTAGCTTTTGGTGGCTGTTGGTGATTGTGACAGTTCCGTGGAATGTCCACTTGGAAGCTAGGGAAGTTTTAGCAGAGGGGTCGGTTTCTAGGGCAAATGAGATTGCGGTTGACCCGAAGCAATTAGACTATGTGGAAATGATAGCTAAGCGATCGCTAACTGTAGCAATCGCCCTTCACCTGTTATCTGCTGTGGGTTTGTATATCCTTGCTGCTACTGGGATTAGTGCTGTAGGCTACGTCAGTTCGGGAGCAGCTTTGCTTTTAACTGCTTTGCGTCCAGCGGTACGTTTTTACCAGTATTTAGCAGCTCGGTTAAGGATGATCCGGCAAGAGTTTACCTATCCTCGCCGAGATGTAATGGAACTACGGAATCGTTTTGAAGCTCTCGAAAGAAGTGTCAAAGGTCTACAAGAGCAACTAGACCCACAAGAACCTTACTCTTGGGTGGCAACCCATCAGCGTTACTGGGAAGAGACTCGCAAAGGCTTAGCCCAACTTGAAGCATCCATGGCACAACTGGAAGCTAATAACAATGCGGAACACCAGCGTTTAGCTCGGGATTCTGAAAATGCGATCGCACAATTAACTACAGATAGTGAATTCTTGGATCATGTCCGAGAAATTATCCGGTTTTTCAAGACAGCTTAGCAGTTAGAGCGCTGCGTGCAAGTCAGAAGTCAGAAGTCAGAAGTCAGAAGTAAACTAGGCTCACGTTTCGGAGTTTAGGTAGGAATGTCAAACATCTAAATGCGTAGTGCCCTTGCAGCGCTGAGTTATAGCGCTGCTTGAGGTTAAATCGGGAATTGGGATCAAAGCAAGTTAGATGATTCATATAAACGCCTGACAACGGCGATAATTCGCTTGCCGTAATCTAAGTCAGCTGACCAGCGCCCACTGAGCTGTTCAACTAACGGAGCAATCCCTCGGGTAACGAAGCGAAACCGGGGATCAACCAAGGGTTGGACTAGGGGTTCCTGACTGGCGTAGGCTTTCAAGTGTTGGATATGAGCACGGACTCCAATTCTAGCGCTAGAAAAAGTAGCTTCTTCCTCACTAGTCACTGCTCCCAAACCACCAAAATTATTTTGCTCAGGTCTAAGGCGATCGCTAAAGCGTAGGAAGTTAGTTTCTATACAAGCTTGGGCAAAGGCAATGTCATAGTTAACTCCCTCTACTGAGGCTTCTTCTCGATAGAGCCTCGCTAGGTCAGGAAACTCAGTCAGGGCGTTCTGATTATTGTTTTTAAGAAATATCTGTAACTGGACTTCGGAGGTGCTACCATGACCCATGATCCGGTCAATCAGACCTGGACAGACTTTCTGGGAAATTGAGCGCAAAATCACAGTGCGGGTAGGAGCATCCCAACCGACAAAGATGTTATAGTCTCTTAGTTCAATGGCCTTAACATAAACGACTCCCCGATATTGCACACGACGGACATTGTCAGCGGTGGTCAAATCCACTCCTAGGCGATCGGCTAGGTCAATGGGAATGTAAGAATTGCTATTGATTAGAACACCTCGATCATCGTAAGTCTGATTATTGATTTTAATATCAATGATCGGATAAACGGGATTTAATTGATCGGGTGGCTGTTCACCAGAAATCAAACTACTCCATTGGGCGAGTCCATCAGCTATGCCTATGGCCATGTCACGACGTCGATTCTGGAGCAGAGCACGGTCTTGGGGATTAGTCAGAAAGCCAACTTCCAGCAGTAGGGAGGGCAGGATAACATCACGGCAAAAGGCAAGACGCCCAACACCTGATTCCGTATCGGGTTTTGCTCCTCTATTGGGCAGTTCAGGAAGGCGTGTGATCAAAGAGCGCAGCATGAGTTCAGCATGCTTCTTGCGCTCAGTGTTATTGAAAATGTAAAAAGCAGAGGCACCTCGGATGTTAGGATTGGAAAAGGCATCAGCATGAATTTCTATCGCTACATCACCAAAACGAGCACGGTCATTAATCCATTGAATTGTCTGCCTTAAACTTAATTCATCAGGAACAGATAATACTTCATACCCACGCGATCGCAATTCTGGCACCACTATATCTCGCAGCCGAATCATTTCTTCGGCTTCTGTTGTCCCACCGGCAATCGCCCCTGGGTCACGACCACCGCTTTCTATGCCACCGTGACCTGCTGAAATAAATATACGTCCCATGTCTTGCTTTTTGCCCTCAGCCCTTAATTGAGCACTTGCTGTTTCCAGGATAAGGATTTACTTTCCCTATGGCTAGGGGAAGTTGGACTAGACCATTCATCCGACCCAAAAGCAAGACCAAGCAATAACCACAGCAGAATGGAGTAATAAATAATGAACAATGCATAATATCATTGCTTAGATTGAGCAATACCTGGGAAATAATAGCTTTGAGGAAACTAACTATCAATGGCTAACTATTAATGGCTAATCAAACCTTTGGACTAGACAAGCAGCTTAACGACTACTTAAAATCTGTTTCTGTAAGAGAGCCAGAAGTTTTGACCCAGCTGAGGCTCGAAACAGCACAGCATTCCATGGCTAGGATGCAAATAGCTCCTGAACAGGGGCAGTTTATGGCCTTACTAGTGCAGTTGATGGGAGCCAAGAAAACTCTAGAGGTGGGGGTATTTACAGGCTATAGCGCTTTAGCTGTAGCCTTAGCTTTGCCACCAGAGGGCAAGGTGGTTGCCTGTGATATCAGTGAGGAGTATACTGCGATCGCACGTCGCTATTGGCAACAAGCTGGAGTAGCTGACAAAATTGACCTGCAAATTGCCCCAGCACTGGACACTCTGGAGCAGTTGGTGGAAGAAGGACAGGCAGGTACGTTTGATTTTGCCTTTATTGATGCAGATAAACGGAACTACGAAAACTACTACGAGCAGGTACTGAAACTGGTACGTAATGGTGGACTAATTGCTGTGGATAATGTCCTCTGGTCGGGGCGAGTAGGAGATCCTGAGGTAGTCGATAATAGAACTGAGGCAATTCGAGCATTTAATCAAAAGCTCTATGAAGACCAACGGGTCAACCTTAGTTTGGTAC
Organism: Moorena sp. SIO3H5; assembly: GCF_010692395.1. Classification (GTDB taxonomy): domain Bacteria; phylum Cyanobacteriota; class Cyanobacteriia; order Cyanobacteriales; family Coleofasciculaceae; genus Moorena. The sequence continues at coordinate 15,466 of NZ_JAAHHS010000009.1, forward strand.
CTATTGCTGATGGATTGACCCTAGCGCTAAAAAAGTAAGAAGCTATCAGCTAAAGGCCTTTGGCCACGCTACGCGAACAGCTATCAGCTATCAGCTATCAGGTATCAGCTATCAGCTATCAGCTATCAGCGATTAGCGCTACGCCCACGCTACTTGAGGTGCTAATGCGCTACAGATGGTGCTACAGATGGTGCTTTTGAATCAAACAGGTAAACATTGGTTTAATCTATGTTACTTCAGCTGACCACTGACCGCTGACCGCTGACCACTGACTGCTGACCGCTGACCACTGACCACTGACGTCTATGCTTCCTTGCTAAAATCATCAAAACAGTAAGGGCAACAAATACCTTTGATATATTTAGGGGAATTGAGATCAGCTTGGGAAATTGGATTTCCACAACCGTAGCACATATGGTGGGTTCCAGGTTCCAACTTGTGCTTGAGAGCAATCCGTTGATCGAAAACAAAGCACTCCCCCTGCCATAAACTTTCGTCTTCTGGGACTTGTTCTAAATACTTGAGAATGCCACCTTTGAGATGATAGACGTCTTTAAAACCCTGACTCAACATAAAGGATGAGGCTTTTTCACAGCGAATACCTCCTGTACAAAACAGGGCTACTTTTTTGTCTTTGGTGGAATCGAGGTGGTGGCGAACATAATCAGGGAATTGTCGGAATGAGTCAGTATGGGGATTTTGGGCACCTTTGAAGCTTCCGATATTTACTTCATAGGTATTGCGAGTATCAATCAGTACTACGTCTGGATCTGAAATTAGAGCATTCCAGTCCTGAGGGTTAACATAGGTACCTACCTGCTGATTGGGGTCAACCTCTGGCAAACCGATGGTAACAATTTCTTTCTTTAACCGGACTTTCAGGCGGTTGAATGGAGGAGAGTCGGTGTAGGATTCTTTATGCTGTAAGTCGGCCAGACGGGGATCGGAACGGAGAAAGGCTAGGACTGAATCAATGGCTTGACGGGAGCCTGCGATGGTACTGTTAATACCTTCTGCTGCGAGGAGAATGGTTCCTGTAATGCCTTGAGCTTGACAATGGGCTAGCAAGGAAGGCCGTTTATCGGCAAAGTCTGGCAATCTGACAAATTTGTAAAATGTTGCAACTACCTGGGTCATGATCCGGTTAAGGGGTGAAAAGAGTGCTGAGTTTTGAGTCCTGAGTCGGAAAGTGCCTCACTATTTACTATTCTGACGTATGGTAACACCCCGCACTAACCTGCTATGGTCAGATTACTGTTGCGATGTCTATGGGAAAATTTTTTGGCTATCTTGGTTGACTTTCCAGTTGGATGTTGTATAATGATAAAAGTGCGGTTGATGAACTAAGCTTAATTTAGCTTAAGTAGTCACTGCCTGGGGGTATAGCTCAGTTGGTAGAGCGCCTGCTTTGCAAGCAGGATGTCAGCGGTTCGAGTCCGCTTACCTCCACTAGTTAGATGTAATCGTAAATCGGTGACTAGGGTGTGGTCACTGAATCAAACGAATAGATCGCAGTAGAGTGGGCATCCTGCCCGCTCCAAAAAATCCTGCCCGCTCCAAAAAATCCTGCCCGCTCCAAAAAATCCTGCCCGCTCCAAAAAATCCTGCCCGCTCCAAAAAATCCCACCCGCTCCAAAAAATCCCCGAACAGGCAAGATGCCTATTCCACAGGTGCGACCCGTCAGGCTTCGCGAACGCTTTTTTGTGTCTAGTTTAAATGACTATAGCGTTTGTAGGAATCATGAGGTACACATTATTTTTGCCCTCTTCCCTCTTCTCTTTTCAATCTTCCCTGCTCCCTGCTCCCTGCTCCCTGCTCCCTGCTCCCTTTAAACCAGAAATTTGTACCTCACAAGTCCTAGAATTGCTATAATAACTAATGACTACTAACTCTTATGCCATTGATAAAATGATTTCTAAAAAATAGACGATATAGTTCGCAACTAGCTGTGGCTCGATTACCGCGAATTTTGATCAAACCCAAGCTTTCCAATTTATAGGCAGTGAGCGCTTCTAATTCTACACTTTCTTTGGC
>NZ_JAAHHS010000009.1:22500-46780 GCF_010692395.1 Moorena sp. SIO3H5
CCCAAGGTTGAGAATCTCCCACTGAGCCAGCAATTAGCCCTTAGTGGGGGAGGATGTCAAAGCTCTTACCCTATAGGAAAGGAACATGATGGGGGATTTAGAACGCCTGCCAGTAGGCATAATTGGTGCTTCTGGTTATGGTGGCGTACAACTTGTAAGGCTCTTGATGGATCACCCAGGAGTCGATATAGTTTATTTGGGTGGAGAAAGCAGTGCTGGCAAGGGATTTGCCGAGCTTTACCCTCATCTAGGCCATCGTGTTAATTTAACCATTGAGCCTATTGACATAAATACTATTGTATCCCGTTGTCAGGTAGTATTTCTGTCCTTGCCTAACGGTTTAGCCCATAAGCTAGCACCATCACTGTTATCAAAAGGATTAAAAGTTCTCGATCTCTCAGCTGACTATCGATTTAGTAAACTTGAAACTTACAAAAGCTGGTACGGTGGAGAGCGCCACGACCAAGACACTGCTGCTACTGCTGTTTATGGTTTACCGGAACTGTATCGCGATCGCATTTCCTCTGCCGAATTAGTCGGTTGTCCTGGTTGCTACGTCACAAGCAGCCTGCTCGCCCTTGCTCCCCTGCTCAAACAGGGTCTGATTATTCCAGACACTGCCATTATCGATGCCAAATCCGGTACCTCTGGGGGTGGACGCCAGGCAAAAACCAATCTCTTACTAGCAGAAGCCGACAGCTCTCTAGCCCCTTATGGCGTGACCCATCATCGCCATACCCCAGAAATTGAGCAAATTTGCAGTCATTTAGCCAGTCATGAAGTCAGGGTGCAATTTACACCCCACCTCGTTCCCATGGTACGGGGAATCCTAGCTACCGTTTATGCCACATTGCAGGATCCGGGACTAGTCAGGGAAGATTTATTCACCATTTACACGGCCTTTTACCGCGCCTCTCCCTTTGTCCGGGTGTTAACCAGTGGCACCTATCCCCAAACCAAGTGGGCTTGTGGCACTAATCTTTGTTACATAGGGGTAGAAGTCGATACCCGAACTGACCGAGTTATCGTTATGTCAGTCATCGACAACTTGCTGAAAGGTCAAGCTGGTCAAGCTGTACAGTGCTTGAATCTGATGATGGGTTGGGATGAAACCCTAGGCTTGCCTCAACTGAGTTTTTATCCGTGAATCAGTTGTGGGACGGATGTGCAGAAGATACCAAAAGTAGGGGGAGATAGGAAAAAACCATTCCTCCTAAACTCCCCACCAAAAAACCTTAAACCTTAAACCTTAAACCTTAAACCTTGGCCAAAGGCCACGCGTTCGCGTTCAACCTCCTAACCTTCTAAGCCAATAACCTTCACCCCTGACACAGCGGTCCCATGCCACAAGTTCCAGCATAAATGGCGCGATCGCCTAATTCATCTTCAATCCGCAGCAACTGGTTATACTTAGCCACCCGTTCACTACGGCACAGAGAACCTGTTTTAATTTGACCAGCCCGAGTAGCAACAGCTAGATCAGCAATGGTAGTATCTTCGGTTTCCCCAGAACGGTGACTAATCACAGAACGGAAACCGTTGCGAGTTGCTAAGTCAATGGTTTCAAGAGTTTCGGTCAAGGAACCAATTTGATTAAGCTTAATCAAGATCGAATTACCCGCACCGATATCAATACCTTTTTGTAGCCTGGTGGGATTGGTAACAAATAGGTCATCACCCACTAACTGAATGCGGGAACCGAGTTTTTCAGTAAGTAACTGCCAATTACTCCAATCCTCTTCGTGGAGTCCATCTTCAATGGAAACAATGGGGTATTGCCCCACCAACTCAGCTAGATAGTTAACAAACTCCTCTGGTGAGTGAGATGCGCCATCATAGACATACTGAGCATCTTTGTAGAACTCGCTCGCAGCCACATCCATCGCTAAAGCGATTTGTTCCCCTGGCTTATACCCAGATGTTTCTATAGCCGCAATCAATAAGTCTAGCGCTTCTTTATTTGACCCCAAGTTGGGAGCAAAGCCACCTTCATCTCCCACACCGGTAAGCAATTTTTTCTCTTTCAATACCTTAGCCAAGGCGGCAAAAACCTCAGCTCCCCAGCGCAGAGCCTCTCGAAATGACTGGGCTCCCACTGGTACAATCATGAATTCCTGAAAATCTACATTATTATCCGCATGAGCACCACCGTTGATCACATTCATCAACGGAACTGGTAGTAGATTAGCTAGTGGTCCACCTAAGTAGCGGTAAAGGGGTAGTCCTTTACTAGCCGCTGCCGCTTTAGCTGTAGCTAGAGAAATCGCTAGGATGGCATTTGCTCCCATATTCTTTTTGTTGGCCGAACCATCCCGACGAATCATCTTGTGGTCAAGCAACATTTGGTTGAGAGCATCGTTTTCCAATAGGTCTGGGGCGAGTTTTTCTTTGATATTCGATACTGCCTTGAGTACCCCTTTACCACCGTAGCGACGGGGATCATTATCTCGTAGTTCATGGGCTTCAAAAGTACCAGTAGAAGCACCACTGGGAACTTGGGCAATTCCCACCGCACCGCTAACAAGGCGCACTTGGGCTTCTACTGTCGGACGTCCACGAGAATCTAATATCTCTCTGGCATCAATTGCCGCAATTGCAGTTTCTGATTTAGTCAACATGCTTTTTCCTCTAATTCTGTAAAGATTGCAACTGCCTTAATCGTTAAATCGCCCTAGGATAAGAAAGGCCTTGGCCGTTGGCCACGCTACGCGAACAGAACGTTACTTGTTTTCAATCTCCTAGTTAATCAATCATGTCAGCCATCTCAGCTCTTAGGAGCTGTGAGCTATCCGCTATTAGCGTGTCGCGTATGAGCCATGGTTGAAAAGCTGACTCCTTGGTGCTGATAACTGGGTACTGATAACTTAATGTTTACGATCAGAGTGTGCCACTTTAAGGTCTGGAACATCAACAATACACAGTTTTTTATACCTAGAGTATTGTTGATATAATCGCCCTAAATGTTTCCACCATACTAATGGTGATATGGCTCACGAAAATTGCTGAAAATAATCACAATTATTTTATAGTTGGCTCACAAATAACTAAAATTATTTTAAATAAGCTAGGGGAAGACTAGTTAAGATGGCTAAGTTTTAAGCACTCTTACTGACCGGTTGTTAAAGGCAATAATATACTATATGACTTCCTCCCCACTTCAGAAATTTGTGTTTAGGCCAGCATTGATTTCAGCAACAGTATTTGCTGCGCTGACCTTACCCGTAGGCTGGTTCGGTGCTCAGCCATTATCCATTAAAGTACAGGAGGAGCAACTATACTACGGTAATGTGCGAGATGCGGCAACGCCTTACCTGACCTTAGCAACGGTGATTAGCCTAGGAGCTGGTATGGCCAGTGTTGCCATAGCAGGATGGCAACAGTCTGCTCAACAGTCATCTCAACTTCAGTCACAGCTATCAGATCTAGCACAACAAATTCAAAAAAAGGAAGAATTATTAGAAAAACTTAGGCTTTCAGAATCCCAGCAGGACGTTCCTCAACACAAGCCTTTAGAAAAGAAGATCGAGAATCAGACATCGCCACAGCAGCCAATTAACTACACCGTCTATACTAGTTCTAGCTTCCAGTCAAACCGTGAACCACTGGTGACTAAGACTGGGTCGAGAGAAAATCAACCAGTAGCTAAATCTGCGGTGAAGGTGCCAGCCAAAAGCGGTGAGTACACGGGATTGACCGTAGGCCACGCTAGGGGAACGCATCCTGGTGTGGGTAATGGTAAAACCCATACTGGTCTTAAATCCTATTCTGAAGTAGTATCATTACCATCGGAAGATATTCAGCAACTTGAAAGTCAGCTGCAACAGGTCAAAGCTCAGATGAAAGCGATGCAAAAGGTTTTGCACAAGAAACACTTTGTGTCTACTTGAACACCAACGTTATGTCTAGCCCATCACCCATCGACCCCCAACCCCCATCGGGCTCAGAATTCGAGCTAAATCTGCTCAAACAGGAATATTTTTTCCTGCAAACTACTGTAGAAGATTACAACAAACAAATCTGGGTGATTAAAGCCTTGGGGATTACGGCCACTGGTGTGGTTGTGCGCATGGTCTTAAAAGAGAAAGACAATAGCATCGCCCTGATTGGGTGTGCTATTCCCCTGTTTTTCTGGATTCTAGAAAGTCAATGGAAACACTTCCAGCGTGGTTTCTATCCCCGTTTGGTACAAATTGAAGAAATTTTGACTCAGGAGTGTAATTTGCGCAGCCCAGCTATTTTCACTGGCTGGAGTCGTACCTTTAAGCGCAGTAATACTCCCAAACGTCAGGGCTATCTTTGGGATGGTTTATTAAACCGTAGCGTTTGCATTACTTATCTGTTAGAAATTGCCTTTCTTTTGGTATTATCGTTAATTAGGTTTTAGGTCTAATTGTGGTTCATTGGGGACTTTGTGTGCTAGGACGTCTCATGGTGGTTGAGTTACAAAAAATGAAGTCAAAAGTGCTCAAAAGCTTATCTGGAGAGAGATAAACTTTTGTTTATGGCAATTGTATGAAGCAAAATTATGCCTGGCAAACATTTCCTGGAGTACCGCTCTTTTAAAGATCGAATTGAAGCACAACTGCCTGAGATTTTGGCTGAGAAGGAATATAAAAAAAAGTTGAGCTAGAGGAGTCTAGTGATTCTGACTTCTGACTTCTGACATTCTGACTGGACTTCAATCATCCGGCAAAACAAGGGGCATCAGCCGTGATAGAATTTTCCATGAATGTCCGGTTGATGGTCACTGTTAACAATGAAGAATACATCGGGTTGATCGTGCTAGCCTAATAAAGGATTTTTATTCTATAGTACTGTTGCTTAAACAACAGACACAATCATTATATAGCAATTATAAATCAATGGTTATAATAGGAGTCGTAAGTATTTAGTTATATCCCAAATATGTGTCAGATATAATTCTGAATGGCTATATATAACAATAATCATTGTCTAAATTAGGAATATGAGTAATATGAATTTACTTACTGTATTAATAATGGTAGTGACCGGTTTTATTTTCGCCAGTTTTGTTGAATACTGGATACATCGCTTGATGCATTTTTCCCATAAAATTGGAGAACGTCACCGGGATCATCATCGTCGTAATGAAGGACAAGGGGTACTCTGGGAGTTCCGAGACTATCTCAAAGGCTCTTTGATTATCTTATGTCCAATGTTTTTTATTTCTTGGTCAGCGGGAATAGGCTGGTTTGTAGGCGGTCTAATTTATGCAGCTTTTTCCGCTTATGCCCATCAGTTACAGCATGATAATCCCACCAAATGTTTTTGGATGAAAATGCCTGTTCATTATGTTCACCATCAGTATAATATGTGGCACCATAACTTTGGTTTAGGGGTAGACTGGTGGGATCATGTGTTCGGTACTTATCAGTCGGTCGAATGGCTCACTGAAGAAGTATTGAATCAACCGGAACGAGGATTTATAGAACTTAGGTGGAAGTAAGGGAATTGATATATAGCAATTATCAGGACGAGTGAGGTACAATTTTCTGGTTTTTAGGGAGCAGGGAGCAGGGAGCAGGGAGCAGTGAAGAGGGAAGAGGGAAGAGGGAAGAGGGAAGAGGGAAGAGGGAAGAGGGAAGAGGGAAGAGGTAAAAACTAATGTGTACCTCATGAGTCGTAGAAACGCTATAATAGCTTACCCCAAATTGTTGATCACAATTGTTGATCATTACTTGGAAGTATCAATCACTACCTTAACCTGCAAATTCGTTAAGCCTGCAACTTTATGATTATCTTCTGAGTTAAGGCGAATTTTAACGTCTACAACTCTAGCGTCCACGTCAACTACAGGGTTAGTACTAAACACTTCTTTTTTCCCAATTTGCAAACCAATCTGATCTACAATACCGTTTAATTCCCCTGGAAAACCATCGCTAGTAATTGTTGAGCGCTGACCCAGACGAACTTTACTGATATCCGTTTCATAAACTTCTGCTTTCACATACATCTGCTCGGTTCGACCCAGTTCAACAATTCCCTGATCACTGACAATTTCTCCCGGCCAAGTGTGAATTTTCAAAATCTGACCGGTTCTTGGTGATCGCACGTAGGCTAAGTCTAGCTCTGCCTGAGCCTGTTGAACGCCAACCATAGCATCTTCTAGTTCAGCTTGGGCAAGCACTACGTCTACAGCACGAACTTCTGCAATTTGGTTGAGGGTAGCTTTCGCTTCAGTCTGCTGCTGTTGAATAGTGTTGATCGTTCTCTGGAGATTGGCTTGAGCTTCTTTGATTTGTTCTTGACCACTATCTACAATCTGCTTAAAGGTAACTTCTGATTCAATGACAAGCTTGTGAGCTGTTTCCTTTTCTAGGCACTTTAGGTCACGGTCGGAAGCGGTTACCGCACCATCAATATGTAATCTTTCAAAGCGATCGCATTCAGTTTTAGCATGACGCAACTGCGCTTTTAAACGCTCGATGGTTGCTTGTTGAGCTGCGGTTTTCCCTTTTAAATCAGCTTCTAAACCCTCGATGGTTGCTTGTTGAGCTGCGGTTTGACCCTGTAGTTCTGCTTGTAAATTTTCAATTCTTGCCCTCTGGGCATTAATCTGCCCTGGTTTAGCTCCCGCTTGGACTTGTTCGAGACGAGCTTGGGCAATTTTTACTTGTGTCTTGGCTCTTTCTAGGGCTGCTGAGAGGCGCTTATGGCTATCGAGAATCGCAACTATTTGCCCTGCTTTCACTTGCTCTCCCTGTTTTACAACTAGTTCAGCAACCCGCGCACCTTCTGCTAAAACAGTGCCCGACAGATGAATAACTTCTCCTTCAGGTTCTAAAAACCCTAAGGCAGCAACAGCATTGAGCTGTACTACAGTTTCTGAATCCGGAGGCGAAACCCTTGTAACACTTTTCTGAGAATATCGGAAGTTGTAGACAAAGAATATGCTCAAGGGAAAAGCGATCGCAAATGCTAGCAAGGCACGCCACAAACCTCTTTGTTGATCAGAATAATTGAATTTCATTTAAGAGAAAATTAATTGTCTTGAGATCTGACTAGTTCTCCTAATGTTTCCGATATAGAGCGAGGTTGCCAACCCAGTTCTTGCCCTGCTTTGGTGGCTTTAACTCGAACACAGCGATCATAAATGTAGTGAACGCGCTCTCCACTAATGGGGGGATTCCAAGCAAATAACTTGCCGATGGGGTCCAGTAGGCTACCTACTAGCCTCACTACAGGTTCTGGAGGTTCAGCGGGAATGGGAATACCAGTCTTTTGAGAGAAAATTTTAAACATTTCCCGGGTTGTTAGATCCCCAGCGGATATTATATAGTGCTCTCCTGGTCTACCTTTTTCTGCGGCAAGAATCATGCCATTAACTAGGTCATCTACATGAACGATGCCCGTAATGCGATCGCCTCCTGGCCACAACTTCAATCGCCTTTTGAGAAATAGCTGAATTACTGGTCCAAAATGGGGGTCATCAACGCCTAAGATACCAGAAGGCATGATACTAACAACGGGTAAACCTTGCTGGAAATATTGATCTACCAACTGTTGAGCTTGGTATTTCGTGCGATCGTAAGCAGAAGAAAAGTCCTGTTGAGTTCTGTCAAAGGTTTCATCCACCAACTGACCTTGGGTATCTCCAAATATTCCAATGGTGCTGCAATAGACCATTTTCGAGACCCGAGCAGCTTGGGCTACTTCTAATACAGCGCGGGTTCCTTCTACATTGACCCGTTCCATCTCCGCTTCATTGACTAATCCCAAGTCTACATAAGCCGCTGTGTGGAATACTGTATCTACATCGGCGATCCCTTCTTGTAAAACCTGCCGGTTGGTAATATCACCATACACTAGCTCTAGATCGCAGTTGGCGAGGCGGGATAAATTACTGGATTTACGCACTAAACCCTTGACAAGATAACCTTGTTGCTGTAAGTATTTTACCAAATGAGAGCCGGTGAATCCATTTGCTCCTGTTACAAATGCTTTCATAGTGATTTTTCATAAATGCGGTAAGTCTTATAAATTTTGCCCCCTGCGGCCTCAATCAGCTTACGGGAGGAATAGTTATCTTCCCATACCCAAGAAAGTTCCGCTCTTTGATAGGGTTTATTCTTTTGAATACTTCCCTGCATTCCTAAATAAATCAGGGCTAAAGGCACCATTTTTCGGCGATACTCTGGTAAAGAACACATGGCAATGACTCGGAGTTCATTAATCTGACGGCGATACCAAAGAAACTTGAGCATACCTAGCCAGTTGAGTTTACCATTGACCTGTTTTAGGGCAATATTGTAGTTCGGTAACCCCATCCAAAAGCCGATCATTTCGCCGTTATCTTCCGCAACTGGAAAAAGGTCTGGATCGACTAACTGTTGTAAATCCTTTGCTTCTTCGATAAATTCCTCTTCACTACGGGGAGTAGAACTCCAATTATTCGCAAAAGCTTTAGTAAATAAACCATAGATACTGCGACAATCTTGTTCAAATCCATGATTTTTAAGGCGGATGGGGCGGAAAGTAATGCCAGATTTACAAGCAATATGATAGGCTTTATCAAACTTATGGGGGAGAGGATTATCTAAGGGAAAATCATAAGCATAGGCATCTTTAGCTTTTGGCCAGCCAGCCTTTTCCATAAATTCTGGATAGTAGGGAGGATTATAGGGCATCATCATCATTGGCGGCGAATCAAAACCATCCACGAGGAAGAGGCAATTATTATGAATAGAGAGGTCTATTGGCCCCCGGATCGCAGTCATGCCGCGATCGCCTTTGGCGCGGCTGAGGCCTTTGGCCACGCTTTCGCCGTAGGCGACGCTGCGCGAACGCGAACGCCGATCGCGCAACCATTGGCAGGCTGTTTCTAAGAGTGCTTGGGCAATTTCAAAGTCTTCAACGCATTCAAAATAACCAAACAATCCTATTGGTTTGCCTTCTTTTTCAATCAGTCTTTGATTTACCGCCGCAACAATACGCCCCACGGTTTGCCCTTCTGAAATGGCAATAAACGGTTGTAGCTGGCCGTATTGAGTAAAAGGGCTATTGGGAGATAATTGTTTGGCAATGCTACTACGTATAGGTTGTACCCAGTTGGGATCGTTTTGATAGATTCTAGCTGGTACATCCAGAAAAGCTTCCTTTTCAGCAGGCGTAGTAACGGTAAGTATTTTGTAAGTCATAGGGCATGGGGCATCTTGGAACGATGAACGATGAACGATGATTTAAACATGCCTAATATAGCGTCTAATTTGAATCGTAAAATTCCTCAAGGAAGCAGTAATATGATTAAGAATTAAGAATTAAGAATTAAGAATTAAGAATTAAGAATTAAGAATTAAGAATTAAGAATTAGTGAGCACCTTAAATTAGTGAGCACCTGTTTCACCAATCAATTACAATTGCTATATTGCTATATTTTTAGGCTGATATAAAGCATTCCTTGTTGCTACCATCGCTGCGACAAGATGCTCAAGTTCCTCCTGGGTATGAAGCGCGTTGGCAGTAATGCGGAGGCGGGGTTTGGCTCTATACCAAATTGGGGATACCCAAATGCCGTGGTTTTCGATTAGGTGAGAGGCAAAAAGCTTGGGATTGAGTTCTGGAGGTAAAAATACTGGAATGACCTGGGTTTCTCCGATAGTAGTAAATTCATTCTCTGCCAAGAGCGATCGCAGATAACGAGTATTTGATTGAAGCTTTTGCACTAACTGGGGGTTTTCCCTAACTTGACGGATAGCTTCTAAAGCAGCAGCAGTGGTTGGCGCGGGGAGAGAAATAGTACCGATGGAAGTCGGACAAACATCCAATAGGTCAATTAATTCACGAGAATGGCTGCTAATTGCTGCCCCTGCTGAAGCGCCAAATTTAGAGAAGGTGGTCATAATTAATGGTACTATTCCCCGGTCAAGTACTTCCTGGGGGGTAATCCCGAAATGGTCGTAGATTCCTCCTCCACTAGCTCCAAGTGCCCCACTAGCATGGGCTTCATCCATTACTATCACGCTGCCAGGGTAATTTTCCAACAGGTCGAGCATCTCTGGTAAGGGTGCAATATCCCCTTCCATAGAGAAGACTGCATCAGAAATTACCATAATCCTATCGTTGGGCTGGGCATAACGTCGTAACTTACGAGCTAAATCAGCCCCATCGCAGTGGCGATAAGGTTTGACTCGAACATTGGTACTATGGTTAACAACTTTACCGGAAAGGTTTTTAGCATTGACTAAAGCGGAGACGATGCAACCGTGGTTGAGGACATCTGTCATAATCAAGGTTTCTCTGGTATTGCTAAAACCAGGCACTGGTGCTGCCAAGTGACAGAAACCATCAATTAAAGCCTGGATTGCCATCCAAGCATTGACAAATAAATGGGTATGGGGCAAGCCCTTAAAAGCAGAAATTTCTTGTTCTAGCTGACGATGTAGTTCAATACGACCACTCAAGGTAGGACAAGAACTATTAGACGTACCGTACTGGAGAATGGCATCGATCGCTGCTTGCTTGACGGCTTCTGATTGTACTAAACCTAAAATATCGTTAGTGCAAAACGTAAGAACCTTATGGCGAATGCCCGTAGCTTCTTGTTCTATTTCAACTAGATTTCCTTGTTTTTGGAAACAAATATATTGGTCGGGATAGATTCCATGGTTGTAAAGACCCTGCATATACTCTTGGACAACTTTCATGATTAATATTCCTCTTTAATTATTTGAAACTTTAAACTTACTGAGACGTTGAAACATTTGGTAATTAATTACAGCGTTCGTTAATTTTGACTCAGAAATCATTTTCAGGAAAGTTTCCCGGTCTATGACCATAACTTTCGCTTCTGAGTCAGAGGTTACGCGGACATTTTCTATACATTTTTCGCCTTTGAGCAGACCAATTTCGCCAAAGAAATTACCTCGCTCCAACCGTTCCAGCAAAACGGCTTCCGAGTCCTCGTTCTCTTGAATCACCTCGACCGTGCCTTCTATAAGGATGTAGAATTCTTTGGCAGGATCCCCCTGCCCAATAATGGTTAAGCCAGGTTCATAAGTACGCAGTTCTATCTTCGATGCAATCTCAGTTAATTTTTTGTCTGTCAGGGTTGGCAGTATTAAGGAGAGTTCCTCGACGTATCCTACTCCTAACTGACCATCTTTAATCCGCACAATTCGATCGGCAAGATCCAGAATCCGGTTGTTGTGAGTGACGATTAAAACAGCACTACCTTGTTGTTTGGCAAGACCCTGAATTAGTTCTACCACCTCTCGACCTGTTTTACTGTCTAGGGCAGCAGTCGGTTCGTCTGCTAATATTAATTTAGGCCGGTGGACTAAGGCACGAGCGATCGCCACTCGTTGTTTTTGCCCTCCTGAAAGTTCTCTAGGGTAGGCGTTTAGTCGGTGTTCCAGACCAACTTCTTTAAGTAAAGCTTCACTTTTAAGACGAGCTTGATCAGGATCAAAGTTTTTTTGTAGTTCTAGGGATACTTGTACATTCTGGCAGATATTCATAAAATCAAACAAATTGAAATGTTGAAAAACATAGCCAAGATTACGACGCAAATTAATCAATTGAGATTGACCAGCACCACGCAATTCTTGACCCAATATTTTCAAACTACCCTCTTGGACAGAACGCAAACATCCAATCAAGGATATTAAGGTAGTTTTTCCCGATCCTGATTCTCCAGTCAGGAATAAAGTTTCTCCTTCCTTGATAGTTAAGTTAATATTAAATATTACCTGTCTGCGTCCTCTCCCTTCTTGGTAATAATGATTAAGATTTTGAATAGCAACAACATTCTCCATTGAAGTCACTTTAGCTGAAAATATCGGCAGGATCTGCTTCTTTTAGCTTTCTGACAGCAATTAAACCAGAAGTTAAACAGATTAAACAGATCAGTAACAAAACAGCGATCGCCACACTGAATGTCATTTCAAACTTCAGACTTGTATCTTTAGCAAGCTGTTCGTACATAAAACCAGATAAAATCAATCCTGGAATATATCCTAAAATGGCCAAAATCAATGTTTGTTCTAATACAATCATTACCAGGGAATTGTGACTATGACCAATTGCTTTTAATGTAGCATAGTCTTTGATAAATTTTGATATTTTTTGATATAAAATTTGATATAGAATAATAGTTCCTACAATAATAGCACCGCTTAGACCAAAGCGAAAAATCAACCCCACCGGGGAACCGTATTCATAAAAATCCTTTTCTTTAGTAATTAACTCTGATTTGGATAAAATTTTTACATCATTAGGAAAATAATTTTCCATTTTAGAAATAATTTTCTGGGTGTCTACTCCTGGCTTTAGGTTAATTAATCCCAAATTTATTTCTTCTCGATTTCTCCCAAATATATTAAAAAAATTTGAATCGCTAGTAATTACAGTCCCATTGAATGTAGTGTTAGCACCTAACTGGAATAATCCGATAACTTCTATTTTTTTTAAGCCAGAATTAGTTTTTATTTCTGTAATCGCTTTTCCTTGGTTCTTGATATCAGATACTACTGGAGCTAATTCTGGTCGAGATTTTTCATCTAATAAAAACGCATTATCAAGTTTTAATTTATCTATATTATCTTCTATTCCTGGTAAATCAATCACTGAGGATGTCACAGGAAAGCCAATGACCTGAATTCTTTCTATAAAAACTGCTTTGTTTTTGGGATTTTTCCACAATATTATGGACATGTATATGGGGGTAAATGATTCTACTTCTTTAAAGGCTAAAGCTTGATATAAACGGCGTTCAGAAAAAGTCACTGGTTTAAGAACAGTAGTAGTTGAAGCACTCATTAAAAAAACTTCACTCTGAAAACTAGAAGGAAGTTGAACCAGACTTTCTAAAAAACCAGAGCGAAACCCGATTTGCATAAAGAGTAGAATAGCAGTGAAAGCAATTCCCAGGATAGCTGCTATTGTTTGTCCTTTCTGGTATTTTAGTTGCAGCCAAGCTATGGGAATTTTCTTAAACATAGTATAACGGTTTTAAATTAGGTGAGGTGCAAATCTGTTTTAGGGAACAGGTCATAGATATAGCAATTCTTATACCCATGAGGTACCAATCTCTGGGTTTTAGGGAGCAGGGAGCAGGGAGCAGGGAGCAGGGAGCAGTGAAGAGGGAAGAGCTAAGAGGCAAGAGTGAAAAAATAATGTGTACTTCATAGCTATGATAAACGCTATTCTAATAAAGAAAACTAAATATATGTAGCTCATAGCTATAAGCTACACTATCTATTTTACATCATCATAAATGATGATATATCAAGATTGCATACAAAGCAATTGATATAACTGATTTTTTTTGTAAATAAAATCTATTTTTTCAAAAAATATAAATAGTTTCTGTGAATTTATTTTTAGATAAGGAATTTTATATAAGAACTTTAATAAAGCTTGATGGCACCACAATCAGATTTATTATTTCAGTTGACAACCGTGGCTATACAGGGCAAACCAAGATTAAATGGTATAAAATTTAACAGATTTAAATTTAACAAGAGTACCAAAAATCTACAATCGACCGGTTAATTGTCAACAAGCCCGATTCATCAGAAAATTGAGTTAATTAGATTTTGTCTGTTAAAATTTATACCAAATTAGATGCCTTTACCCTACAGTACGTGGTTGAATAGTTTTGTCAGTCAACCAGCGTCTAATGACTCACTTAGCAGTTAAGACTATGCGCGTAATCATCCAACGAGTCAAATCCTCTCAAGTCCAAGTAGACAGAAAAGTTATTGGGAAAATAGGGCGAGGGCTTAACCTACTAGTCGGTATTGCGGATACTGATACGGAAGCTGAATTAGACTGGATGGTGCGAAAGTGTCTAGAATTAAGGCTATTTCCAGACGAGACTACTGGTAATGACCGTTGGGAAAAGTCGGTGCAGGATATAGGTGGTGAGCTATTGGTGGTTAGCCAGTTTACCCTTTATGGAGATTGTCGCAAAGGACGCCGCCCTTCCTTTAGTCAGTCCGCTGCTCCAGAATACGCTAGGGGATTATATCAACTATTTGTGGATAAGTTACGGATGAGTGGGTTGCGGGTAGAAACTGGTGAGTTTGGTGCGATGATGGATGTTTCTATAGAAAATGATGGTCCTGTGACACTGTTGTTGGAGAAAGAGGCATCAGTGCGCTAAGGGAATAGGGAACAGCGGATCTGGGAACGATAATTATAATGCTTCGATTATGACAGTGCCACCTTCCACTACAGCTTCAATCATTTGCCTTTGGGCATTTTCATTACCAACAACCAGCCGAATCGTTGCCTCACAGTTTGTGTTTACGACACCGTACATCATACATGTTGTTTGAGGCTCCGTGCGCCGAAACGGTGAACAGCTCGATGCCCAATACGAACAATCCAAGGCTGGGCATTTGGGAGTCGCTCAAACAAACTATTTGTAGCATTGAGAATATCATCAGCCAGCTCAAAGTCTCCAGTTTCAATGTCGATCGCTACAATTCTGCCATGATTGGCTGCTTCAACCAAAGGGCGTACTTGAGTCTGATAGATGTAATCTCCACGCCTACAAAATTCTTCTTTGCTATAGCGAGGTTGCCTAACTACCATTGGTTTGACCTCTGTTCAAGATTAGCGCAGACCTTGATTATAGCCTGAACTCAACCGTAAGCATTTCTGATATAGCAATCCTAAATCAATTGTCAGAATTTTTCTTGCCGACTCCCGATTCCCGATTCCCGATTCCCGACTCCATACAACTCAATTTCAGAGCATCGCATAAATCATAAGCCTCCTCTGCTAGTGTCCAGTTCAGGTCATGGTTACCAGGAACTAGAACAATTTCCATAAAATTTAAAAATTGTGTACTTAACCTATTTTATAAATCCTATAGATTGCTTTCAGTAATTTTAGTATTAATTTATCCATAGTATTATTTTTTTTATAAACTTTTATACATTCATTACCATGATATTAATGATATAATTGATATCATTATGGTTAGATATTTTTGATTATTAATGTAGTCTGAAAAGATAGAAATGAGTGAACCAATAGCTGACTATGACAATCCTTGGAAAGAAGCCTTACAAGCCTATTTTGAGTCATTTTTACAGTTTTGTTTTCCCGAAGTTCACACTCTGATTGATTGGAATCAGACACCCCAAGCCCTTGATACAGAGCTACAGCAGATAGTTGGTGCGGCTGAGTCAGGAAAACGGATCGCTGATAAATTATTCCAGGTCTGGCTCTGTGGTGGAAATGAAACTTGGGTGTTGATTCATGTAGAGGTACAAAGCCAAAAAGAATCAACCTTTGCCAAGCGAATGTACCAATATCATTACAGGGCATTTGACCTGTACGAAAAACCTGTGATTAGCTTAGCGGTATTGGGGGATGAAAATGCGTCTTGGTCTCCATCGTCCTATGAATATGGCTTGGGAGGTTGTCGGCTGAGTCTAGAATTTCCCATAGTTAAATTACTCAACTATGAGTCAATGTGGCAGGTGTTGGAATCCAGTACCAATCCCTTTGCAGTAGTGGTGATGGCTCATTTAAAAACCAAAGCCACCCATAAACAACCGATGGAGCGCAAGCGATGGAAGTGGTACCTGGTTCGGAGACTTTTTGAACAAGGTTATAGTAAAAACGATATAGTGAAGCTATTCCAGTGTATTGACCAGATGATGGCTTTACCGGAAGCGTTAGAACAGGAGCTGAATCAAGAACTCGAACGTTATCAGGAGGAAAGACGGATGCCTTTAATTAGTCGAGTGGAAGAAAGGGCAATGAAAAGGGGTCTGGAACAAGGACTTCAACAAGGACTTCAACAAGGACTTCAAGAATCTCGGGAAGGCTTTCAAGGGACAGTGGTTAAAATTTTACAAAAGCGGTTTGAATCGGTATCACCAGAAATGGTGGCAGCGATTAATGGCATAGACGATATCTCTGTGTTGCAACAGTTGATTGATCACTCTCTTGAGAGTAACTCCCTTGAGGAATTTGAGCAGCTATTGGCACAACATCACTCCTGACTCCCGACTCCCTACAACTCAATGGAATAATGATCCAAACCACCAAGTCCGGGACCCTGACCCCACCGTGAATCAGGTTTCCAAGCACCATTTTCTTCTTCCCGGCGGCGAGTGCGGACAGTGAGCTGATTACCGTTAATTTTCAGTAGATTATATTGCCAGGGATAAGCGGATCGTAGTTCAAAGGTGGGTGCGCCAAAGGTGCCAGCACAAATTCCATCGAGTTTGCGCCCACCTGGGCTGAGGTCGTAACGGAAAAGGCTAGTTTCCGCTTTGTGGATGTGTCCGTGGAGGAACAAGCGGAATCCAGCAACAGCGAGTAGTTGCATAAATCCTTGGTCGGTAATCCTATCGCTTCCATCACTATTCAGGGGATGGTGCCAAACTGCTATTTTCAGACAGTTGCCGTAATCTTTATTACGGCGAATCTCGGTCAGGGCATTGCTCAGAGCACCTGAGTGGATGCTAGCACGGTCTCTGAAGTGGTGATCCAGTTGCCAAGCGGAGTTTAGTCCTAGGATCAGCAAATTTTGCTCTGGGAGATGGTCGATAATGGCTTGCTGGTCATAGTCTAGGGGATAGGGTTGACCTTTGATGGCTTGATAGAAGTCACTGAAGTGGGCAAAGCGTTGTTGGTATTTAACCTCATCTCGGACTCGAATCACATCTTCACCTTTGATGTAGTGACCCTCTTTGAGTTCACCATCGTAGTCTTCGAGATCCAATAACTGATAACCCCGCTTTGCTAGTTTCCAGTTGAGGTCATGGTTACCGGGAACTAGAACAATTTGCTTCGGGTCTAGGGGGAAGTCTTGGCAGAGGTTGTCGAGAAACTGTTGTGCGGCCTGGTATTCTTGAGGAGTGGAATAATTGGCGATATCACCGGAGAGGATCAGAGCATCAAGGTTACGGATTTGAAGGTCTTGGGTGAGGTCTTGGGCGAGTTGGTTTGACCAAAGGGTAGCTTGCTCACCGGTGGTGATGTGGAGGTCCGAGAGGTGGAGGATGTATATGGTTTGAGTGGCAATCAGTTTGGGAGGATCGGCTTTGGGAGTGGGTTTGGGAGAATAGGTTGGGTTGTAGAATTGGCAGCGTTCTTGAATGGCGTTAAGGGCATCAATCGTATTATGAAAAATATATATATCATAAGTTCCTGCAAATTCTTCGTTGTTCAGGAGATTAATCAGTTTATGAATAGTTCTTTCTCGACCAACTTTTCCCAGAGCTTCTGCCGCGTTCCAACACAGATCATGGTATTTATGATCCAAGTATTTAATTAACGGGTCTATTGTGGCTTCTGTGCCGATATTACCCAGAGCTTTTGCTGCCATCCAACACACATCATAGTCGTCATCATTCAGGCATTTTATTAAGGCTTCAATCGCTACTTCTTTGCCAATTTTTTCTAAAGCTTCTACTGCGCTTCTACGCACCTCATAGTAGTGATCATCCAGGCATTTTATTAAGGCTTCAATCGCTACTTCTTTGCCGATATTTCCCAGAGCTTCTGCCGCGCTACTACGCACCCAATAGTGGTCATCATCTAGGTATTTCGTTAAGGGTTCAATCGCTACTTCTGTGCCGATATTTCCGAGAGCTTCTGCCGCACTACTACGCACAAAATAGTGGTCATATTCTAGGCATTCCATTAACCGGTTATTATTAAAATCTATACCGATTTTTGCCAGATATTTGACCGCATTAATAAGCATAGAATAGTGGTGATTATCTAAGCATTTAATTAGGGGATTATCTAAGCATTTAATTAATGGATATATCGCTAATTCTGTGCCAATTTTACCCAGAGCTTCTGCCGCACTACTACGCACAGAATAGTGGTCATCATCCAAGCATTTAATTAATGGATATATCGCTAATTCTGTGCCGATATTTCCGAGAGCTTCTGCCGCACTACTACGCACAGAATAGTGGTCATCATCCAGGCATTTTATTAAGAGTATAATCGTTTCTTCTGTGCCGATATTTCTCAAAGATTTTGCTGCACTACCACGCACAGAATAGTGGTCATCATCCAGACATTTTATTAAGGTTTCAATCGCTACTTCTGTCCCGATTTTACCCAGAGATTCTACCGCACTACTACGCACATAAGAGTTTTCATCATCTAAGCATTTTATTAACCAGTAAATTGTGGCTTCTGTGCCAATTTTTCCTAGAGCTTCTACCGTACTATTATGTACATAAGAGTTTTCATCATCTAGGCATTTTATTAACGGTTCAATCGCTACTTCTGTACCGATTTTACCCAGAGCTTCTGCCGCACTACTACGCACATAAGAGTTTTCATCATCCAGGCATTTTATTAAGGGTTTAAGCGCTACTTCTGTACCGATTTTACCCAGAGCTTCTGCCGCACTACTACGCACATAAGAGTTTTCATCATCCAGCAATTTAATTAAGGGTTTAATCGTGCCTTCTGTGCCAATTTCACCTAGAGCTTCTGCCGCGCTACTACGCAAAGAATAGTGGTCATTATCCAGGAATTTACTTAAGGGTTTAATCGCTATATCTTTGCCAATTTCACCCAGAGATTTTGCCAGATTTATAGACACATCTAAGTTGTCATAATCCAGTAATCTATCTAGAAAATTTATTAATGGTTTAATCGTCGTTTTCGTTCCGATTTTAACAAGAGTTTCTACCGCTAGAATAATCACATAATAGTTGTTGTCATCCAGGCATTTTATTAAGGGCTCAATCGTGGCTTTTGTGCCGATTACTTGCAAAGCTTTTGCCGCCACCCAACGCACATCTGAATTATCATTATCCAAGTATTTAATTAGCTCAGGTATAGCTTTTTCTAATTGAGTGATTGCCAAAAGTTGTACCTTAAGCAAGTTAGGAACATCTAACCCAACCACCAACCCAACAGTCTGCTCTTGAAACTCTGGTTTTACTGCTCCTGCTAACCAAGCTCCCAGTTGCCAATCCACTGCTAATCCTAACCTTACCACCCGCTGCGCTTGGGCTTCATGATCTACCAATTGCAGCATCAGCACCAGAGTTTCTGTCCATTTCAAATAATTGAGATAGTTCTGTTGTAACTCCCGATCACTAAGACTTGGTAATTGCTTCAATAAATATTCCGCTGTATAGTATTCTTGGATCAGTTGGTGTCTAAACTCAATCAAGTCTCCTGATTGTTGAAGCAAGTGATGGTTGAGTAAGTCTTTTAGCCAAGTCCTAGCGCGAACATCAGGATCGAGAAAATCCTTCTGACGTAGATAGTCAGCTAAAATTTCCTGGGCTTTGGTCTTGGAAATAGCAACAGTAATCTCTTTGGGATTATCCCCTGTTGTCATCAGAAACCCTAACTGTTGCAGCAGGTCTGGCCAAAATTCTCTGGATTCGTCAGAAACCTTAACATCTTGCTTGATGTTATCAGAATAGAACTGGGTAAATGAGCGAAACACTAACCCCAGATTGGACGGGATCTCTCCCTTATTTTGAAACAGGGCACATAGCATCTTCAATAGTAGGGGGGTTTGGCCAAACTCCCGTAAGCGATCGCCCAACTGTGTAAGCATTTGCTCTCCCTTGTCAGGCAAATACTTTCGGACAAACTCCTCTATTTGCTCTGGACTCAAGGGTTGCATTTCCAACTTCTTTTCAATCCCCAAGTCACCACCTACCCCTAAATCCCTAGTGGTGAAAATCATTGGAGTAGTCTTCTGGTATTTCTGCCGAAACTTAGTCAAATCCAGGCGTGCTTCTTGTGACGGTAACTCGTTTACCCCATCGATCAGTAGTAAGAATTCTCCCTGAAACAGTAGTGTTTTGATCTCCTTCGAGTCGAGCGGTTGACCAAGATTGCTTTCTAGGAAATCCTTCACTAACTCCAACACGGATGTCTGGTGATATCGCAGTTCCACCAGCACTGGAATTTTGTCTTGTATTCCTTCATCCCCCAACAATCGCACTAAGGCTGTGGATTTGCCTGACCCCGGACGTCCTACCAGCAAGACATGGTCAGCAGCATACTTCCGCAATCCTTCCAGCACAGGCAAGCGCTCAGTTTCTTGCTGATTGTGGTCTGTTTGTGGCTGCTCCGACTTGATGGTTTGCACCATCAGATTAAAGTTAAATAGCCCAGGGGTCTGTTGCTGATGCTTGCGCTTGCGGTCTTCGACATCGGTGAGGGTATAAAATTGCCACCATTGGGCGTACTCTTGACGGATTGATGCTAGATAGGAATCCCAAGTGACCATCTTAAAGGTTGAAGGTTAGTTGGTTGAACGCGCACGCGTGGCCAATAGGCCAAGGTTGAAGGTTGAAGGTTGAAGGGAACAGGGAGTAGGGAGTGGGAAAATGCGATGCGTGAGCATTGAGCCGCTATGCGATCGCTTTTAGCGGAAGCTGAGGCCAAAGGCCAATCGCGCTGGCGTAGTGGACTGGCACCCTTGTGATTAATCGTTGGTGGGCAGTGGCTATTCAGACAATTGCTAGATGATTTGATCTGTGTGCGACCCTGCCGACCCTACATCAAATGTAAAATCATCTAGTCTATTCTATAGCAGTTCTATAATGAAACCGAATTAGCTGATTCAAGAGGAGACACTAAGCTAATGCGAATGCTACACACAATGCTGCGAGTCGGCAATCTTGAGGAATCGATCAAGTTTTACTGCGATGTCCTAGGCATGAAGCTGCTCCGTCAGAAGGACTTTCCAGGGGGAAAATTTACCTTAGCATTTGTAGGCTACGGGGATGAATCTGACAACACAGTTATTGAACTAACTTATAACTGGGGGGTTGATCAGTACAACATCGGGGATGCTTTCGGTCATATTGCCCTTGGTGTAGACGATATCTACCAAACCTGCGACCAAATTAAATCCCTTGGTGGTAAGGTAGTGCGGGAGCCAGGACCGATGAAGCACGGTTCGACAGTGATTGCTTTTGTGGAAGACCCGAGTGGATACAAGATTGAACTGATCCAGCGCAAAGATCAGGAGTCTGCCCAAAAACCAGAAGCGACAGCAGTTGCTGGGTAATAACTATCTATAGCAATTCTACGACTTGTGAGGTACAAATTTCTGGTTTTTAGGGAGCAGGGACTTCGGAGCAGGGAGCAGGGAAGAGGGAAGAGGGAAAAAATAATGTGTACCTCATGAGTCCTATAAAAGCTATAATAACTATAGGGAGTCGGGAATCGGGGTAAGAAAATTGAGTTTACCTGGTAAGTATGGGAAACCCTATAAAAGCGATGCAGCGCGGTCTTGGGGGTTTCCCCCATGAGCGACTGCATCAAGACAATGTTTCCCATCTCCCTATCTCCCTATCTCCCTATCTCCCTATCTCCCTATCTCCCCACACTCTTCCCTGTTCCCTGTTCCCTGTTCCCTGTTCCCTTTGAAAACTGCTCCCTTTGACAACTGCTATAGCAACGATGAATCAAGCATCTACTACAAAAGGCTGGGCGAATGCGATCGCAAAACCGGCAACTGAATTTCCGCCTACTGCCCTCCCGGTCATCTCTGGCAAAATCCCAGAAGGGTTGCGAGGTTCTCTGTATACAAATGGTCCTGCACGGTTACAGCGAGGTGGTGTAGCGGTTGGACATTGGTTTGATGGTGATGGAGCAATTTTAGCAGTACATTTTACCCCTGCTGGTGCCACAGGAGTTTATCGCTACGTCCAAACTTCTGGCTATCAAGCAGAAGCTGCTGCTGACAAATTACTGTACCCCAACTATGGCATGACAACACCAGGACCTATCTGGAAACGCTGGAGTAAGCCAGTTAAAAATGCTGCCAATACCTCAGTGCTACCATTACCAAATAAATTGTTAGCCCTATGGGAAGGTGGTTATCCCCATGCCTTAGACCTGCAGACCTTGGAAACCAGAGGCACTGATGACTTATCTGGGCTAGGCAAAGGAGCAAGCTTTTCTGCCCATCCCAAGATTGATCCCAAAACTGGAGAGATTTTCAACTTTGGACTGACGGCTGAACTTAATAGCAGACTCAACATTTACAAGAGCAACTCCACTGGCAAAATTATCAAACAAGGGTCACTACAGTTAGAGGGTTTGCCATTAGTCCATGATTTTGTTCTGGCAGGGCCGTATCTAGTATTTTTTGTACCCCCAGTGCGAGTGAATTTCCTAAAAGTAGCTCTGGGTTGGTGCAGCTATGGTGATGCTATGGAGTGGCACCCCAATAAGTCAACCCAAATTATTATCGTAGATTGTGACAGCCTTAGTGTAGTCAGTCGCGGTGAAGCTGAACCCTGGTATCAGTGGCACTTTAGCAATGGTTATGTGGAGAAAGATGGCTTGATCGTGATTGATTTTGTCCGTTATGCCGACTTTCAGACCAATCAGTATTTGAAAGAAGTGGCTACTGGTCAAACTAAGACCAAAGCGAAAGGAACCCTGTGGCAAGCCCGACTCAATCCTGACACTGGTCAGGTTGTGCAGTTACAACAGTTATTGGATAGAAGCTGTGAATTTCCTGTGGTGCCGCAACAGCTAGTAGGACAATACTCACCTCATACTTATTTATCAGTACATCGCGAAGTCGTCGATATTAGTAAAGAATTATTGGGTGCAATTGGATGTTTTGAGCACCAAACTAGCACCTTGATTGTGGCTGATTTAGGTGAAAATCGCTATCCCTCGGAACCAGTCTATGCACCGGATAGCCTGAATCCTGACCAGGGTTGGATATTAACAGTTGTGTATGACGGAAATTCTGATACTAGTGAAGTGATGGTATTTGGTAGAAACACCCTAAATCAAGAACCGATATGTCGTCTGGGATTACCAAAGGTTATCCCCTTCAGCTTTCATGGTCAGTGGAAATCCAGGTAGTGAGCTTTTCAATTTACCTGATAAACTCACCTGAAATGTAGCTATTACTTACTGCAGAATATAGTTAATTTTTTAAGGTTCAATAGTTTCAACTTAAACAATCATAATTCTCTCGCCGTCCGGTTCCTGGAGGACAACTTTCCTCATTTAAAGCTAGTAATTGCTGTTCAACAGAATCAGACTGGTATCCCTTTCCAAAACTAGAATCCCCTAGGTAAACATTACTTCCTAAAATCGTAACTAACAGAGTAGACAACAAGATATAGCTTTGAAAACCCATGGTGGTGACCTTGCTCAAAGTTTCTACTCATTAATTCAATAAGTTTCTAGCAATATCCGCATAAATTTTAAATAAATTATCAAGTATTAAAAATAATAAATTAAGCAAAAAAACACTATCTTAACTTAATTAAAATTCAAAAAAAACGATAATTTTAGGGATATATACAAATAGCTTGATATTTAAAATAAGTGTATTTACGGATATGATTAGAGAGTCAAGCAAGGTAAACCAACCAGAGCAAACTTCTGGTTAATAAAATGTTGATTAGAGAAAAATGCTGCTAAGTATCTATAGGTTTTGTCTAGGGGTGTAATTTAGGTTTGGGATAGGGATCAGCAAGAGGAGTAGGTCTGAGAAATCTATAATTAGAGAAGATCCCCTGATCCAATCCTTAGCTGTTTAACGTAAGATGACCTCATTTCCCCGCCGCTACCATATCACCACCTTTGGCTGCCAGATGAACAAAGCCGACTCCGAGCGGATGGCTGGAATCCTGGAGGATATAGGCTTCCAGTGGTCAGAAAATCCCAACGAGGCTGACTTAATTCTCTACAACACCTGCACCATTCGAGATAATGCTGAGCAAAAGGTTTATTCCTACCTAGGAAGACAGGCAAAGCGCAAACACCAACAACCAGACCTGACCTTGGTAGTAGCTGGTTGTGTGGCACAACAGGAGGGAGAAGCACTGCTGCGGCGAGTCCCAGAAGTTGATTTAGTCATGGGACCGCAACACGCCAATCGTTTGGGGGATTTGCTAGACCAGGTATTTGATGGCAACCAGCTAGTTGCTACAGAACCAATTCATATTGTTGAAGACATCACTAAACCAAGACGGGACAGCAGCATTAGCGCCTGGGTTAATATAATTTATGGTTGTAACGAACGCTGCACCTACTGTGTAGTCCCCAATGTCCGAGGTTTAGAGCAATCCCGTACTCCAGAAGCGATTCGGGCAGAAATGGAGGAGTTAGGACGGCAAGGGTATAAGGAAATCACCCTATTAGGACAAAATATTGATGCTTACGGACGTGACTTACCAGGGGTGACTGAATCGGGGCGGCATCAGCACAACCTGCCAGATTTACTCTACTCTATTGGCAGTATACTGAGAATGCAGGGGGTCCGTTGGGCTACTACGCACCCCCGCTACCTTACAGAACGACTGATCCGTGCCTG
>NZ_JAAHHS010000090.1 GCF_010692395.1 Moorena sp. SIO3H5
TCAACCAACGCAAGGATATTTTTAAGAGAAAGTAATATCCTAAAGGGAATAGGGAATAGGGAATAGGGAATAGGGAGTATGGACTAGGGAGTGGGGAGTAGGGAGGTAAGCTATAGCGCGTGTCGCGTATCAGCTAATGGGCTACGCCCACGCTGTCAGCCATGCAAAGCGCGAGTGGCGTATGGGTCTGTGTGCGTAACTTGCTTCCGCACCTGTCAGCCATGCAAAGCGCGAGTGGTTCGAATTTACCGTAAGACAGGCTCGCCTTGTCAGCCATGCAAAGCGCGAGTGGGGGAAACCAACGGCAGTTGCTCATGGGGGGAACCCCCTTTGGCGGCACTGGCTCCCCAAGACCGCGCAAATCACGCTAATCAATTAAGTTTTACCCTTTTTCTGCATTTGAAGTTACCTACCTGTCCCTTTTCGTATCCCGAACTCAGGTTTTCTTACTAAGCCCTAGAAAATCTGCAAGTAGGGAGTGTCAATTCACTAGATTGATTCGGAAAAAGTGAAACAATTAGTGAAAAATAAAAATACAATTTGTACAAAATGTTTAAAAAATCTAGACCCTGCTAACCTTACTCTAGAAGTGCTCAGCTACAAGGATCTGAAGCTAGCTAGCCTCGGTGGTGCTCTGTTTATGGCTCACCAAGTTAGCAAAGAACTGATGGCAACTATGGAAAGTCTTAAGAATCTCAGCAGTATTGCTAAGGCTGACCGCTGATAGCTGACTATTATATAATTAGTTGCGTTTTTTTTTGATTAATTTTTATTAATTTATTTGCGGTTAAAATACTTCATATTTTATTGACACTCCGGTAATTTAGTAGTAACCTACTAAAGGTAAAAACAATCCACCTTTAGTTAACAGTGGCTCCCAGTTCAGCTGAGACTTCTCCCCTGTAGAAGGCTAAAGCAATTGCCAATAGGAGCCAAGTCACTGAATCACTTAGTAGGATTAGTTTTTACAGAATACCGGTTAAATCAGTCTCGATAACTAGGCTGATAAACCCACCTAACTACTGTCGAATACAACTGACAATTACGGAAAAGGAAAGACAAATGAAACGTATTATGCAAGCCATGTTGGCAATAGTGTTTGCCCTAGTCGCGGTCTTGAGTTTACAAGTTGGTCATGCTTATGCTCAAGATGCTTCCCCTCAAGAAGTAGAGGTTGTTTATGAATACGATTGGTTTACCGTAAAGGCTGATGAATTCAAGGAAGTAAATGTTATTCAAGATGCCCTACTTGATATCGAACTGGTAGACGTAGGTGATTACGGCTCAGAAGTTTATGTATTAGGCTGCAATGTTTATGTATTAGGCGGTCATGATTATATCGGTGACACCTGTTATCCTCCATCTTCAGATATCGCTATTCTAAACGATGGCCCTGATGATGTAGACGTTCATATTGTGCCACAGCAATAGAGAGTTGGCATGGGAGCAGGTCACTAACTTTGACCTGCTCCCGGCAGACCTGCTCCCGGCAATTTATGCTGCCTGTTTTTGCCATTCAGTAATTACTTCAACGATGTCTATCTCATCTCCAAATTTATCCCCAGAACGTTTTTGAGCTATCATTAAAAATACGATTTATCAAACAATTCTGTGATGAGTATCGTTATTTCAGACGCAATCCTACAAGCATCTCAGCTTACCCCAAGTGAGTTTCGCCAGGAAATTGCATTACACTTGTTCCAAACAGGTCGCCTAACACTGAACTATGCCAGCCGACTGGCTCACATGGAACCCAAGGAGTTTCGCCAATTTCTTAAGCAACGCAAAATTCCGCTTTACTCCTACGATGTTGAAGACTTTGAAGTTGACTTGAAAAATTTGCGGGAGTTAGGAAGGTTGTGATTGTTATTAGCGATACATCGGCAATTACAAATTTGGCAGCGATTCAATACTTGCAGCTTCTGCCTCAACTTTATAATCAAATCACGGCATCCCGATCAGCGTAAAACACATTTTTGAAACATTGTCAAACTTCGAAATAACGTTTTTGATCGGAAGATCGGATTATTCTTGTTAAACCTTTTGTGCATTTAGTTGTGCATTTAAATTAAATATTATTCAGTTATAAAAAACCGTCAAACCATCTCCCCCGACTCCCGACTCCCTACTCCCTACTCCGTTGCTGTCAAAACCATTAAATTTAAATAAAGACCAGCTAATCCAAGCCAATCATTGATAGTGTAATCAGAGTTAATTCATCTATCTTTTGGAGAAAGACGGTCAAAAATGTCGAAAAATAAGGTTTTGATGGTACTGGTCTCGCTAATTTTACCCTTTGTGCTTGGTGTGCAAGTAGCAATGGCTGATACCAGCGACTCAGCTCAAACCTGCTTACGAGGGTTACTGTACATGGACAATGGTTGCACTAAAGTAGATTATATGTCCATTGATTACACTCCTCTGATGAATGACAAAGCTGAAAGCTTTTTGAAAGAAATTAAGGCACGGCAGCTCAATGTTGTCACAGCGGAGTCTTTGACCAGTGGCATGATTATTTCCACAATCGTCAACATTCCCCTCTATGGCTCTTACACCTACGGTGGATTTTCCACCTATGATAGTGATGCTAAGCGCAAGATGCTTGGGGTCAAGAAAGGCGATGTTTATACAGAAACCACGGCTCGACAAATGGCTGCTGGTGCTTTGAAAAATAGTCGGGCGATGGTCTCCATTGCAGTTACCGGAAACGCCGGACCGGTTGACAAAAATAAATTGGAAGACCTCGGTGTTGTCAACGCAGCAGTTTCTATTCGCACCACCTCTGAGAGCCAAGACAGTGACATCCACGAGCAGCCCATTGTCTTCAATACCAGGCACCGGCGCATGGCACTTTGCGATGGTGATGGATTGCCTATGACTGAAGTTGTGTGCCAACAATATCGTTCCGAAGCTGAGGCCGACCCTAATGGCTATGTATCTGCTCCAACCTTGTCCATGACCCGGAAATTGATTCGGCAAAATGTGGTGATTGACGCTCTGGAACTGGCCCAACAACACCTCCAAAATTTTGTCTGTACCAGCGACGGCGATAATGTGACTTGTAAAACTCTCGACTCCATGTGTAAAGAACCCTATGATGGCCGTTACATCAAGTACGGTGAACCAACTTGGGTGATCAAGGAGCACAGCGAGCGTTGTCGAGGGGCTATGGCAAAGAAAAGACGGAAAAGGGAACAGGAAAGACGGAACAGGAACTAGAGAGTAGGGAATATGGCATCAAAAATTATCACAATTGATTGAGGTCTAATCAATGAGAAGTAATGACTTAACAATTTCTTAAGAAAATTGCCATGGGTTAGACTCTACCCCGATTGTAAACTAGTGTTAGTTCTGACTGAAAAATCTGATAGTAGGACAAATAAACTATGAGTGCAACTACTACGAATGACAATCTATCAGTGTTTGGTAACGAAGTTGAAATTGACGGCGTATTGTATGTGTCTGTAGACTTCCTCAAGCATTATCCAGAATATCTAGATAACGAATTAGATCAAGAAATGGATATTGATGATCAAGAGGATGATACTGACACTCCTGAAGAGGGAGAATTTGACGAATCTTTGAGTACCCATAAGAGCGAGATTGATATCAACGGCACGACCTATATTGCTGTTCCTGTGCTGAAGAGCAATCCCAACTATGTGGAACTTAAATACAACCAGAAAGCGGATGTTCCCTTAAGCACTTTTATCCCCAATAATATGCTAAAGGAAAATGCAGCAGTAGCTGCTAGTCGTCGTCGTCGAAGGCTATAGCCCTATTAATTTATTGCGGGGTGGAATGACGACGGGCGCGAATTGATTCGCCATCTAATTCTTCTTCAATCAACCACGCTGGGTTTATAGGAATCCCCCCACTGAATTGGCGGGGATTTTCAATTTCGAATGATTTTTGTTCTAGCTAGTTAGCGAGACTATTTTGATGATTTCTCAGCCTATCCCCTAGGGAAAATTGATTGATTCCGCCTAATTATCAAGGAACGGTGCAAGGAAGAGTGGAAAGAGAAGTACCTGTATTAACTAGTATTACCCAAGCAGAGTTTTATCAAGATTATTTTCTCAAAAATACTCCGTGCCTGATTCGAGGTGGGGCTAAAGATTGGCCAGCTGTTAAAAAATGGCATTCTGATGATTATTTAAAGAAACTTGCTGGCAATAGAAAAATTTTTAAAACCACATCTATTCGTGATGATTTTGGTTTTAACCACCAATCTCCCATGGAATATATGAAATTTGGTGAATTTTTAGCTCACTATCAAGATAATTCTCAATATTACATTAATGATTCTGATATACCCAGTATTTTAGTTCAAGACATGGGCAACCATGAAATATTGGAAGGATTCAATCGGTTAGAGCACTATCATAAGCGAACTGGATTCTTTCTCGGTGCAGGAGAACAATATGCGCCACTCCATTATGACGATGAAGAAAATATCTATGTTTTGATTGATGGCGAGAAAGAGTTTCCTCTCTTTGATATCGCAGATTTTCGCAAAATGTATGCTTACGATCATCCAGATAGTCCAGACTTTTCGCCAGTAGATGTGAATAATGTGGATGATCAAACCTTTCCCCTCTTTAAAGAAGTCACCAGATATAATGCTCATCTTTATCCAGGGGATATGTTATACGTTCCCGGATACTGGTGGCATAGCGTCCGTTCCCAAGGCAGGAACATGGCGTTGTCTTATGTAAGAACCGATCGGATTTCACAATTAATGGCCTATATAAAGTTAGTCAAAAACGATGCTTTACCGATCTCTGAATCAGACAAACAGACTATGCTGACTATGTTATACTATCGAGATGAAACGGCGATTAATACTCAGCAAGAGCTGCAAAATGAAGGTTGTTTAAGGGAGTGTAATATTTTCTATTTATATCTAAAGCTAGGTCTTTTGTATGAATTTTTAAAAAATAAACAAGAGGGTATTATTGCTGTTAAAAATGCGTTTGAACGTGTTCAGCCTATGGTTAAAAATGAACTCCATAAAGGTAACTATAGTTATCCGGTTGTCTATTTGATGCAAAATTTTTATCGAATGAACGTTGGGATTTTTGAAGTATGAATTAACCAAATAATAAATAATATACCGATTTTATAAGAAGTTTAGAATAACTTATAGCAATTATATATCCCATAAGGTACAAATTGATCCCCCTAAATCCCCCTTAATAAGGGGGACTTTGAGATTTCAAAGCGTACCTCATAACTGCGAAAAACGCTAGATCCTTATTACTCGTTATGTTAAATTTAAGCATCGAACAGCTATCAAACCATCATCCAATAAACCTCAAAAACCCAATTCCTGTAGCGGAAGTCAAAACGATTGATAATGAAACTTTTGCCAATGAGTATGTTGCTAAGCACCGCCCCGTTATTATTCGCCAAGGTATTCAGCATTGGCAAGCCATGCAGTGGGAAGACGACTATTTAAAACAAGTCGTCGGAGAACAACCAGTCAAGGTTGATATCTTTTCCTATTCTCAGGAAGGAAAGGTAAATCTTCAAGATAGTCTTCAGGAAAAGATGAGTGTCACCGACTTCATCGAACGCTATCAAAGTATTGATAAGAATTACTATATTTCAGACCAGAACCTATTTCCTGTTTTACATCAAGATTTGGGAACTCATCCTGTTTTAGAAACCTTCCCTATTTCCAGGAGAAGGACATTGTTTTGGGGCAACGGCGGTCAAAAATCCCATTTGCACTATGACGACAATGAAAATATCATGTGCCAATGTGATGGGGAAAAAGAATTCCTGCTCTTTGATATCACCGATTTCAAGTACCTGTATCCGGCAACCCCTGAACAGTTTATTTCTGCTATCGATCTCGATCGCCTGGATTCCGCGCAATTCCCTCTCCTAAAGCATGCCACTCCTTACGTAGCTCGCATTAAAAAAGGCGATATTTTGTATGTTCCTTGTTACTGGTGGCATCGCGTCACTTCCTTTGGCAGGAATATTGCAGTGTCTTACATCATCAACGAGACAATGGCTCAACGGCTCAATGTTGTAGAGAAATTGGTAGACTGTGATACCCTTCCGGTGGATGAATCGGTCAAAAACGACTTACTGGCTATCATTAGATCTGAGCAAAAAGCTTCTAAACGTAACGCTCAACTGAAAAAATATCACCGGAAATATCTCAAAGAGCAGGGAACGTCTTACTATTTTCATCAAATTTTTCGCCGTTTAATTGAAGAAAGCCTTTTTGATATTCTCTACGGTCATAGTACCTACTGAGGTTTGGTAAACTTATGGAAAAGCGATCGCGATGAATATATTATCCAGCTACAAAATAAAAAATAAAAGAGCGAGAGTTCCCAAAGTCGAACAAATATCCAAAGAGGAGTTCTACCGAAACTATGTGCAAAATAATACTCCATTAGTTATTTGCGGAGGAGTAAAACACTGGGATGCCATTCACCTGTGGACTAATGAGTATTTGGAGCAGGTTGTGGGGTTTAATACAGTAGATGTCGAAACATCCAGAGAGCAATTTGAGGGGAGAATTTTCGACGATGCTGAGAAAGTTTATATGCCTTTTTCCAGATTTTTAGATAGATTAACCCTTCCAGAAGGGGAAACCGACTATTTTGTTGGTAGTTGGCTATTCCCAGCTTTAGTCAATAATGTCCCAGATATCGATCTCTTCCATGCCTTTGACGTATTTTACAAACGTCGCATGTTGATGACCCGAGGAGGAAATAGTATTGCCTTTCACCATGACTGGTATGAGAATCTTCTCTGCCAGGTCAGCGGATATAAGAAGTTGACGCTGGTCGATATTGCTGAAACAGCTTATATGTATTCAAAAGACGGAGAAGAATATTCCAACTATTCACCTATCGATATCCATCAACCAGATTACCAACAATATCCTCTTTTTGAACAGGCAACTTTGTATGAAACCGAAATCCATCCCGGAGATGTCCTCTACATTCCTTGTAGTTGGTGGCATACAGTGGATAGTTTTCAACGCAATATTGCCCTTTCGTTCTCATTTTACGAAGCCAATTCGGAATTACTGTTAGTTCTCTCGAAAATGTTTCAAAAAAATGCTTTGGCTTTATCAGCAGATGATACCGAAGCTCTGCAAAATATTTTTGATAATGACGATAATCCTAGCCAAAAACTGAAACATATTAAAAACTATGCTAAAAACCATAAATTATCAACTATTTTACTAATGTTTAACCAGAGAAACAAGCTTTTGTTTAAACGTTGAAATAATAACAAGGATAAATCCCATGTCTAAATGCGAAAAAAATCTCCAAAACTACTATGCTAACGAAAGGATAGATTACCTAGATGCTAGTGTGAATAGCCGCACAATTATTGATGATTATCTTTATAAAAGAAAACCGGTTATCATTAGAGGTTTAATTGATGACTGGGAAGCAATTAATAAGTGGAGTTTTTCCTGGTTTCAGGAAAAGTATGGTAACATTTATACCAATGTTTTCCCTTCTGGCAACGAAGCTAAGTCATCTCAAATGAGATTGAAAAAGATGTTCGCTAAAATGCAACAGGGAGAAATCTTATATTCTAGCCTATATACAAAAGAACTATTTCCCATACTCTCCCCAGATTATCCCCTTGTCGGGACAATTCTGTCAGACCCTAAATTTAACTGGTTATTGGATCTTCCCAAAACTATTCATGGGGAAATGAATGTAATTTTTATTGGCAATACTGGCACGGGTATTAAGAATCATCAAGATAGTATGGGGACTCATCTCTGGTCAGCTCAAATTATGGGAACAAAGCGCTGGATTGTTTCTCCTCCAGAAGAATCCGAGTTTATGTATGAGGGTAAAGCTGACTGGTTAAAACGAGAAGAATCGATTGAAAAATACCCTAATTTTAAGGAAGCAAAAGCTCTCGACTTCATTTTAGAAACTGGTGAAATCTTAATTCTTCCCGTTGGGTGGTGGCATCAAACTGAAATTTTATCAGATTCTATTTCCATTACCCACGATCTTGTCAATGAAACAAATTATTACCATTATATTTCCGAACTCAATCAATCTCACAATATCGATCCTAAAGTAGAGACATTTTATCGCGCCAGTCAG
This sequence comes from Moorena sp. SIO3H5, assembly GCF_010692395.1. Lineage (GTDB taxonomy): Bacteria > Cyanobacteriota > Cyanobacteriia > Cyanobacteriales > Coleofasciculaceae > Moorena. The sequence continues at coordinate 8,109 of NZ_JAAHHS010000090.1, forward strand.
TCAATACAAGCAAATTGGTCTGCTCAACTTCCCCAAAGAAAAACGACTCCTATTGAGCGCATTTCTTACTCCATTTCTTTTGAAGAGTTGTTAGAAAAATACCTCATTCCTCATCAACCAGTTATTCTCCAGAATCAAATCAATCATTGGCCAGCTCTGCACAAGTGGAATTTAGATTATTTTCGAGAGAGGTTTGGCAATGCTTTTATTCAGTATTTCCATGGTCACGACGATAAGTCTAAAAAAATACGATTAAGAAAGTATCTGGAAACCAAATTCGACCAACCCCATTATTCCATGTGGTGTCTGGATGACTTTTATGATATCCTTGCTGAAGATTTTGATACAATTGAACCCTTGAACAACAAGGAAAAAGATTGGATTTTAGAGCTACCTAAAAAAGAATTAAATGCCTTGACCTGGATTTTTATGGGCACTAAAGGTTCTGGGATTGCCAATCATTCGGATAGATTAGGACAGCATGTGTATTCTGCTCAAATTTCTGGTCGCAAAAGGTGGATAATTCACCCCCCTGAAGATGAAAAATGGATGTATGACGGTCAAGTTGACTTAACCAATCCCGATTTAGTTAAATATCCCCTTTATATGAACGCATCTGCGCCTTATGATTTTGTTCTCGAACCAGGTGAAGTATTAATTTTACCAAATGCTTGGTGGCATCAAACCTTAACTTTATCAGATTCTATTTCCTTGTCCCATGACTTTATGAATGTTTCCAATATTGATTCTTTCTTAGAAAGAATGGAGGCAAGAAAAGGTGAAAAATACATGAAATCGGAAACGATGAAACCGATTATTTCCCATTGGAAAGAAAAACGAGATGCTTTCCGACAGCAGAAAAGTGATCATAAACTCATTGTTGAAACAGTTTGATAATTTAACCTACATTTAACCTATAGTTATGCAACGCACTACCATACATTTAAAAAACGGCTTTCTGCGATAATGCCTAAATTGCCTCTAACCCTAGACATCAATCAATTAGATCCTTTAATCAACTGTTATCTAGGAATAGCAGAAATTAGCGATCGCATTCGGGGGGAATTTTACAACAGTATCGAGGAATTTATCAATATCTTCTTTGCTTACGATTTTAGAGTTAATGAAACATTCTTCAATCAGCGAATTTATCAACAAGAGGGTCGGGAATTCACTCTGTATCACTATTTCCGTTCCAAATCATTTGCAGACTTCCTAGAAATCATGGAGCTAACTCGGAAAAAAACCTTTCCGGATCTGCTTCCTATCCATGACTCCTATATTTGGGAGTTTCCAATTCATTTTTATCTAGTTAACTTTAGCGAAGAAGACTATATCATAGATCTGATCGACCACCCAGAGATTTTAGGGAATGACTTACGACAGTTTATTCCCAATCATAATTACGACATTCAGAGAGATTATGACTCGATCAAAAAGAATCACGATCGAGCTTACTTGAAATGGTTAATTGAAAAGAATCTGGAAAAGGTAAATTTTGATTTTTCTATGGAAGGGGCAGAGTATGCTAAAGAACATCTGCGCAAGTATCTATTGCCTTATTCTGATTTTTACCAAACTTGTATTGACCGCATTGGAGCCATGGGATTTCGGTTTCGATTAACTGGAATTTCCGAAGTTAATACTCGCAATCCAGTGAAAACAAACAAAGGAAAGTGGATTGATGAAATTCCCACATCCCCAAACTGTTTTAATGTTGCGGTCTTAATGCAACGAGATTTCTCCGGACGCGATCCTGGAGGTTATGCCAATTTGCCCCAAATCCGATATCGCAGCAAATTTTATCCTCGAAAACTTGGTTTTTTGTGCCTGATTGTTGATAGTTTAGGATACGATCGACCCAACCACCTTAATCCAAAATATGACTGTGAAACTGGCGATGTTCTTAGCCATGACTTAGGACATTGTTTTCAATTGTATCACCTTGGTAAACATGGTAAAGATTTTAATAGGCCTTGCCTGGGAGTAACTCCAGATACTATCTGGAATCCGATTAATATCAACAAAGCCAGTATTTGGCCTTGGCATAAAAAATTTGCTGAAAATTTGCATGCCAAAAATATGTTCATGAATGTAATGAGTATAGATACTGAAATTAATGAAAGCTTATTTTTTACTAAAGCACAAGCTTCCCGTGCTAGAACTGTCGCTATGATCTACTATCGGCATTGGATGCGAAGATTGGAGTCTTGGGAACAGGCTAAGGATTATTTAGCTATTAAATCCCCAAATAATTCCTACTTACTAACCAAAGACTTCGGAGCATATCCAGAAGACAGACTAATACTGGGAAGAGTTACTGAATCGGCTCAAATCTAAATTGTTCATGCCAAAGTTTATAATAAACTCCTTGACTTTTCAGGAGTTCTTGATGTTTTCCTTCTTCGACAATTTTGCCCTGATTCAAAACAAATATGCGATCGCAATTTACCACTGTAGATAATCGGTGAGCAATGATTATTGTTGTTCTACCTTCGGCAACGGTTTTAAGTGATTCTTGGATAATATTTTCTGATTCACTATCAAGATGAGATGTGGCTTCATCTAGAATTAAAATTTGAGGATTTTTTAAGATTACTCTAGCAATAGCAAGCCTCTGCTTTTGTCCTCCAGAAAGTTTGATGCCTCTTTCGCCAACTATAGTTTCATACTTTTCTGGTAAAGTTTCAATAAAATGATGAATATGTGACAACTTGCAAGCTTCTATAATTTCTCGATCTGTTGCGTTTAAGTTTCCGTACTTTAAATTTTCTTGGATTGTAGTATTAAACAACAATGTATCTTGAGAACAGACTCCTAACGCTTGTCTTAATGATTTTATTTTTAGAGAGCTAATATCAATATCATTAATCTTGATCGAACCCTCTTTGGGATTGTAAAATCTAAATAATAAATTAGTTATTGTAGTTTTTCCTGCCCCCGAAGTTCCTACAAAAGCAATGTTTTGACCGGCTTTGATATCAAAGGTGAGATTTTTTAAAATGGGTTGATATTTTTGGTATTCAAAATTAACTTTTTCAAAGGTCAAGTAATTGATTTTATTGACTGTTAAATCTCCTTCCTTTTCTGTGTCCAGTTCTAAATATTCCAGAATTCTTTTGATAGCTGGGATGGTAGCTTGTAACTTTAGATTAATCTTAAAAACCGAAGATAAAGGCTCCACAAGAAGACCCAATAAATAGTCAAAAGCAATTAAACTACCTAAGGTAAGTTGATTATTGATGAGAAGATATCCTCCTAATCCATATAAAACAATTTTGGAAGTTAGAGGTATAAGTTCTGCCAAGGATTCTACTAGTGTGGATAGGGTAACAAATTTAATATTATTTCTGATATATTTTTGGGTGATTGTGGTATGTTGTTTTAATCGATTTTTTTCTAAACCAAACACTTTTATCAAATAGTGTAGTTCTATGTTTTCGTTGAAAAATTTTTGAAATTCAGAAATATATTGTCGATTGATAGCGCTTAACTCTTCTATCTCTTTATCTTTTATTTTATAGGCAAAGTTCAATAAACATGATAGCGGAATTAATACTAAAGCTAAAAGCCAATTAAACTTAACTAACAATATAGTTATCAAACTGACAGTTAATATATTTTCGATGGTACTCGGAAAAACTACTAATAAAAATTCTTCTAAATAATTCACATCATTAAGTAATCTGGATACCAGTTCACCATTCGGTGTTTCACTGTAGGTAATAAAATCGATTTGTTGAAGATGATAATATAATTTTTGTCTTATTCTAAAAATTATTTGCGGGCCAAAAGAAGCAGATAAATAATCCTCCAGTATTTCTAGTAAAAACCCAAAAATCCTTGCTACCCCAAAAGCTAAAACCATTAAAATTAATAACTTGATATCTTTGTTGGGGAAAACGTTATCGAAAAGATTCTGAATAATAAGGGGTTCTATGAGGTCAGGAATTATTAATAATAGTACTGTTATTAAAATGACGGCATGCTTGACATAGGGGTATTTGATAATTTTAAAAATTTGTAAAACGTATTTCATCCCTTACTCCAGATCATTGTGAAAAATTAAGTAAATGCAGTTTTACTAGTACGAGTAGTATAAGGCATAGGGTTTCTCCATCTGAGCAGCTAATTGGTCTCCGACTTTAAGAGCAGTATTTATAGAGGGATTGTTACTCCAGGTTTATAATGGAGGATTTATAATTAAGAGGAATTCTTGGATGATGCTTCCTCTACAAACTGCTGCTGTGTGTGTTTGAGAGGTTGATACATGTTCCATTACTGTTGACCAGAGAGCTGACCTATGCATATATTTATCCTAACTCTCGGTTCCCGTGGCGATGTCCAGCCCTATGTGGCATTGGGCAAAGGTTTAAAAGCAGCAGGACATACCGTCACAGTCTGTACTAGTGCCAGTTTTGAATTATTCATCACCGAGCATGGCTTAAGTTATGGCTATATGACCGATGAGATGATGAAGTTGATGAATTCAGATCAAGGTCGCGATGCCATGGAAAATACGACCAACCTCTGGGAAATCATCAAACTGACTCGCAAGTTATCTAAACAAGTTGCTCCCATGCAACGGATGATGCTTAAGGATACTTGGAATTCCGCACAACAAGCCAAGCCGGATCTGATCATCTTCCACCCCAAAACCTATGGGGGCCCTCATTTCGCCGAAAAATTGGGCATTCCCGTGATCATGGCGGTTCCCTTGCCGATGCTGGTGCCTACCGCTGAATTTCCTAACATGGGCTTCCCGAAATGGCCTTTAGGGGGCTGGTATAACAAACTGACCTATCGCTTCATCAATCGATTAATGGAGTTTTCAGCAGGCAAACCTGTTAAAACGTGGCGAGCTGACCATGATTTGCCACCCCAACCCGGCAATTTTAATATTCTGCGTACCACTACCGGTGAACAGATTCCGGTTTTATATTGTTACAGTAAGTTTGTGTGCGATGAAGCTACGGATTGGCCTGAGAGTGTGGTGGCAACCGGCTACTGGTTTCTAGAGCAACAAGATACATGGCAACCACCGGCTGAGTTACAGAATTTCCTTGATGCTGGCAATCCTCCGGTTTATGTGGGTTTTGGCAGTATGGCTGGACGAGATCCCCAGCGGGTGACGGAAATTGTGATTGAAGGGTTACAGCAAGCCAATGTGCGGGGGATTATTGCTACCGGTTGGGGTGGCTTGGTTGTAGATGACTTGCCAGACAGCATTTTAAAAATTGACAGCGCTCCCCACGATTGGCTTTTCCCCCGTATGGCCGCAGTGGTGCATCATGGTGGGGCTGGCACTACTGCTGCTGGCTTACGGGCAGGTCGTCCGAGCATCATTTGTCCCTTTTTTGGGGACCAACCCTTTTGGGGCCAGCGTGTTCATGCCCTTGGTGTGGGCAGTAAACCGATTCCCCAGAAGACGTTGACTGCCGAGAAGCTGGCTACTGCTATCCGCGAAGTGACGACAAACCAGACTATTCAGCAAAATGCTGAAGCCTTGGGGAAACAAATCCGGGATGAAGATGGCATTGCTAATGCGATCGCTATTATTGAATCTCGATTGGGTTAGGATTTTAGGGAATCGGGAATCGGGAGTCGGGAGTCGGGAACAGGAACCAGGGAGTAGGGAGTAGGGAGTAGGGAGTAGGGAAGAAAGAAGAGGGAATTGTTAATGGGATCGGTGGGTTATGAACGCACCCTACTACTGACTTCTTACTTGAATAACTATGGGATGCGATCGCATCAAGTTGCGGACTGACTGGTTAGGGCTGATGCGATCGCACTTTTTTGAGAATTGTCTTATTCCTCGGTTTATAGCGTTTATCGCAGTTATGAGGTACAGTCTTCTTTGATTTTGATTCCCTGTCTTGATCCAGCGCATCGCTATTCCCTGTTCCCTGTTCCCTGTTCCCTAAAATTCAGAAATTGTGTACCTCATAGCTATGATAATTGCTATATTTGTGATTGGGGTTATGCGATCGCATATCCGGTATGTTGACGTAAATGGGGAGGATGAAACGCCAGGACAATATGATCCTTTGGCACACCTGCCGCCACTAGTTCATCGGTAATGCCGTCTTCGATGCCATCATAATGAATCCAGAGTTTGCTCTGACGAATCTCAACATGGGTGACAACGCCATGGACTCTTTTTTTGCCCTTCCATCCTTCGTTAAACAGTAGGAAATGAGTAAGCTCGGCATCAATAATGACATACTGCTTAATATCACCATAACTGTATGGGATAGCCGCATAGTCTTTAAGAATTTTTTCGACGGTATCTTGGTAGAATGTTACGCTATCAATTGTAAAATCTCCTGGGTATTTGCTTCAAAAACAATAATTACCATAGTCAAATACCAGGTGTTGTTGAATTAGGGTATGATTTTGGCAAGTAGCCTACGCATTATCACCACGTATTATATATAATAGCGGATTATAGCCTAATCAGGTACACAATATTTTTTCCTTATTGCCTACTCTCTGCTCCCTACTCCCTAACAATTCCCTTACCTATGACACAAGAACTTATAGACCTCAAAACTAGTATTGTAGAAGGACGATACGCAGATGCTTTAGCAATTGTCGATGAATTAGAAGGGATGAGTAAACAGGCAATTTTGCGTAATATTGATTCGTTCCTAGTCAGGCTATTTATCCACTTAATTAAAAATCAAGTAGAGCAGCGTTTAACCAATTCTTGGGCAGCTTCAATTTCCAGTTCAATTCTGGAAATTAAAAAGCTTAATCTTAAAGATAATAAGACATCCTATTACATTAAGCCTGATCAATGGCAGCCCAGATTAGAGGAAGCACTAGAAGCAGCGATCGCTCCCGCTAGTCTGGAAGTTTTCAATGGAGAGTTAAGGCGGTCTCAACTTTCCCAGAGGCTGGATAAAGCACAGCTGATTTTGACTGCCAATAGTTTACTTAGTCTCACTTACCGGTATTCAGCTAAAGAACTACCAGCCGTTTTAGATGATCATTTAACTGAATTACCAGGTGGGGAAAAGTGGGGTAGGGAGGCGTAGGGTGCTTTAGGTAAGAAACTCTCATTGTCCGTCTCGTCGTCAGCGTTGGGACAGCCCGTCCGAAAATTGGAACAGGCAAGATGCCTGTTCCACCAAGATGTAGGTTCCACCAAGATGCCCGTTCCACCCACCGGGTCAAACTGAAGCACTGCCGAAGGGACATGAAGGAAATTAAGATTACTATCGTATTTCGATTTGAGATGTGAACAAATAATCCAAAGCATTAGGCAGCATAAAACTCCCAATAGTTAATAGCAGTAAGGAATACAGAGTTTTTTAGTTTAGAAAAAATCACAATATAGTTTTACAAATCATTTATATAAATAAAAATAAGTCCAAATACTCATTGCTAAGTATAAATAAATTTGATATAAACATCAATACAGATAGGGAAAGGTGAGAAGTTGGCTGTAGTGATTGGCCTTAGGCCACGCTAAGCGAACGCATCATCACTACCCAGACCAAATGCCAAAACCAAATAAGGAAGCAGTGAACTAACAGAATGCGATTGGCCTTAGGCCACGCTAAAAGCGATTGGCCGTAGGCCACGCTACGCGATCGCTATTATTTAATCGTAGTAATCAGGGTTCAGCTAATAGACTTATTATTGCAGCTTAGTAGGTTGGTTTGAACATAGTCAAACCTAACCCTGGCAGTGGTTGTGTTAGATTTTGCTATTAGTCTACTGCTCCCTAGGTAATATCAAAGGTTTTGGAACTAAAGTCAGTCAATCAGGGTTCTCTACAACAAACTTACTATCAAGAAATAAAAATATTATCCCCAAAATCCCACTTATATTGATCTGAAGATTCAGCAATGCCTGCTGTATAGCACTACACATTAAAGTTAGGACATTAATACAAGCAGAAAACCTTTTGTAGTAAACTTTTACCTCTTACCTCTTGCCTTGCGCGTAGCGCTATAACACTTGGAGTGGAGCCGACAAATTTTATAAGTATTTTTACTTGGCTATTAAAAAGTTTTCTCCTTCTGCACAATCTTCGTTCTTAGGAGAGATAAGTAAATAGATACAAACAGTAAATTCATTTAGAGGAAGTTACTGAATAGTTTTAATCGGATGGTTATCTCACCGTATTCATTACTTAATTACTAAATTAAGTAATGGCCATCCGTTCCATGCAAACACCTACCTTGAAATAGGAAATTAGACTTATGCTATCTTCACACTCCAATCCGAACTCAGACAACAATTCATTTCAATTAATACATCGTTTATTCTCCTATACATTATCCTATAAATTTTTCATTTCTTATATAGTATCGATGGTGCTGATCATTTCTTTTGGATATGTTGTCAAAAATCATCTAGAAATTGAGAAGTACAAACAAATAAATTTCTGGTATGAAGATCTAGACCTAAAAGTAGACTCTAAAAAAGTAGATTCTACAAAAGTATTTTCTGATTTTATAGAACAAACACAAGAAAACTTAAAAAAATATTATAATAAATATTATAGAAAATCTAAAAATAGGAGAGTTATTAGAGGAATAGAACACAAAATAATTGTTGATAATCGATATGTACCAAATGAAGAGTATATTCCCTGGAAAATACTTAAGACAGATGACATGCTTAAAGCCTACTATAATTATTCTGGTGTAATCGACTTTGATTCAAAACAAAGTAATAATCGCATTGAACAAAAAAAACAAAGTCCAAATGATAAAATTTTTCAAATTTTTGCTGACATGATGATAAAGAATATAGGTAAGCATGTTAAAAGTAAAACAAATGATAATGACGATAGTATTGCTATCCAAAATTTTCATAATTTTAGCAAAGAAGTGATTACTTTTTTAACCAATGATGAAGAGTATTGGAAAAAAATTCCTGATCTAAGAATAAATAGTATTTATATTTTTAATACTAGAACACGTTTTTTGCTATCTTATCCATTTACTGACCAGCCTTTTAGCTCACAGATAGATTTTAAAACAAGACCTTGGTTTAAAGCTACTGAAAATAATTATTTTTCTAGTTTTCCAAATAGAGATAACGACTCTAATCAGTTAGGTGTTACTGGTATATATATAGATATAAATGATGAAAATGAGCCGAATAAAATGAGGACTATATGGTATAAATTTAAAGACCAAGATACCAAAGACTACTATATTTTATGTTTAGATATATTCCTGGATAAAAGCCATCAAATTGTACAAGAAAAAAACTTACTTTATTTACTAAAAAAACCGCTCAATTCACAGATTTGGATATATCTATTACCCCTAAGTGCTTTTATAGCTCTATGCTTATCTCTACTATATGAATTCATACTTAAACCTATTCTTATCAGACTTAAACTTTATGAGCCTGGGAAGGATTTTGTCGTCAAAATAAAGCTGCAACGAGAAAGCAAACATTATGCTAGCAAAGACGAAGGAGAAATAACACTTAATATTAAGGGGGAAACTAAAGCCATAAATAAAAGCGAACAGTCAAGGGAAGCTGGATGGAATTTGAACGATATAATCCCCAATATAGAATTTAGTGTTAAAAGTAATGAAAGTAATGCCAGAGAGCAAGAAGCATCTTTTAGTTATGAATTCACTAAGGTATATGATCTTAGTATGGTTGAAGATAAACCTATATATAGGTGTATTGAAACTTGGAGAGTTCTATCGGAATCTCAATCGGGCAAAACTCAGACAATAGGTTTTTTTGTAGCACATTGGAATACCAATAACAGTGCAGATATTGAAGAAGGACTAGATATAAAATCTATCTATTGGGAGCAAGACTATCAAGATAACTTAGATAGTTTAAAAGAACAACTACGGCAGCATTTACTGCTCAGCGAAAAACCAGAATTAGTAGCTGTTTTAGATCGTCAATATAGTAAACGCCAAACTATACCGCAATTTCTTGAAAAAATAGACAGCCTCAAAACACTAATCAAAAGTAGTTCATATCTACAACAAGGAAAAATTGTTTTTTCGGAGATTCGCACTCTGGCTGAGTTATACAAAGAGGGTACGGTTAAGGCAATTTGTTCATTACATTTCCTCAAAAACCTTAAAAATAAGCAGCAATTGAAAGATTTTTTGGACGTTCCAGTGGCTGAACGATATCTGATTGAATATGAAGAGGATGAATTTCGGTATTTTTACGATTCCCTTGATGATGAAATAAAATCAAAACTGATCAATCAATATTCCTTTAAAATTATGGTCTATCAAGACGATATTGAGAACATAATTAGCCCTCAGGATGATTTTTGTATAATTTCCCTCAAAAATGGTTCCAAGTTAGTTGCTTATAGTTTTACAGATAATAAATATTCCCATACTAGTTGGCTCGGTTGGATAAGTTGGCGAGAAGTAGATAGTCAATTCTATGATGAGTTATATAAATGTCAACTAAGTAAAAACCATTTAATTAAAACTATTAGAGCATATATAGAGGGTAAGTCTTAGGTAAAAATGGCACTTATTTTCAGGGTATCTACTATGGAAGCTCTCACCAAATAAGGTAAGCTATCAGCATATGCTGATCTGAAATCTTGGCGTTGCTGAATTTAGGAATGAATAGGAGTAGAGTGGGCATCCTGCCCGCTCGAAAATAAGCATGAAACTGGCAAGATGCCAGTGTCTTGATGCAGTCGCTCATGGGGGGAACCCCCAAGACCGCGCTGCATCGCTTCCACGGAAGATGCCCATTCCAGAAAACTCTTAAAATCATTCCATTATTAAGCAACGCCGAAATCTTATTGGTAAATTAGACATAGCACTGGTTTCCCAAAGCAAAGAGCCTTATGACTGCTAAAACTATCTCGCGCTACGTTACTCGTAATCCGGAAATTTTGAACGGAGAACCAATCATCATCGGCACTCGGACATCTGTGCGTGCTATTGTTGGTTTATGGCGCTTGGGTATTATGCCAGAAGAAATTCTAAACCATCTAACTCATTTGACTCTGGCGCAAGTATTTGATGCCTTAAGTTTCTATCTTGACAATCAGGGAGAGATTAATGAGTATATTGAGCAAAACCAAGTCCCTGATGAATTGGTGCATCCATCTGTAAAGTCTATTTTAGGTTGATCGTGAACTAAAAAAACGCGATGTTCCTTTGGAACCGCTTCGCCATCGCGCTGTTGCTGAATCAAACTATTAACCAACAATAGAATTAGCTGGTGCCAAGGGAGTCAGTACTTAATTTCGTGACTCCCATAACTGCTGTTCGCGTAGCGTGGCCAAAGGCCTTCCGCTGTTCGCGTAGCGTGGCCAAAGGCCTTCCGCTGACCGCTTAAGCTCTACAACAAACCAATGATGCTAATAGTGAATGTGCTCTTATCAAAAAAGTCGCTATTGCCAGGTGCCAGGGCAAAGTCAACTACTGAGCCCTTTTCAACCGTGCTCGATACAGTAAAATAAACCCCAACAGCATCATTACCATCGATTGCGTCAGACCAGATTTTAGTACCATCAACAAAGATATAGGCAATCACACCATCGCTGGCAGTACGATGGTCTTTTTTGGCGAGGTGACCCTTGAAGGTAACTTCCCCTTCAATGTCACTAACCCAGCGACGAACTCCCCACTGCTCAACCTTTTGCCGTCTACCGGTGGTTTTGGGACCGTTGGGATGAGCAATAGTGTTAGATAGCTCAGTCCAGTATTTTCCTTGCTTGACTTTCCAGGACCCCTCAGTGTATTCCTCCATTTCATGGAAATCAGCACTGGTCAGGGAACCATCGTAGTAGCCATAGAACCAGTTATGCTCTCCTTGAGTATCAGAAAAATCCTCCACTGAATTGGCAATTTCAGTACGCACAGGAATATGGTTAACCTGAAGTTCAAAGGCATCGCTGACCGTTTGGCATAGCCGGTCAGAGGCTGTTACAGTAATTGTGCTTGTGCCAATGTCATCCCTACTAGGAGTACCACTGAAGGTAGTGCCATCGAAATTCAACCAGCTGGGTATGGTTGCACTCAAGCTCAGACTATCTCCATCGCGATCGCTAAATGTTGCTTCCCCAATTGTCAGGGTAAAAGGCTCATTCTCGTTAATGCTTTGAGCGCCAATGGGATTAGCCACCACAGGGGCAGAATTATTTGGGGGTTCATATACGTAGAGAGATCCACACTTTTCCCAGAGAACTTCATCGAGACTGGAACGGTCTTTGTTGGTATTTGTGAACCAATCTCCATTAATTTTTAAATAATCCAAATCTGTCAGGACTTGCATTATTTCTAAATTCGTCGCTGCTTCATTGCTGTCAGTTTTGATCCATCCACCCTCTGCATTCAGGGGTATCGTGTAGGGAGTCCATTGGTTTATAGTGGGCGTCGATACATGGTTCTGTAGTTCCAAACCACCACCACTTATGGTTAAACCATTTATTAAACTGTTATTTAAACTATTGATATCCTCGGTAATCTCATCGCTATTTTCCAAATTAACCTCAACAGCAAACCTGAGGTTTCCATTGAAAAAACTGGATTTGTCACCAACAAACTTCTCGGGAGCAACGTAATCGTAGGAACCATCACTGACTTGATCATCGTTATGAATGTAGCCACCAGTGATAAATCCACAGATTCTAGACTGTTCGGGGTCAAATTCTTGATCATTGACGTCAACAACGCTCCAACCTTCTGTGCCAGTATCAAAGTGACTGACCGGCTCGATTACCTTTTCAATCGCCTGAGCTGGCTGTGGAATCATGAGCATGGCACCAGACAATAGTGCCGCCCACAGAAAAATACTGATTTTTTTCATCGAAAATTTTGCAGCAGAATACACCACTGACACCCTAAGGGTGAGAGTTAGCAAGGAGCTTTCAAAGTGTAGACGCAATAGCGCACTCAGCCCCTTTCCGCTGCACCTCCAACTAATGGTTTACAGATTAATCGGGTACTACGTGTGAGTAGCCCTGTTGTGTTTTGCTGTCAGTAACTGCAAACAGCTCGACGGTCTCCTTTGTGGAAACCTTAGCTAAAGTATGGTTAAAGGCTATGCAGATATTAAATTTTGCCCAAATTCTAATTTTATAGGAGTTTAGGCTTTTTAGATATTTTTTTTGATTTACAAGCTCGTATATTTTGATAGATAAGGGTTTCAGAAATTATTAATTATCTTTACTTCTACCCTTATTGATAATCTATCTTGTTTATTGGTTGATTCCTACCCGCACAACAACTGCTCACGGCGACTATGGTAGTGATACTGTTGCTCCTTGGGCTACTGGGTCTTTATACCCTGGGGAATATCAGTCCCTCTGCCAGCGAGATCAACTATACTATAACCAGGTCTTCTAGTAAAGCACACATCGCTCTAGCAGAGCATTTGCAAAAACTAGAAGCGAAAATGTATGGTGCATTTTGGTGCGATCATTGCAATGAGCAAAAAGAAATGTTTGGTCAAGGTGCCTGGAGCCAAGTGAATTACATTGAGTGTGATGCTAAAGGTAAAAACTCTCCCCCAGACCTCTGCAAGGCCGCCAAGATTAAAGGCTTTCCCACTTGGGAGATTAACGGTCAGTTGTATTTAGGAAAACAATCATTGCAGACGTTAGCCGATTTATCTGACTACAAAGGTTCCCAGGACTTTCAGAATAATTCTAGTAAAGCAGTGCCAGAAAAGGAGTGAATAATGGCTTTTCAGGCAAACCAGCCATGGGCAGATTTCAATTTTGGTAAAAATAGGTTAGCTAAATGGCTGCTAAGACTACTCCTTTTGTGCCTCGTATTGGGAGGAGGCTATGCAGCTTATCGCCAGCGGGTTATCCTGCCAAATCAACAAGCAAAAACCCAAATGCAAACTGTATCGGTAGAAAAACTGAACCTAGCGATCACAGTTTCTGCTAATGGCGTCATTGAGCCCGAACGTGCGATTAATCTTAGCCCCAAAACTACAGGATTGCTGAAAACTCTGTTAGTCAAAGAAGGCGATCGCGTACAAAAAGGGCAAATTCTTGCCTATATGGATGACTCCAATCTCACCGGGCAATTAACTCAGGCAGAAGGACAACTAGCTGAGAGACAAGCAAATCTGCAAAAGTTGCTAGCTGGCAATCGTCGAGAAGATATTGCCCAAGCTCAGGCACAACTGGCTGAGGCACAAGCAAATTTGGAAAAGTTGCTGGCTGGCAATCGTAGAGAAGATATTGCTCAGGGCTTGGCACGATTAGAAAAAGCACAAGCAAATCTGCAAGAAGCTGACGATGACCTCCAGCGCAACCAGGAATTAGCAACGGCTGGTGCTATTTCTGTGAAAGAGTTTAATCAAGCCCGGACAGCTCGTGATACAGCCGAAGCAGGGGTAAACGAAGCCAAGCAAGCTTTGCTACTCCTAAAAGCAGGGGCACGGCCAGAAGACATTGCTCAAGCCCGCGCTAGAGTGATGCAAAGACAACAAAGTTTGAAACTAGCCCAAGCAGGGGCACGGCCAGAAGACATTGCCCAAGCCCGGGCTAGAGTGATGCAAGCCGAGGGGGCTGTGCAAAATGCCAAGGCACAGATAGCAGATACGGTAATTCGCGCTCCTTTCACTGGCATTGTTGCTAGGAAGTATGCCGATCCAGG
>NZ_JAAHHS010000091.1 GCF_010692395.1 Moorena sp. SIO3H5
CCAACATGGTTATCAAGTTATCAAGGCTCTTCACCTTGTGGCCAATCCTCCTAATTCCGTAAGGATTTAGGTTTCTGACCAACGAATCACACAGCTTTACTTCTGACGGGATGCCCCACCGCCAAATACAGAATATTCCTAGCCGCATTTACATCTCTGTCCTCTATATACCCACAATGAGGGCAGGAATGAATGCGCTCTTTAAGTTTTTTGGGTACTTTTTTTCCACAATCAGAACAGTTTTGGCTGGTATTTTTAGGGTTTACGGCGACCGTCAACAACCCAGCATTTAAGGCTTTAATTGATAAAATCGACAGAAATTGACCCCAGCCAGCATCTAAAAGTGACTTAGCTATTTTGGTTCTAGCTAGACCTTTAATGTTAAGCTTTTCGTGAGCTATTAAGTCATGATTATCTAGTAACCCTTTCGCTGTTTTGAAATGAAAATCTTTTCGGGTGTCAGCTATTTTTTTGTGAGCTTTACCCAGTTTGACCACAGATTTTTTTCTATTGTTGCTACCTTTCTTGGATCTACTAACAGCTTTTTGAATTTTATTGAGCCGTTTCTGAGCCTTCCGGTAGTACTGAGGAATCTCTACCTCAGTACCATCAGACTTAATCAAAAAGGACTTAAGCCCCATGTCAATTCCCACAGGATTGGAGATTTGATCTACGGGAATTACTTCGGGTACTGTATCATCTTGAATCGACAATGTGACATAGCAGCCATCTGCCTTACGGGTAATTGTAGCTGTCTTGATTTTAAACCCGTCAGGAATTGGCCTATGGTATACCATCTTGACCCAACCAAATTTAGGCAGCTTTAAATAGTTTCCATCAATAGGGTTCTTTCCCAAGGAAGGAAAGGTTAAAGAACGATATCTTCCTTTGCCTTTGAACCTGGGTCTGCCGCTTCGTTTTCCCTTGCAATCGCCTTTAATAAATCTTTTGAAGGCTAAATCGACTCGTTTAACACAATCCTGCAAGACGTGAGCGTGGATGTCGCTATACCAAGGTCTATCTTTTTTAAGTTGAGGAAGAGTTCGCTTTTGGGAAAAATAATCAGGATTATCCCTTAAGTCTGGTAAATGACAAACCAATGGGCAAGCATTAATAGAACACCGATTTTCTTCATACCAACGGAAACGATCAGCCAACAAGTAGTTATACTGACAACGCAGCATCTCTAACCATCGCTCTAATTCTGCGAGCTGGTTTTTAGTTAATCGCAATCGGTACTGGTAGGCTGATCGCATGGATGGTAATTACTGTCCTGTTTATCGACCTTTTATAATTATAAAATACATCCATCCATTTGACCAGTCAAAAGAAAAACTAAAAAACTAACAATCAGAATTACTGACTTTTAAAAAAGGCAGTTATAACAAGAATAAAAACGACGAGGAATGACACAACCGGAATTACTTATAAGCTTAATAGCTCTATCCTTTGATCCAGTAATTTCTGCTTGACAATTCCGCTTTGCTACATTGTTTGGTTATCCTTCCCGACGCTGACCTAACGGTACAGCGCGGGGCTGTCGCCAAAAAGCTCAATTAACTCTGAGGGTAACTCTTCGAGAAACTGAGAAGGGTTAGCTGGTTCCCGATTCCCATAAAAGCGGCGCTCATGAGCATGGGACAAAAACAGTTGTTCCTGAGCCCGAGTAATCCCTACATAACACAGACGCCGTTCTTCTTCCAATGCTACAGGATCTCTGAGACTACGACTGTGAGGAAACAGTCCTTGTTCTAGGCCGACTAGAAAGACAATGGGAAATTCTAACCCTTTAGCAGAGTGAAGGGTCATTAAAGAAACTGCTTTTTTCCCCTCTTCCAGGTTATCCATGTCAGAGGCAAGAGTTGCATTAGCAAGAAACCCTTCTAAGCTCGTTTCTTCGTTTTCTTCTTGAAATTGCTGGACTGCATTAAGCAATTCTACAATATTTTCCAATCGATTCTCAGCTTCTTCAGTTCCTTTGTTTCTTAAATCGCCAATATAACCAGACTCTTCCATAATCCCTTTGAGAATCTCTAATGCTGTTCGGTCTTCCAATTGCTCCTGCCATTGAGACATAAGCTTAGCAAATTTCTTGACCGCTTTAGCTGACCTTCCCGCAAATGTATGAACTGAGGTTTCATCACTGAGAATTTCCCACAATGGAACTCCTAATTCTTGGGCAGCTGCGACCAGATTGTTAATGGTAGTTTGTCCAATACCTCGTCGAGGAGTATTGATAATGCGCAATAGACTAACAGTGTCGGATGGGTTTGCGATCGCTCTGAGGTAAGCCAGAGAATCTTTAATTTCTTTACGGTCATAGAACTTTAACCCACCAACTACAGTATAGAGAATATCCGCTCTAATCAAGACATCTTCAAAGGCACGGGATTGAGCATTAGTACGATAAAGAATAGAAAAACTGCCACCATCCAGTTCTGGATTTTGTCGTTTTAGCTGGATAATTTTACTGACTACAAACTGAGCTTCTTCCAATTCGTCATCAGCGCTATAACAAGAGATTTTTTCCCCGATACCCCGTGTTGCTCGCAGCACTTTATCAATCCGCTGGGTATTATTTTCGATCAGGTGGTTAGCAGCTTGAAGAATATTTTCCCTAGAGCGATAGTTTTCTTCTAGCTTGACCATAGTGCGAGTATCTTCGTCGGGTAAACCGTCACCAAAGTCTTGCTGAAAACCCAGAAGGATGGTGAAGTCTGCCATTCGGAAACTGTAGATAGAGTTATGAGTAAGCAATCCATCGCTAAAGTAGACATGGTGCTTCTCTACCTCTAGGCTATACACCAAGCCACTGTATTCCTGACGCTGAATCCTAATCGGTTTCCAAGCCACTGTTTTGCCACCCTGATAGATGGCTATATCCATCAGTTCTGGTAATAAGTTAATCGCTGCTAGCTCGATAGTACTTTTACCCCGTCCGCCTTGATAGGCAATGTCAGGGCTGTACATGGGGTAGTTTGGGTCGAGTCCAAAGTCTTGAAGACAGGAAATCCCCCGTTCTGGTAACACATCACCCAGTGCATTAAATAACTGCTCCAGCATCTGACGGGTGTACTCAGTGGCACCATTAATTGGTTCAAACGGGGCAGTGGGAATACCATAGCGAGCGGCAATATAAGAGACTTTGAACGAAGCTTCTGTCCGATTGTCGGTTGTCACCAGAATCCAAGCGGCATCTGCTTTCTCAACCCTGGCTCGATAGCCTAACTGAAATCCACCATCGCTTTTAAATAGCTTGCACCATCCCACTCGGTACCACTGACCTCGGCGGATTAGGTAGACAACATGAGTCTTTTCCTTAGCTTGCTGATTCCAGCGAATTGGCCATCGATGGTTTGGTGTGGAGCGAGTAGTTTGGCTATCAACCGTTACCTCAATCAGATGGCCACTATAAGGACGACTGGCTTTGTTGAAACGATAACCTTCCACTCTGCCAACTACTGCAGAAGAATGAGGGTTATAGCTGACTAATCGATGTTGATTTGGGTCTAGTGCTTCGATTGGGATATATCCCTCAGTAGTGAGTACCTGAGTACCTGGTGGTTGACACTGGTCTGCATCCCCTACTACAAAAACTGAGCGATTCTGCCAATCCCACTGACTCTTTCGAGTTTCTCCCTTGGTAGTTAACAAGCGAATAAGTTCATACTGAATCCGATTGGTATCTTGATACTCATCCACTAAAATGTGATAAAATTGCTGGTGCCAGTAGCTTAAGACCGACTCATTCTGTTGGAATAGCCTCATTGGCACTAAGATGAGGTCATCAAAGTCTAAAGCATTGTTAGCAGCTAATTGCTCTTGGTAGTGACTATAGACATCAGCAATCACTCGTCCCCGGAAATTGGACTGTTCTCGCTCAAACTCCTGGGGAGATAAACCGCGATTTTTGGCATTGCTGATGGCATAGCGCACAGAACGGGGGTTAAATTTGTGGTCATCAAGATTTAAGGTTTGAGTGACAATGCTTTTAACCAGGGTCTGGGCATCGGATTCGTCAAAGATGGAAAAGTTCCGATTCCACTTCCGTCCCTGATCATCTTGATATTTATTGATATCTAAGCGGAGAATCCGAGCAAATAGACTGTGGAAGGTGCCAATCCACAACGGTTTGGTGATAGTTCTGTAAACACGCGATCGCAACTGGGTTTGTTGGTCTTCTGGCAGAAGCTCCAACCGTTGATCATACTTCTGCTCCGCCAGCTGAAACGCAAATATTTGCTCAATCCGCCCTTTCATTTCCCGTGCGGCTTTGTTAGTGAACGTCACCGCTAAGATATTTTCTGGTGAGACCTTGTGTTTGAGAATTAGATTAGCAATGCGATAGGTCAAGGCTCGGGTTTTGCCAGACCCAGCACCAGCAACGACTAACAAGGGACCGCAGAAATGTTCAACAGCTTGAAGTTGGGAAGGGTTGAGGTGGCTCAGGAAATCAGGGGTTGTACTCATAGGGGCGGATAAAATGCGATCGCTGATCTATCTAGATCTATTTATCTTATAGCTGAGCTTATTCTAATGTTTAGTTTTTCCACTGTAATTCTAAAAATCCCATGATCTAACAGGGCTCAATGGTTAATGAAAACTTTCCCAGGGCGTGCGCTTACAATCGTCGAATTAAATTCGCCACGGGTCGCACCGCTCCCGATTCCCGATTCCCGATTCTAACTTCTAACTTCTAACTTCTAACTTCCCGATTCCCTACTCCCGATTCTTGACTCGATGGTTTACACACGCCCCCTCGCTCGCCTAATTGAAGAGCTACAACGCCTGCCTGGAGTTGGTCCAAAGACTGCTCAACGACTAGCCCTTCATATCCTCAAGCGTCCAGCACCAGAAGTCAAAGCCCTAGCGCAAGCGTTGGTGGAAGCCAAACAACAAGTTGGTTTTTGTAGAGTATGCTTTCACTTGTCTGCTGAACCGGTCTGCGAAATTTGCCGCAATTCCAACCGGGAGCAGAAGACTATCTGTGTAGTTGCCGACTCAAGGGATGTGATTGCCATCGAAAAAACCCGGGAGTACCGAGGCCAATACCACGTTCTGGGAGGAGTGATCTCCCCTATGGATGGCATTGGTCCAGAACAACTCCATATCCAGCAACTTGTACAACGAGTCAGCCAGAAAACGATTCAAGAAGTCATTTTAGCCATCAATCCCAGTGTAGAAGGGGAGACAACCACACTATATATAGGTCAACTGATCAGGCCGTTTACCAAAGTGACCCGAATTGCCTTTGGTTTACCCATGGGGGGAGACCTAGAATATGCAGATGAAGTCACTCTAGCTAGAGCTTTAGAAGGACGTCGGGAGTTGGACTAATTGGCCTAAGAATTGGTGAAGGATGAAGTATCAAGTGAGAAGATATTTAATACTCCATCCTTCCATAAACTACTTCAACTTTTGCTTAATAAACGTCACCAGCTGACCTAACTGTTTCTTCAAGGCATCAATTTCCTTCTGCATTTTGGCAACCTTTGCCTTCAACTGTGCAATTTCTTGAGCTGATGCGACGGAGGACTGATCGGTAGCTCCACTAACTGTTGGTGGTGCAGTTGCTGGTCGCTTCTTAGCCTTTTGCATAGATTCTTTGATAGCGTCCGTCAGCTGCTTTTTATTAAAAGGCTTTTCAATAAAGGAAAAATACTTAAAAGGTTCTTTAATTTTAGCAGTTACCTCTTCTTTTCTTCCTGACATTAATACTAGAGGAATTTTTTGTAATTTAGGTTCACTTTGAAGTTTCTCAAAAATCTCAAATCCACTCATTTTTGGCAGGATAAAATCTAACATTATAAAGTTAGGGTTTTCCTGGTAAATTAAATTAATTCCCTCCACCCCATCTTTAGCTTCGAGGACTTCAAACCCCGGAGGTAACATCTCTTTGACACGCTTGCGGATTACCGTACTATCATCGATTACCAGGATTTTATGACTTGCCACGACTGACTCCTTTCCAAGGTAGTTTGAGGTAATGTTAAAAAAACAAATGTTGAATGAAGCGACTGTCGCCGACTCCAGAGGCTAATGTGGACACCCTAACTTAGGAGCAGGGGAGTACCAGTTTGCAAGAGCGATGATCGACAAGTCACGACCTACCCAACTAAGATAACTCAGCCCTATCAATCTATAGCCATACCCCTATAAAAAGGTGTGGCAGATATCACAACCTATCCCTATAGCAAAGGGAACAGCGGATCTGGGAGTAGGTAACAGGGAGTAGGTAACAGGGAGAACAAACATTCTCTCAATACCTACACGGATTGCTATAGTTAGTGCCATTCTAGGGTAAGACCCTACACCCGTTCAGGGTGAACCAGTGTTAAAGCTCCTCCGTGGGAATGGAAACGCGCCCCGCGTGGCCTACGGCCAATCCCATTCCGATGCAAAGTACTTGGTATAGTTCAGTTACGATTAAGCAGTTCCTATCACGGCCTCACTTTACCCTAAACCCACCCCACACCCTAACCAGGGACTGATTGCTCGGTGTAATCAAAACAACTTAACTGCCAATCTTTTGTTTCGACAACCAACGAGGCAAAGTAACCCGGCGCAGGGGTTAAACCAGCGATAGACCAACGGTAAACTGCCTGAGGGTCTTTGTTGATGCTCACTAAGGCAGTCGGTTGAGCTGGATTTACAGAAACTTCCACTTGTTCCAAGCCAGCTAATCCTTCACCAATGGCTTTTAGATACGCTTCCTTACTGGTCCATCCCTGGAAAAATGCCTTGTGCTTTTGTTCCTCAGACACAGAACAAATCACAGCATACTCTTGGGGGGAAAAGAAACGTTGAGCGAGTTGCTCAGCATCTGGCATTGGTCGCAGATATTCTAGGTCAACGCCAATGCGCTGATCCCAGGTAATAGCATACAGAATTAGTCCATGAGAGTGAGATACATTAAAACGGAGTTTTCTGCCCCCAGAGGTTTCCTTGAGGGCTGGCTTGCCCCGCTGTCCATAACAAAACTCCACAAGGCAAGGGTTCATGCCCAAATAGCGACCCAAGATTTGGCGCAAAAGACCCCGACCTGCTATAAAATGCTTTCTATCCCGCTCAAAATAAAATCGCCTAGCTCTTTGCTGCTCGTCCTCAGAAAGAGTAGTTGCCAATTTTTGAATCAATAATTCACTCAGCTCCAACTGCGCACGCCAGAGATGGACATCATGGTTCAATAGTTGCAAATGTGTTGGGGGAAGTAGCCACACTGGGGTCATGGTTCAAGAAAAACTTATAAAGATTTGTAGTTTCACAGTTACACCCACCAATAGTCAGACCAATAGTCAGACCAATAGTCAGATTTCATAAATTTAATGATTTTTACAGATAACCAATAAGTTGCCTTAGTATTAAAGTTAATGTAAAGATGTTAAGCTGCCATGAGCTTTCCAAAGAAATTTAAAATCTTGTTCCTTAATTACTCTAAAGAACCTCAAACCCGTAAAATAGATCTGCTTTGTATAGGGAATAGATAGAGCCTATGAGTTTTCTCCCATCTCCATCTAATCAAGATTCAACCTTCCCGGCTACCTCTGACCTGTTTCTGCGCCATCGACTTAAAATTGTAGAGGATTTGTGGGAATCTGTTCTCCTATCTGAATGTGGTCAGGAACTCGTTGATTTACTCAAGCAACTGCGGGAATTGTGTTCTCCAGAAGGACAAGCCACTGAAGATCCTAAATCTTCAGTAGCTGATTTAATCCAAAAGCTTGACCTTAATGAGGCTATCCGGGCATCACGAGCCTTTGCTCTATACTTTCAGCTGATCAATATTGTTGAACAACATTATGAACAGCGAAATCAACAACTCTCAAGACGCCGTTCCTACCGAAGAAGCACTGAACCCGAGTTAACCCCCTTCAGCAAAGGTATTTTAACAAAAAATGGTAATCAGTCTTTGTCAACTCTTGTAACAGTTGAGAAAGAGGTGGACATAGGCAATGATGTTACTCAACCAGGGGGTGCCGTTACCAATGTTATCGAAAAGAGCCAGCAAGAAAACCAAGGATCTGAAAGAAAATTAGGGCTACTAGATTGGTTATTTCCCCACTTGCATAAGCAAAATGTGCCACCAGGTCAAATTCAGCGGCTGATTGATAATCTTGATATTCGTTTAGTTTTCACCGCTCACCCCACAGAAATCGTCCGTCGTACCATTCGGGGTAAACAGCGACGGATGGCTAAGATTCTCGAACAATTAGACCAAGCCGAGCAAACCTATGGTACCTTGGGAATCACTTCGTCCTGGGAGGTGACTGAATGTAGCCAAAAGCTCATGGAAGAAATTCGCCTGTGGTGGCGCACCGATGAGCTACATCAGTTTAAGCCGGGAGTACTTGATGAGGTAGATTACACTCTTCACTACTTCCACGAAGTACTGTTTGATACAATACCCCAATTGTATAGTCGCTTCAAGCAAGCGTTGAAGGGTTCATTCCCCTGGCTGAACCCACCCGCTAAGAACTTCTTTAATTTTGGCTCTTGGGTAGGATCAGACCGGGATGGTAATCCTTTTGTCACTCCCCAAATTAGCTGGCAAACTGCGTGCTATCAACGAGATTTGGTGCTGGGTAAATATATAAATGAAGTTAGCAATCTAACCGAATTATTGAGCCTGTCGTTGCACTGGTGTGATGTGCTACCGGAATTGTTAGACTCTCTAGAACAAGACCGCTCTCAATTGCCAGAGGTTTACGAACAGCTCGCCATTCGCTACCGCCAAGAACCCTATCGACTCAAACTGACTTACGTTAAGCAAAAACTCGAAAACACCCGTGAGCGAAACCAACAGCTGGCCAATGGTATGCCTGTACCAGATGAGATGGCTAATGGTAAAAGCTGGAGTTTTTACCGCTCTGGAGAAGAATTCTTAGCAGAACTCAAGCTGATTGAGAATAATCTGCTGGAAACCGGGTTGAACTGTCGTGAGTTAGACAATTTAATCTGTCAGGTGGAAATTTATGGCTTTTACCTGGCTCACCTAGATATTCGCCAGGAAAGTTCTCGCCACTCAGAAGCCCTGAGTGAAATTGCTGAGTACCTGCAAGTTTTGCCTAAGCCCTACAACTTGCTATCGGAATCCGAAGCATGCTTGTGGTTAACCGCTGAGTTGCGAACTCGACGTCCATTAATCCCAACAGAACTGCCATTTTCGGAAAAAACCTGCGAGACGATCGAAACCTTCCGGATGGTGCGGCAACTGCAACAAGAGTTTGGTCCCCAAATCTGCCAAACCTACATCATCAGCATGAGTCACACGGCCAGTGATTTGTTGGGAGTCCTCTTGTTGGCGAAGGAAGCTGGTCTGTATGACCCAGCCACTGGTCAAAGTACCATTCGCGTGGTGCCACTGTTTGAAACAGTGGAAGACCTTAAGCGTGCTCCAGCAGTGATGAAATCCCTGTTTGAGCTACCTTTGTATCTTGCTAGTTTGGCTGGTGGATATCAACAGATGCAGGTTAGCCCAAATAACCGTCAACTAAATAACCTACCCTACTCGAACGCCAAAGCTGAACAACCAAATAACCCTGGCCAAAAGGCCACGCTAACCGAACAACCGTTAACCTCTCCTAACTTACAAGAGGTAATGCTCGGCTACTCCGACAGTAATAAAGATTCTGGCTTCCTCAGTAGCAATTGGGAAATCCACAAAGCTCAGAAAGCCTTAGAGCACGTGGCCCAAGAGTACGGTATTGTTTTACGGATCTTCCATGGTCGTGGTGGTTCAGTGGGTCGTGGTGGCGGTCCATCTTATGAAGCTATCCTGGCGCAACCAGGTCGCAGTATCAATGGCCGAATCAAAATTACCGAACAGGGAGAAGTCCTTGCTTCTAGGTACTCTCTTCCAGGACTAGCGCTCTATCATCTCGAAACAATAGCCACAGCAGTGATTCAAGCTAGCTTACTCAATAATGGCTTTGATGATATCCAGCCCTGGAATGAAATTATGGAGGAGTTAGCTAAGACCTCCCGTAGCCATTACCGAGCTCTGATTCACGACCAACCGGATCTGGTAGATTTCTTCCATCAAGTGACACCGATTCAAGAAATTAGCCAGTTGCAAATTAGTTCTCGCCCTGCACGGCGTAAATCAGGGAAGAAGGATTTAAGCAGTCTGCGGGCAATTCCCTGGGTCTTTAGCTGGACTCAAAGCCGCTTCCTGCTACCGAGCTGGTACGGTGTTGGCACTGCACTACAAAGCTTTGTCGATCAGGAGCCAGAGGAAAATATCAACCTATTGCGCTGTTTCTATTCAAAATGGCCCTTCTTCAAAATGGTTATTTCCAAAGTAGAGATGACCTTAGCGAAGGTGGATTTACAAATTGCTCACCACTATCTCAAGGAACTTTCAAACCCTGAAGACTTGGAACGCTTCGAGCATTTGTTTGAGCAAATTGCTAAGGAATTTAACCTTACATGCAATTTAGTCCTGACGATCACAGGACACCAAACACTGCTAGATGGCGACCCAAATTTACAACGGTCTGTACAGTTGCGTAATGGTACCATCGTTCCCTTAGGATTTTTACAGGTATCTTTGCTCAAACGCCTGCGTCAACATAGCAACCAGGTAACATTGGGTGTGGTTCAATCCCGGTATAGTAAGGGAGAGTTACTACGAGGAGCCTTATTGACGATCAACGGTATTGCTGCTGGCATGCGTAATACTGGCTGACCTGTAAAGAATGGAAAATGAAGGATGAAGGATGAAGGATGAAAAATGAACCAATGGCGAAGTTATTCGCTGTTAGTCTTTTTTTGTCCGGAATCCTTTTAATGGCCAATAGCACTAATGATTAAATAGATGTTCAACTCTGTTGATATCCTTATGGCGGTTTCTGGCTTGCATCCTTTGTTTCCATTTTCGAATCTCGATCGCCCTTTTTTTTGTAGGAGGCGTATATTTCTCAATTGTACCGCTGTCTTGCTTTGCCTGTCGTTGGTGTTGATTAGCTTGAGGTTGAATAACTAGACACTCGGCAAGATTCTCTTGAAGTAATTTATGATCCAAGGCTCTTAGGATCGCTCTTGCGTTTGAATAACGATCTTTGAGGGAAATAGCTAGCATTTTGTTGAGAATATAAGCAAAGGAATCACTCAAGTCCAATGCTTTACGCCACTTTAGTTCACCAGTTTGGCGATCGCTCTGAAATTGTAGGGGTGCTTTTCCAGTCAGTAGGTAAAGACAGGTAACCCCTAGGGAATAAATATCACTACCATATACCGGTCGTAAGGTAAACTGTTCCGGTGGTGCAAATCCTACCGTACCGATGAAATGGGTAGTTGGATTTTTGACACTGTTATCAGATGCTTGGGCAATTAACTCCTTAACTGCCCCAAAATCAATTAGTACCAACCGACCATGATCATTAGAAAGGATAATATTTTGGGGTTTGATATCGCGATGTATTACCCCATGGTCATGGATGTACTGCAATAACGGTAGTATGTCTCGCAGAAAACCTTTAATGGCTCCTGGGGATAAGCAACCAGAACGCCTAACCAACCTAGCTAGGGTAATGCCTCTAATGTACTCTTGAACCAAGTAGAATTCTCCATGGTCTACGAAATAATCGAGCAGCATGGGGATCTGGGGGTGAGTCCCCAGTTTGTTCAAAATTTTTGCCTCTCTCTCAAACCGCTGACGAGCGTTATGTAATGCTTTTGGATCACTGAATTTGGGGCAAAGTTGCTTGATGACACAAAACGGCTGACCCGGTAAGGATGTATCTTTGGCTAGAAAGGTTACACCGAAACCACCTCGACCAATCATCCGTAACACTTCATAGCGATCGCGAAACAGCTGCTTTTTGCCACAAAGCTGACCTAACTCGGTATTCTCTAAGACATCACTGTGAAAATGAGATAGCTTGACTTGCGGGAAATTCATTTATTTGTATATAGAAGGAGTAGCCATCAGCACCAATATGCTTTTAGTTTAGGCAAAAATATAGGGGTTTGGATGAATTCTTCAGAGAGAAAAAAAATTTCCTACAGTTAATTAAAAATTAGGTAAAGTTGGTTGATAATACAGGGGTAAACAGAAACTATGACTATGCACCACAAACTAAACGAAGCCTTAAACCAAGGTCGTTGCCTGAAAGTAATTAGTGGCTTAAATACTTTTGATCCCCAGAAAGTTGCTGCTGTAGTCAAAGCAGCTTCACGGGGTGGAGCTACTTTTGTCGATATTGCCGCCTCCCCCGATCTAGTTAAGTTGGCACGAGGGTTAACGGATTTACCAATTTGTGTTTCTGCTGTAGAACCAAAGCAGTTTGTTATTGCTATCCAAGCTGGTGCTGATCTGATTGAAATTGGTAACTTCGATAGCTTTTATGCTCAGGGTAAGTGGTTTGATGCTTCCGACGTATTAGCACTAACCGTTGAAACCCGTAAATTACTACCCAATATAACCTTATCAGTAACTGTTCCCCACATTCTAAAGTTGGATCAGCAAGTAGAACTAGCGGCAGAATTAGTCAAAGCAGGTGCCGATATTATTCAAACTGAAGGGGGTACCAGCAGTAAACCTCGCTCCGCTGGCACCTTGGGTTTAATTGAAAAAGCGGCACCAACCTTGGCAGCTGCCTATGAAATTTCTCGTGCTGTGTCAGTACCAGTGTTGTGTGCTTCCGGATTATCCAGTGTGACCGTTCCCATGGCCATTGCTGCTGGTGCTGCTGGTGTTGGGGTTGGTTCCGCTATCAATCAGTTAGATAGCGAAGTCGCAATGGTAGCAGCGGTTCGCAGCTTGGTAGAATCCCTCGAAGGTGTCAAGGTTGAAGGGGTTAAGGTTTCAAGGTTTCAAGGTTGAAGGTTGAAGGGTTGGATGTTAGATGGTTGAAGGTTGGATGTTAGATGGTTGAAGGTTGGATGTTAGATGGTTGAATGTTAGATGGTTAAACGCGATGGACTTCGTCCCGCAATCGAGCGATCGCGTGGCCAATAGGCCAAGGTTGCATGCTTGAAAACTAGTCTTATAACCTTAAACCTGTTAACTTTCAACCTATTAACCTTAAACCTATTAACCTTAAACCTGTTAACCTTAAACCTGTTAACCTTAAAGCAAATCACCTTTAACCTTCAAACTAAACAGTCCTTCAATCCATAAACTACCTGTTGCTGTTCCTCAACGGTAAGTTCTGGGAACATTGGCAAGGACAATACTTGATGGCAGACTTGCTCAGCAACTGGAAACTGACCGATGTGATAGCCTAAGTCTTTGTAGACTGGCTGCAAGTGTAACGGCAGGGGGTAATAGACCATAGAACTAATACCTGCCTGCTTTAATTTTTGGCGCACCTCGTCCCGATAGTTGCTATTGCTACTATCTTGAGTTAAGCGAATGGTGTACTGGTTCCAGACGGAGTTTCCCCCAGGGGTTTCCCGAGGCAGGATTATATCAGGTAATAGCTGCAATAACTGGTGATACCGAGTTGCTACCTGACGACGGGCATTGTTCCAGCCATCGAGATAGGGTAGCTTTACGTTAAGAATAGCGGCTTGTACGGCATCTAAACGGCTGTTGATACCATTGATTTTATGGTAATAACCAGAGGATCTGCCGTGGTCTCGCAGCATCCGTATTGAGGCCGCAACAGTTTTGTCATTGGTAGTTACCGCACCACCATCGCCACAGGTTCCCAGATTCTTGGTGGGATAGAAGCTAAAACAACCAATATGTCCAATACTGCCAACCTTTTTTCCTACCCATTCAGCACCAGTTCCTTGGGCGCAGTCTTCAATGACTGCAAGACAATGAGTCTTGGCGATATCCATCACAGCAGTCATATCCACTGGCTGCCCGAATAGGTGAACTGGTATAATTGCTCTAGTATTATGGGTAATCGCTTTCTCAATCTGATTGAGATCGATATTAAAGGTTTCGGGATTGATATCGACAAAGACTGGAGTAGCACCAACTTCAGCAATTACTTCAGCGGTAGCGATGAAGGTGAAGGGTGTGGTAATTACCTCATCACCAGGTCCGATATCTAAAGCTCGCAGGGCGAGATAGAGAGCGTCTGTGCCAGAGTTACATGCCATGCATTCCAGGGTACCGGTGTAAGCGGCAAACTGTTGCTCAAAGTGCTCTACCACTGGACCACCAATATAACGTCCAGAAGAAAGAACGTCATCGACAGCAGCACTGACTTGTTCTCCAATCACTTGGTACTGCCGTTTTAAGTCAAGAGGGGGTATAGTATTCACTTGTTCCTCACACCTTAAGTTGTTTTCAATTAAAACAGAATTTTTCGCAAAAAGGGTTCAAATTTTACCTGTAGCGTAATTTTTGCTCCTGGCCTTGAAGGTTATCTGGTTGAAGGTTATCTGGTTGAAGGTTGAAGGTTATCTGGTTGAAGGTTATCTGGTTGAAGGTTTGAAGGTTATCTGGTTGAAGGTTGAAGGTTATCTGGTTGAATGGTTGAACGCGATCACGTGGCCAAAGGCCAAGGTGGGATGGTTCAAGGTTGAATGGTTGAACGCGCACGCGTGGCCAAAGGCCAAGGTGGGATGGTTCAAGGTTTGAAGCTGGGATGGTGGGATGGTGGATGGTTCAAAATTAGTCTTCAACCGGTTAACCTTCAACCTATTAACCTTCA
Source organism: Moorena sp. SIO3H5 (assembly GCF_010692395.1). Taxonomy (GTDB): domain Bacteria; phylum Cyanobacteriota; class Cyanobacteriia; order Cyanobacteriales; family Coleofasciculaceae; genus Moorena. Next base: position 14,616 of record NZ_JAAHHS010000091.1, read on the forward strand.
ACCGGTTAACCTTCAACCGGTTAACTTTCAACAGGCAAAGCTTTAGTGGCGGGATACATGGACTCCCCCAGACAAGTTATGAGGGTTCGATGCCCTCATAACTTGTATTTACCATTGTCTTTTTCTGTGGTAGAATGAAGATATGTTGACAATCAACTATACATACAGGATTTACCCAAGCCAAGATCAACAAAAGATCATGAAGGAATGGCTTGAGACTTGTAGGCGAGTCTATAACTACTCATTGAGAGAGTTAAAAGACTGGATCGCAAGTCGTAAATGTTCTGTAGATAGGTGTTCAATACAGAGTGAGTACATAATTCCTGCTGATACACCATTCCCCAGTTACCATCGCCAGCAAAACAACCTGCCCAAAGCAAAGAAAACCAATCCGCTTATGTCAAGGGTGCATTCCCAGGTATTGCAGACAACGGTTAGAAGGTTGCATGATTCATGGGAAGCAATGAGTAAGCGAGGGTTTGGTTTTCCAAGGTTTAAAAAGAAAGGTCAATACAAGTCATTTTTATTTCCGCAATTCAAGTCAAATCCAGTAAAAAACGAACAGATCAAGCTTCCTAAAATTGGCCTAGTTCCTATCCGACTTCATAGAGAAATACCATTAGGATTCCAGGTCAAACAGGTGAGAGTATTAGCCAAGGCTAGACAGACACAATGGTATGTAGTCATATCGATAGCATTGGATATCGATATTCCTAAGAACCCTGCTGTAGGCAGGGCAATTGGGATCGACCTTGGGTTAGAGAAATTTCTGACAACTTCAGATGGTTTCACAGTTGAGCGACCTAAGTTTTTCAAGTCACTACAAGGCAAGCTGAAATGGCTGCAACGTAGAGCAGCTAGAAAGAAAAAGCGCTCTAATAACTGGGAAAAGGCACAACTGAAGGTGGCCAGACTACATCAAAAAATAGCGAATTCTCGTAAAGACTTCCATCTAAAAACAGCGCATTTGCTATGTGATCAAGCTCAGACAATTTTTGCAGAAGATCTAAATACAATAGGGCTTAATCGTGGAATGCTAAGAAAAGACTGCATTGATGCATCTTTTGGTCAATTCTTAGATATCCTCAAATGGGTAGCTTTCAAACGTGGGTGTTATTTTCAGCGAGTAGACCCTCGTGGAACCAGTCAGACTTGCCCTGAGTGTCAGGCTACAGTGAAGAAAGATTTGAGCGTTAGAGAACATTTTTGTCCTGAATGCAATTACATCACCCATAGAGATCATGCCGCTGCTCAGATGGTAAGACTGCGAGGATTAGAATTAGTACCCGTGGACAATTCGGGAAATGGAAACAGCCTGTCAAGTAGTCGATCTGTCGGGGGAGAAATCCTAGATAAGTGGCTTTGGGCAGGAATACCTATTTGCGAGAATGGGAAGCCTACACTAGACGCAAAGCTTTAGTGTAGGAAGATGTCACTTGAACTTGATCTGAGCGATTTAGCTTGGGGATTGGGCATGATGGCGATCGCAATTGGTTTATCGAGCTGGCAAAGGCTGGGTTTGGAAGTTCAACTAGCGATCGCAACTGGCCGAACTATCGTACAACTCATTGTGGTGGGATATGTGCTGGCTGTGATTTTTGCCTTAGATCACCCCATCCCTGTTTTAGCTATCTTAATGGTAATGCTGACTATTGGTACGATTACTGCCCGCAATCGGATTAGTAACCACAAGATACCGAGACTTTTACCAATAGTATTCAGTTCCCTGTTCTTCAGTACAGCATTGACCTTAATCTATACAAATCTATTGATGATTCAACCAGAACCTTGGTATTCACCCCAGTACCTGATTCCTTTAGGAGGTATTGTGCTGGGCAATGCCATGAATGGGGCTGCGATCGCAGGGGAACGCCTAGTTAGCACCATTAGCAATAGCACTCTGGAAATAGAAACCCATTTAAGCTTAGGGGCAACGGGACAACAAGCAGTAGCTGGTTACCGTAAGGATGCGATTCGGGCTGGGTTGATTCCTACTCTTAACTCCATGATGGTAGTGGGACTGGTTACCTTACCGGGAATCATCACAGGTCAATTGTTAAGTGGTATTGATCCCTTGAATGCTGCTTCTTATCAGATATTAATTATGTTTATGCTCGCATTTACCAATTTGATCGCAACCTTATTGGTAAGCTATGGGTTGACACGGCAATTTTTTAATCAGTCTGAGCAGTTAACGATATAGCATTTATCCATTGGGTGAGGTACACAGTCACCGGGTTTTAGTTAGTCGGGAGTCGGGGGAATAAAATTGAGTGTACCTCATACCGATCACTCTTGAGGCAATTGAGCAAATTCTTCTGAATAGACTTCAATCACCATATCTGGATCATCACGCTGAGAAAGCGATCGCATAACCTTACCCAACAATACTGGTTTGGATACACCAGCTTCGGGATGGATAATTGTCCGGGCTCGAATCGTTAACTGGTTGTTTGGGCCACCGAGGCGTCCATAGGAATAAAAATTACTAGCAGCTTGGCGCAGTGTCGCTTCTACTTGCGACTCTGTCACAGTAGGGGACAAAGCAATCACCGTTTGATTGCCACCATTATCGTAGACTACAGTATATCGGGTTGCCCCTGGAATGGTAGTACGGGTAAAGGGTACTAACGATAAGGAGAAAAAGCTAGCGGTTAGTACTAGCATAAACCCAGTGACTCCCACCAGACGAAACCGGAGACCCCATTTTAAGATAAAACCGAGTATAGCAATTAAGCCACAGGCTAAAGTCAGAATACCTGACCATTTAGTGTAGATCAGAAAATCAGCTGTTGTTGGCATAGTTTAGAGAGTTGGTAATAGGTAATTTAGCAAAGGGAACAGGAAAGAGGGAACAGCGGATCTGGGAACAGGGAACAGAAAGTAAAAAAAAATACCAATTAAAGTAGGGTGGGCAAAGTTCTATTATCTAGAATACTCACGCATAACCAAACTGTTTTTGCCCACCCTACAAGCTGTTAAAACTAGAGTAGCCTTTATATTTGGGAGCATCCTATTTTTGGATATAACACTTTTAATAAGCTTTTGAAGACCTATAAAAAAATACCAACCAATTAACTTAGGTTGAGCAAATTTCTATTATCTAGAATACTCAAAATAACCAATTTAGTTGAAACCATAATCAACCATTTATCAACTATCATTATAAACTAAAAACCAATAAGATAAGCGATAATTGATACAATAGTAGAACAGCTGGCCGATCGGTTCAATTTTCTATTGTCCATTGTCCATTTTAAAGCACTATATTAGATTACTATGCTAAGAGCCGGAATTGTTGGACTGCCCAATGTAGGAAAATCAACCTTATTTAATGCCCTAGTTGCTAATGCCAAGGCAGATGCTGCTAATTTCCCTTTTTGTACCATTGAGCCGAATGTCGGTGTAGTTGCTGTGCCAGATCAGCGGTTGCAGGTTCTGGCCAAGATTTCTGAATCTGATAAAATCGTGCCAACTCGGATTGAGTTTGTGGATATTGCTGGTTTAGTCAAGGGAGCCAGTAAAGGGGAAGGCTTGGGTAACCAGTTTCTAGCCAATATCCGAGAAGTCGATGCGATTGTCCATGTGGTGCGCTGCTTTGATGATGATGACATCATCCATGTTTCCGGCTCCGTTGACCCAGCTCGGGATATTGAAGTAATTAATCTAGAATTAGCCTTAGCGGATTTAGGGCAAGTCGAACGCCGGATTGAGCGCACCCGGAAGCAAGCTCGTAGTAACAAAGATGCCAAGATGGAACTTGATGTCTTGGAAACCTTGAGCGCTGGGTTGAATGAAGGCAAATTAGCGCGCCAGATTAGTTTAACAGAAGAAGAAGCCGAGTCAGTCAAGCAATTGGGGTTACTGACCAGTAAGCCAGTCATCTATGCCGCTAATGTATCTGAAGATGACTTAGCCACTGGTAATGACTGGGTCGAGCAAGTGCGGAAAATTGCTGCTACCGAAGATGCTCAAGTGGTAGTGGTTTCTGCTCAAGTAGAGTCAGAACTAATTGAGTTACCTGAGGAAGAGCGAGAGGATTTTCTTCAGTCCCTTGGTGTAGAAGAAGGGGGATTAAAATCCTTGATTGGCGCTACCTACGAATTGTTGGGCTTACGTACCTTTCTCACCACTGGTCCCCAAGAAACCAGGGCGTGGACTATTGCTGCTGGTATGAAAGCCCCCCAAGCGGCTGGGGTAATTCACACGGATTTTGAGCGAGGCTTTATTCGAGCAGAAACTATTGCTTATGGGGATTTGGTAGCTTCTGGGGCGATGACGGCTGCTAAGGAAAAAGGGTTAGTTCGCTCAGAAGGTAAAGATTATGTTGTGCAAGAGGGAGATGTGATGCTTTTCCGCTTTAATGTTTAAGTAGTGGTGCTCTAGGGGGTTATACCCATGGATATTGTTAGTCTTTTAATTGCATGTTTCGTTACTGCCGTCAGTTTGTTGATCATTTCCAAACTCCCAACTGGTGTCGAGATTGATAGTTTTGGTAAAGCATTGGTTTCAGCAGTGGTGTTCGGCATTCTCAATGCCCTATTGAAAACAATCCTGGATGTTTTAGCTCTTCCTATTACTATCTTGACTCTTGGGGTTTTTGCCGTGGTGGTCAATGCCATTATTTTTGGCTTAGCCGCTGCTTTGGTAACGGGATTCCGACTGCGCTGGGGATTTTGGAGCGCTTTGATTGGCTCAATTGCCCTTGGTTTCGCTAATTCCTTGATCTATAAGGTGCTCGGAACCTTGGGTTGATTGTTGGTAACTCATAGGTAAACACAACAGGGGCAAAGGATAACAAACTCTAGCTCCTTGGCCTGTCGGCACTACACGGATATACAAACACCGAAGATACACCGATAACAAATGACTATCTTATCCGTGCATCTAGGTTAAATCCGTGTAGTTTTCGTTTGTCTTGAAATATCCACCCCCGAGCCCTGCACTCCCTACTCCCTACTCCCTACTCCCTACTCCCTACGACTTTATACCTTACCCAATTGAGAACTACTATATGAATTCAATCGCACCAGCAGTCTACATCATCGGTGCTGGACCAGGCGCTCCAGACTTATTAACTGTCAAAGCCTTGAAAATCCTCCAAAAGGCAGATGTTATTATAGTGGCAGATTCTCTAGTGCCCAAACAGATGTTAGAGAGTGTTCGTGCTGATGCCGAAATTATTCGCTCTGGCAACAAAACCCTAGAAGAGATTGTGCCACTGATGATTGAACGAGTGCGATCGCATAAATCTGTGGTCAGGCTACACTCAGGAGATTTGACTCTATATAGTGCTATCCACGAGCAAATGCAAGCTCTCTCAGAAGCCTCTATTCCCTTTGAACTTATCCCAGGCATCAGCGCCTTTCAAGCAGCAGCGGCGCAACTTGGTATTGAGCTAACTATACCGGGATTAGTACAAACGATTATCCTTACCCGGATCAGTGGTCGTGCAACTGCCGTGCCCGACTCAGAGGAATTAGCATCCCTAGCTGCCCATGAAGCTAGTTTGTGTCTATATCTCAGTGCTCGTCATGTAGAAGCCGCTCAAGCCAAACTCCTAAAACACTATTCTGCTGATACACCAGTAGCGGTTTGCTTCCGCATTGGTTGGCCAGATGAAAAAATTTGGCTAGTTGACCTTGATAAAATGGCAGCAACGTCTCACGAGCACAATTTAATTCGGACAACCCTTTACTTAATCAGTCCAGCACTAAAAACGGCTTTAAACCCTGATAGCCTTAAAACCCGTTCCCGTCTGTATCATCCTGAACACTCTCACCTCTTTCGTCCTCATGCCTCTATTGGATAAGATATATAATATAAAGTTAATTTTTGTATGGAAGTGTGAAGGAACTTAATTGCCCAAAGTGTACAGGAAAATTAGAGCCAGTTACCTGCCATGACATTGAAGTAGACCGCTGTGTTAACTGCAAAGGCATTTGGTTTGATTCCCTCGAAGCAGAAATACTCAAAAAAATTAAAGGTTCTGAGAATCTAGATATTGGAGACCCGGAAATTGGCTCTGAGCTTAATCAGATCAATGATGATATTTACTGTCCCCGCTGCGGAGCTAAAATGGTCCGGATGCTTGATATTGATGAGTACAGCATCTGGTACGAAAAATGTTTCGAATGCCACGGGGTTTGGCTAGATGCTGGGGAATTCAGGCAGTATAAGCATAATTTTCAGCCCAGAGGTGTTCTACATCGAGTTAAGCGCATGTTTAGAAGCCAAAAGGACATCCCCAATCCTGTCTTTTGAACGCCAAAATTTTGTACACTAATTGCCATTGACCGTTCGTGCAGCGTCGGGCTTTGCCCAAAAGCTCACGCTACGCGATCGCTAAAAAGTATCGGAGAAAGACTCGTGCTAGACGAACAAGCAAAAAAGACCATGCTGCGCAAAATTCCCCATGGTCTATATATCTGTGGGGTCAGAGATGGTGAAGAAACAATCAACGGCTTCACGGTCAGCTGGGTAATGCAGTCTTCCTTCAAACCGCCACTAATAGTTAACTGTGTTAAACAAGACTCTGGCTCCCACGGCATCATTAAGAAAACAGAAGTATTTGCCCTCAGCTTCCTCGATAGTGGGCAAAAAGATATGGCAGCAAAATTTTTTAAACCCCAAAGTCGCGTTGGTAATAAGTTTGCTGATGTAGAATTTTACTTCGGAAAAGTAACTGGTTGTCCGATTATTTCCGACTCCCTCGGTTATGTAGAATGCCAGGTCAGAGGAACTGTAGAAGAAGGCGATCACACAGTATTTGTTGCTGAAGTTGTTGGTGCTGGCATTCATCGGGAAGGAGATCAGTTGTTACTGGAAACCACTGGTTGGCAGTATGGCGGTTAGAGCTATCAGCTATTAGCAGTCAGCAATCAGCATATGCGCTACGCGCACGCTACGCGAACAGCAATCAGCTATTAGCAGTCAGCAATCAGCTATTAGCAGTCAGCAATCAGCTATTAGCTATTAGCTATCAGTTCTCAGTTATTAGTTCTCAGTTATTAGTTTTTAGCTATAAGCTTTGGGTTAGTTGCCAATGGCTGACCACTGAAGGCTGACCACTGAAGGCTGTTCGCGTAGCGTGGCCAAAGGCCAAGGCTGAAGGCTGACCGCTGACCACTGACCACTGACCGCTGAAAATTTCAACTGTTCAAAACCTCAACAACCAGAGTGTGATATCAAAACTATGCCACTAATTAAAGTCCAAACTTCCATTGATGCTCCAGAATCAGCAGCGGTTGAAGGGTTGCTGAAAAGCCTTTCCGGAAAACTAGCCGACCATGTGGGAAAACCAGAAGCTTATGTGATGACAGCCTTTGAACCTGGTGTGGCGATGACGTTTGCTGGTAGCTTTGACCCAGTTTGCTATGTGGAAATTAAAAATATTGGCACCATGAAGCCTACTCAAACTAAGGCCATGAGTCAGGATTTTTGCAAGACGATTAATGAGACCTTGGGTGTAGCACTTAACCGAATTTATATTGAATTTGCTGATGCCCAGAGACATATGTGGGGTTGGAATGGGTCAACGTTTGGTTAGGCAGTAGGGAGCAGGGAGCAGGGAGCAGGGAGCAGGTGGTGTGGTTTCCACCATGAGCGACTCCTATCTTTCAAGTGCGGGAGATTTCAAGCACACTCTTGGCCCCTCAGCTCACTTTAAAGTCAGAAATCGTCTCAATCCATACCCGTGCTCCACAGTGTAGGGGGCTATCCGGGCGATACATGACCCGACAAGGGCCATTGACTTCTACGGTATGACCGTAAGTGTTTTTAGAACCTCGTTTTACCGTAATCACGGGATTCCGTTCGCCAGTTTTGTGATTTTGGCGAATAACTTTCTGGTTCACGTGGATCACAGCCTTCGTGTAATTTGTACGCTTTGACCAATTCCGCTTTGGTCCACGAGTGCCAGGGGTAACCACAGGCATGCCATCAAATAAGGGAATCACCCAAGTTCTACCGACCTTATAAGCACCTTTTACTCTGCCCT
>NZ_JAAHHS010000092.1 GCF_010692395.1 Moorena sp. SIO3H5
CTTACCATTAAGAATGAAATTCGCCACGGGTCGCACCTCAGGTACACAGGATTGTTTTCCCTCTTGCCTCTTGCCTCTTGCCTCTTGCCTCTTGCCTCTTGTCTCTTCCCTGCTCCCTAAAAACCCAGAACGAAAGTACCTAACAGCGATTGCAAAGCGCTGTAAACCATACTAAAGCGGTCTTGGGCGAGATGCCCAAGACCGCTCTGGCTCTCCAAGACGGGGCTATATCCCTTGTGGAAAATTAGCCCCATCTGGCCATTTATCTTTTACGACAATCAAATAGCCCTGCCAATCCTCGGGGAGAATAGTAAGTTAAAGTCCCCGAAAATTGGTTGATAATGGTAGGATTACCAAAACCAGAGGATATAAATTAATACTTCACTAGAATAACAATCCTAGTAAAAAACCGACCAAAAGTGGCCGCCGCACGAACGGCCGCGGCCGGAATAGCGGGAATACCGGGAAGAAGCTACCACCGTTAATTTGGTCCATCGCCAAATCTGTATGGTTGAGCTCAGTCAAAAAGCTCTCGGATTCCTGAATATCATTAATTGCTATACTTGCCATTGAGGAAAATCTCCTGACGAATTGGTTTAGTTTGGAACGAAATTTTCCACACTCCACCCACTAGAATCCTGGAGATTCTTTTTTAGTTATTAACTCTATAGGCTCCTAATTGGAGTTACCCATACCTACAATCGAGTTTTGGGATAACCCAAGACCCTAGGGAGTGTTAAGCACCTTGTTTAACCTGGCAACCACAAACTTTGGAAGCAAGGGCACCCTGAATAACCCAAAAACAGCTATCTTACCGATGGGGGCAAAATTAACGTTGCAACCCATTTATCTTTATTCGTTCTCTGGATAGAATTCTAATTCATTGATTGGAGAAAATCAAGTGCTAGGTCAGATATATTTTTATATATTTTTATATATGAAGTAACTATTAAATGTGAAAGTAAAATTATCAAGTAAGTATGAATTATGAAGGGTAAATTATTAAATTATGAAGGATGAATTATTAAATATGAAAAATCAGTATAAATTATTAAGAATGAACCATGAATCAGTAGACCTCTTTAGCAAAGGGAAAAGCGGATCACCGGAACAGGGAGTAGCGATGCAGCGCGGTCTTGGGGGTTTCCCCCATGAGCGACTGCATCAAGACGGGAGTAGCGATGCAGGGCGGTCACAGGAGGCCGTCCCACTCGCGCTTTGCATCAAGACGGGAGTAAGGAATATGGCATCAAAATTCTCTCAATTCCTACACGGATTGCTATTGCAAAAATAATGTCTTGATGCTGCCCCTCCCCATGAGCGACTACATCAAGACATTGCATCAACACAATCAGCAAAAACATTGGCGTTGTTTAATGATGGTATGATTTTGCTCCCCGAGCCCTCCAAGGCAACAACCCAGGACAAAGAAGCAATGAGAATTCAGCCCAAACACAACAAGACCAGAAGCCCATTAACTAAATAAAATACCGCCACTATCTGGGTCTCTGACCAGCCAGAAAGTTCCAGATGATTGTGGAACGGTGACATTTTTAATAAACGTTTACCCACCCCATTAGAATCTTTGGTGGCTTTATAGTAACTAACTTGAGCAATCACTGAGACGGCTTCTAGGAAGAAAATACCACTAATTATAAATAAACCCCAAAGGTTCCCAGTCAAGAGTCCTACTGCTGCTAGGGATCCTCCTAGGGCTAGAGAACCGGTATCCCCCATGAAGACTTTGGCGGGATTGCGGTTGTGGCCAATAAAACCTAGGCAACTGCCACTCATACAAGCACAGAAGACCATTAAACCAGGGGAGGTCGGAGCAATCAGGGCAGCTAGTCCTAAAAATGCGATCGCACAGGTTCCTGCTGCTAGTCCATCCACTCCATCCGTAAGGTTAGTAGCATTACTTTCTGCTAATAGCACAAATATACCCACCGGCCAAAATAAGAATCCCAAGGGTAAGACGAACCCTAAGGGTAAGGTGATATTAGTGATACTGGCTGGCTGGGTTTGTGATAACCATAGACAAAACAGTAAACTGACCACAATTTGTAAGGCCAGTTTCATTCTCGGGGACATACCTTTATTAGAGCGGCGTTGGACTACTTGCCAATCGTCCACCCAGCCAATGAACAGATAGCCAAGGGTTGCTAGGGATACCGCTAGGACCGGGATAAAATCCTGCTGTTGGAGGAATAATCCTGACCACACCAGGGCAATCACCACTGCTACCGGCACAAAAAATATGCCACCCATGGTGGGGGTACCCGCTTTTTGTAAATGGGATTGGGGACCCTCTTGACGAATAATCTGACCCATTTTGAGTGCTTGTAGAAAGGGGACTGCTCGATATCCAATCCCAGTAGTGATCAGAGCACAGATCAACAGGGGTATAGTGATGGAGTTACCTGCGATCAGGGACCGAGCTGCTGTCCCATCCAGAATTAATGCACCCAGAGTTAAGCCGATTGATAGAATATATAGGAGTTTAGTTCCCGTTAAGTTGAACAACTGCCCAGACAATCGTTTAGAATCTACCACAAGCCTCTTATTCCTTTTTTTTAACACTCCTCACAAAGATACAATTCCCTGTATCCTTGCCCATATCCGTATAATTTACGGTTACGAGTCAAATCCTAACATCAAAGGTATGCGATCGCTCAGGGTAGGATTGATTTTTTAAAAAATACGAGATGATCAAGGCATGACCGGATGACAGGATGACCCGATCACTACCAAGATCTAGGGAGTTATCAGCTTATGCGCTATGCCCAAGCGTGCGCCTTCAGCTAATGGGCTACGGGAATGGCTGACGGCTGATCCCTGACTGCTGTTCCCCCAGCGCATATATAGCGCTACGCGCAAGGCAAGAGGCAAGAGGCAAGAGGCAAAAGTTTACTAGACAACGTTTTCAGCTTGTATCAATGTCCTAACTTTAATGCGTAGTGCTATACTTACCAACAGCTGGGGGGTGCATCTCATCTTTATAAGAAAGAAGGGAAGTGCCGGAAGTGTGGGAAGCGTGGGTATTTTAGGGAGAGTGGGTATTGTAGGCAGTGTCGGATCTTGACTCCGGTCAGGAACAGCCACGCTGGGTCGTTGAATGAAGAATCCCCGCGTATGCGCTACCGGGGAGTGTCAATTGAGACGCATTGCTTACTAAGCTTTTCAGAGGTTATCTTTCAAATTTGGAAGTGTTATTAATAACCCTTAAACCTGTGCTTTGATCAAGAGCTCACATATTTCTCGAACTGCTCCTTGACCACCTGCTAATCTGGTCACATACACAGCACTGTCTTGGTTTTCTGATATCCCATCAGCAACAGTTAGGGGACATCCTACAGCTTTCAGAACGGCTAAATCAATGATATCATCACCAACATAGGCGACTTGGGAAAGAGATAAACTTAACTGTTCACAGAGTTTTTTGAGGACAGCTAACTTATCTTCAACGGCAAAAAAACTGTACTTGATTCCTAGCTTTTGGACTCGATTTCGCGTTGCCCTAGAACTGCTATTAGTTATAACAGCTACCTCAATTTTAGTCTGTTGGAGTAGCCTGATACCCATGCCATCTTTGACATTAAATTTTCTGAGTTCTTCACCGCTTTCTGTGTAGTAAAGTCCGCCATCGGTCATAACCCCATCTACATCTAGGGCTAGCAGTTTCACCTGGGATAAACGTGCTTGTAATTCAGGATCAGGGATGTTATTCATAGCAAATTCATCCGCAAATTTTACCCAATTGTAGCGTCCAAAGCTGCACGAACATTCAGAATTCCCTTTAGGACATTTTCCAGTTCCGCTAATGGCACCATATTCGGACCATCACTAAGGGCGATGTCAGGATTTTCATGAATTTCCATGAACAGAGCATCAATGCCAACGGCAGCCGCAGCTCTGGCCAAATAGGGAACAAAGTGCCGCTGTCCACCAGATTTATCTCCCTTTCCTCCTGGCATTTGGACGCTATGAGTGGCATCAAAAACCACAGGATAACCTAACTCGCGCATCTGAGGGAGGGAGCGAAAGTCTACCACTAGGGTATTGTAACCAAAACTAGTACCCCGCTCTGTGAGTAAAATATTCTTGGCTCCCCCAGCTTCCAGTTTGGTGACCACATGCTTCATATCCCAAGGGGCAAGAAACTGACCTTTTTTGACATTAATTGCTCTACCTGTAGCAGCCGCAGCGATTAGCAAGTCAGTTTGGCGGCACAGAAAAGCTGGGATTTGTAAGACATCAACTACTTCAGCAACCGTTGCAGCTTGGTGACTTTCGTGGATATCGGTAAGCACTGGCACACCCACCATTCGTTTAACTTTCTGGAGAATTTCTAGACCTGTGTCTAGGGTTTGTCCCCGAAAGGAGTTGATTGAAGTGCGATTGGCTTTGTCAAAGGAAGACTTGAAGATGAAAGGAATATTTAAGCGATCGCATACTTTATGGATCTCCTCTGCCATTTTTAATGTAAAGTCTTCCGATTCAATAACACACGGACCACCAATCAGGGTGAGTGGGCAGCGATCGCCAATCGAGAGGGTATCAGTGATTTGGGTATGATTCATGACTGTTGCTTTATAGCGGTAAAACTCAAGACAACCCATACAGGGCAATCACCAGTGGCGGAATAATCAACGCCATCAACAAACTTAATGGGGCACCTACCCTAGCAAAATCCAAAAACCTGTAACCCCCTGGCCCATAAACCATAGTATTGGTCTGATACCCAATCGGAGTCATAAAACTATTAGATGCGGCAAACATCACTGTAAACATAAACGCTAAAGGATTCAGACTCAAACTCTTAGCTACCTCCACAGCAATCGGCAATAGTAACACTACCGAAGCATTGTTAGACAGCACCTCTGTGATCAGGACAGTAACCACATAGAACAGTGTTAACAACCAATAACCAGGAAGATTACCCCCTAGTGCTACTAGATTTTCTGCTAACCATTCAGTTGTGCCTGACTCCTTCATCGCTATTCCCAAAGGAATTAACCCAGCCAGCAGGAAAATAATATCCCAGCGTACTGTTCCGTACAGTTCCCCAGGCTTGAGACAACCAGTGATCACCATCAACACCACTCCCAACAAGGCACTCACCATAATCGGTAGCACATTAAAGGCAGCTGCTAAGACTACCCCTACACTAATTGCGATCGCAATCCCTGCTTTCTCTCGCCGTAGGGTTTCTAAATCTCGCTGTCCAATCACCAACAAATCTCGACTGGTTTGCAATCCCAACAAACTTTGCCTCGGACCTTGTACCAACAGCACATCACCAAAGTGTAAGTAACTCCTCCAAGTCTTTCTCTGACCAGTTCCTGTCCCCGTCGAATTGCCAAAACCGTACTGTTATAGCGTTGCCGAAACCGCATATCCTTTAAGGTTGAGCCAATTAAATTAGAGTTAGCCAGGATCAACACCTCAGCAATCCCCTCCTCCCCAGAGGTAAGACCGGTTTCCAAGGGTTGCTGTCCAAATTGGACATCAGCTAAGATTTCTATCCCTCGTTGATCTTTGACTCTCAGCAGACACTCCCGACCAGACCTCACAATCAAAATATCCCCTGGTCGCAATACTTTATCTGCCAGCGGTTGGGGAAAACGGCTACCATTGCGAATTAGTTCCAAAACGTCCAAATCAAACTTCCGCTGGATTTCACTGGCACGTAGGGTTTGCCCCACTAGGCTGGAATCTGGTGTAATTACAATTTCACTGACATACTCTTTGAGATTATAGTCTTGAGTGACAATACCATTGCTAGCTACTTTACGGTTGGGCAAAAGTCGGGGTGCCACTAGAGCCAAATATGCCAATCCTACGGTAAATGTAATTAGCCCCAATTGGGTGAATTGAAACAAGCTGAAATCACCATAGCCCAACTGTTTAGACAACCCACTGGCCAAGACATTAGTGGAGGTGCCAATGGTAGTGATCATGCCCCCTAAGATAGTGACAAAGGATAAGGGCATCAAAAGCCTAGAAGGGGAAATACTTTGCTTGCGGCACCAATCTTCTACAATAGGAAGTAGTACAGCCACCACAGCGGTATTGTTAATGAAACCCGTGATCGGCCCAGCAATCATTCCCATGGTAAAGATTTGCTGGGTTGACTCCTTGCCTCCCCACTTCAGCAGTAGGTCATTCACGATTTGAAGCGCCCCAGTTCGGGCAATCCCAGCACTGAGGATAAACATAGCCATCACAGTGATCGTGGCAGGGTTGCCAAAACCTGAGATTCCCTGTTCTGGGGTGACTAGCTTTAGAAGCATCAGTAATACCATCACTGAGATCGCAGTGATATCCACTGGCATCCATTCCCTAATGAAACTGATTAAAGCTAGTACAACAACGCTCAGGGTTAGAAAAATAGTCATAGATAGCGTAGGCTCTCACCAAAAAAGACTACCTTAATTAGGTAGCTCATGGACATCAATCAAAGATTTTTATAAATTTACCTATCCATGGAATTTATCTCGCCATAGGATTGAATAACGCTATTAGTTAGCGTATCCTTCATCAAATCTATAATTTATAGTTATATATTTGAGCATAATCCTTAGGGCATCAAATAAACTTAAAGGTAAGTTCATAAATTCGGAACTTCGGAACAATAATGTACTAGTATTTATTCCCCGAATTCATCCGTAGTTATGAACTTAATTATTTATTAAAATCTATTCAATTAGAGCCCTTAATTAAAACTTTAAATTAAGACAGCCTTTGTTTAAAACACTTTAATAATAAACTGTCAATTATTGTTGAATGTTGACCGTTAACGGTTGACCGTTAACCGTTAATCCTACCATCTCGCCAACCAAAAAATCAATTAAATGAAAATTGAATAAACTCCTGCGAGTCCCTCTGAGTATGCTAGGAGAATATATATCTGGAGTAGGGGAGTAGGGGATATTCTATGTCCGTCCCCATTCCCCCATCCCCCCATCTTCATTCAAAGTAAAGCGTGGTAGCTCACGCTCCGAGCAATTCTCCACTTCCCATCAAGCAGAATTCCCAGAGGGATCACCCTGACTACCCTTGTCAATACGCTTGATCGGTTTCGGTCTTGGTGTTTGGGGTTTGGGTGCTGTGGCTATAGCCGCGCCATCCTTTTTACGAGCAGGGCGTGGCTTCGGGTAACTCTTGTTAGCACCAAAACGTTTCTTATTTTTATTAAATGGTTTCCTCTTTGGTCCTTTTTTGTTGAGAAAACCAATATCATTTCCTTCCTGGATTACCAGGGTATTGGCTTGCAGCTGTGCATGTAAATCCCAAAAATGACCAACGACCCTTTCTCCGAGGCAACCCTTAAGCTTTAACTTGAAAAACTTAGGCTTATCTGACTCTTTACGAGGTAATTGCCTAATTTTAACAACGACTTGTTCATTCTCCCGCGAATGGTAGATCACCTCGCCACGAATGGAAAAATAGCCATCCTTAGGAATCGGTTCCACCTCAGCTTCTGAGCAGTCATTTGATGTCTCGACTTCTGCTTCGGACTGAGCAACTCCCGAGTCAGTTGTTTCAGCTTCAGCTGTGGGTTCGAGAGTTTCTGGTTCCCAGACGCCAACAATTTGGACATGTAAGTTATCGTCTGCTTGCCTGATGCGGGGATAGACAACCCAGAGGTGGGGCTGATTGAGATCTAAGTGATTCTTGACCAAACTCATGACCCGACCGAGTAACACCGCATCAATCAAGGTTCCATCTGCCGCTACAAGTGTTCCCCTGGTCAACTGCTCTGCGGAAGGCATATATTTGCCATTGACCAGACCGATGGCGCGGTATTGCCTAGGTTCACTGGGGGCAGGAATTGGGTGCTGTCTTGAGACCTCACTGGAGACCTGACTTAAGACCTGAGTAATTACTGTCCCATTAGATTCAGCTAAGGGATCTGATTTGGTGGTATCTTGAGAGCCACCAGTTGGTGTTTCTGGGGGCTGGTTTTGCACACTGGATACTTCCGGTGGTTGGATTCCAGACGACTCAGCTGAGTCGGGAAGCCGATTCACAGACGAATTCATATAACCTCCTAGCGGCGGAGACACATTCCCATGGGTGGTTTTGACTGACATTGGCAGCATTGTCTTGTCAACATGTTCCAGCTTTCCGGTGTCCTTTCCAGAAGAAATTCTTGTGGACTGTTGCCACCAAAAAACTGGAGGGTGAGCGCACTTGGTACTAGTCTACCCACTGTACAGAATGCAGTGAGATAAAGGTTAGATCCGCAAAGTTTATGGAATCTTTAATCTGAGCGGTTTCTAGCCGATTTAACTGAGCCTTAATGCTAGCTTATTTAATGGGTGGGATTGATGGGAGGAGACTTTAAAAGCCCCAAATCGTTTCATAATGGGAATACAGTAGCAATCTAGTACATGCGGGTATGTTACGCATGTTTTCAACAAAACTCCTCTGGGAATGTGGTACAATCGGCCTATGCAATAACCAAGCAATAACAGTATTAGGCTTGACATCCAGATAATCTTCTACAAGAGTGGGTAGCCTGTGAAAAGGTAACTGAGTAAAGCCATCAGTTTTAAATCTCCCGAAAATAACGGAGTAGAGCCACAAAGTTGTCACCTCAAATTCAATATTAGGTTGGGTTCCAGCCGATTTGAAGCCTGTGGATAGGGTGCTGCCGACAGTCCTAGTTGAAACAGGAAGTAAACAGGCGTCGTTGTGACGTTTTTGTCCGCGATGTTCACGTTTTATAGAACAGTTCAAGAAAGTTTTGTGTCTCAAAAGCGCAGTCTGTGGATCAAAATAGTGCTAGTACTAGCTGTGCTAGCCTTTATCGGTATTTCGATGATTCCTTTGCTAGGGAATGTTTTCAAGGATAATCCCGCCTCTGTTGGGGCAACACCTACAGCTACACCAAATATTTCTGCCCAGCAGCAAGCAGAACTAGAAGCTCAAGCCAAGGGTTATGAACTAGTCTTGCAGCGAGAACCAGAAAATTTAACGGCTTTGAGAGGTCTGCTGGAGATACGGTTGCAGCTCAGAGACATCAAAGGCACCATTGAACCCCTAGAAAAGTTAGCCAAACTCAATACAGACCAGACAGATTATGGAGTCTTGCTGGCTCAGGTAAAACAACAAATTGGCGATCGCGAAGGAGCAGCTCAAGCCTATCGGGACATACTAAACGCTAAGCCTGGGGATATGAATGCTCTGCAAGGGTTAGTTAGTTTGCTAACCCAGGAAAACCGCCCAGAAGCAGCCATCGGTTTGCTGCAAGACACCTTAAAAAGTTCCCAGCAAGTCAATGAGATTAAACCTGGGAGCATTGATGTCATTTCTGTGCAGTTGTTGTTAGGTCAAGTTTACGCGAATCAGAAGCGTTATGACGAAGCCACAGCTATCTATGACCAGGCGATTAAAGGCAGCCAAGATGACTGGAGACCAGTGCTAGCTAAAGCCATGATTTTTAAAGAACAGGGTAACAATGAAAAGGCTAAACCCCTGTTTGACCAGGCTGAATCCCTAGCACCAGCCAAGTACAAAGACCAAGTCAAACAGTTGGCAGCCGAAACTCCAGAAACTCCAGAAACTCCAGAAACTCCAGAAAATTAGTCATGAGTAACCAAGACAGAGTAGTAACCCTAGTTACTCATGACTCGACTACTGACGCAGTCTCGGAGGAATCATCAATACTTCCGCTCTTTCGGTTCAAACAAGGTAATGTTGACGGGTTTATATTGCAGGTCAATACCTGCAGATGAGTAAAACGCTAGGGTGTGTTTAAGAAAATTGGGATCATCCCGTTGGGGATAATCCTCCCGGCTATGGGCACCCCGGCTTTCTCGTCGGTTCACAGCAGAGGTAAGAATCATTTCTCCGACTATCATTAAATTGCGCAGTTCCAAGGCTTCGATAATTTCCGTGTTCCAGCAGTTGCCTTTGTCATCCAAATAAATTTGCTGGTACTGTTGTTTGAATTGTTGCAGTTGGTTTAATCCCTCCTCCATGGACGCTTGGTTACGGAAAACGCCACAGAATTGGGTCATACAGTCTTGGAAGGCTTGACGCAACTGGTTAAGCCGTAAGGTGCCAGATTTTTCCACAAGGGCTTTGATTTTTGCCTGGGCTGCATTGATGTAGGATTGCTCGTCAATGTCTGGTAACTTCCGGTCTTGGACGTATTTTGCGATCGCAGCACCAGTTCTTTTGCCATAAACCACACATTCCAACAGGGAATTACTC
The DNA here is from genome assembly GCF_010692395.1 of Moorena sp. SIO3H5. GTDB lineage: Bacteria > Cyanobacteriota > Cyanobacteriia > Cyanobacteriales > Coleofasciculaceae > Moorena. The sequence goes on from NZ_JAAHHS010000092.1 coordinate 10,225, forward strand.
CCGAGGCGATTTGCCCCATGAACAGAGACACAGGCTGATTCCCCAGCGGCAAAGAAGCCCTCAATTAATCCATCTTCACCACTATGAACTTGTCCATCGGTGTTGACAGGGATTCCCCCCATGGAATAGTGGGCAGTTGGTCGTACTGGCATTGGTTGATGTACTGCGTCAATACCAACCAATCGATGGGCTTCTTCCCAGCAAAACGGAATCCGACTCATAATCTTTTCTTTGCCCATGTGGCGCAGGTCAAGGTAAACAAAAGGTCCACCTGCACTGCCATCAAGATGAATGCCACGACCAGCTCTGAGTTCTAGGGTAATCGCTCTTGAAGTAATATCCCGGGGTGCCAGTTCCATTTGTTTGGGGGCGTAGTCCCTCATAAAGCGATCGCCTTCTGAGTTAATCAGATAAGCCCCTTCCCCTCGTACCGCCTCAGAAATCAAAACTCCCACCGGATACAAGCCCGTAGGATGAAACTGTACAAACTCCATATCTTCCAAAGGCACCCCAGCCAGAGCTGACATTCCCAGACCATCTCCAGTGGAAGCAAAGTCATTGGAGGTCGTATTAAATACCCGTCCATAACCCCCAGTAGCAAACATGACCGCTTTTGCCCGTACTACTGCCACCTTCGTGTCTAGGAGCTGGAACATAACCACCCCTTTTGCCTGACCCTCTTCCAAAATCAGCTGCATAACGTACCACTCATCGTAGAGTTTTACACCGTTATGCCGGAGATTGTTCACCAGTTCATGCAAAATGGCGTGACCCGTCTTATCTGCCGCGTAGCAAGTGCGGCGATGGGAATGCCCTCCAAAAGCCCTCTGAGCAATCCGACCATCTGGTAAGCGCGAAAACAGCACCCCCATGTGTTCCAGCTCAATGACCACCTCTGGAGCCTCTTTGGTTAGGATTTCTACTGCATCCTGGTCTGCCAAGTAGTCAGACCCTTTAACCGTGTCAAAGGCATGGGCTTCCCAGCTATCGTCAGCATCAACATTCTTCAGAGTAGCTGCCATACCCCCTTGGGCAGCCACCGAATGGGAACGAATTGGGTGAGTTTTAGCCACAAGGGCGACATCGAGCTTAGGCTCAGAGCGTTTAATCTCTAAAGCAGCGCGACATCCAGCTAATCCCCCACCGACAATAATGACATCGTGTTCTAGCATCTCGCTCTCATCATGGAATCCGAATTCCTATTTTAGGCTCTAGGTTTTAGCCTCTTGGCATTTCCCTCTAGGATTGCGGAAAAAGTATGAAGCGCCCCTCCTTAAGGACGGAGGCTCTCAACTCCCCATCCCCGGGTTGCGGAAAAAGCCGGGGATGGTTCGGATGCTCTTCAACCGGTCGCCCCAATAGGTTTCTGTCTAGGCGCTCTGCCTCCAGCTGTTGATGTGGTTTCCTCCTCTTCCATCTGAGAAATTTCAATATGGTTTAACAATGTAGTCACGAAGGCAAAGAGCAGGAAAGGCAAAGATAGTACCAAAATCAGCCCGACAGTTGCCAGAGCGTAAATTTGGCGGTCAGCACTCCAAAGAGCTAAGGCTGAGGCGAGACTCAGAAAAATTACGATTAACCAAACCATAATTTGTCCATAAATGTCACCAAAGCTTAGGGTGCAGACAATGCGATATCGTTGTAAGTTATCCATGGCATCTATTGACACATTTCTTTATTTTTCTAAGCATATGCGTCTCATCCAGGTTTGGGGGATTTCTCAATAATTTTTAAGAGGAGCGCAACATCACTTTACATTTACATTTACATTTAGACTTTACATTTAGTCATTAGTCATTAATCCTTAGTCCTGTGTATTTTGTGAACCAGATTAAGCCAGATGGTATTGACTTTTGACCAATAACCAATTAAATATAAGCGCCCTCGGTAGGATTTGAACCTACGGCCGAGGGATTAGAAATCCCTAGCTCTATCCACTGAGCTACGAGGGCATAGCTATATCATACATCAGAAAAAACTGTTTTTGCTTGGCTCGTGATCGGGTAGTAGTCTCTGTGTGCCTAATACCTAGTCCTATCAAGGCGCTTTGTGGGTATTCATTCCTGTGTCGAAAAAACATAAACCATAGCCCTTAATCATACCAATTAAAAACGGTACAGTCAAGGTCAAAGAGCAACAGGGAACTTCGGATCAAGGAACAATGGCTCCGCTAACAGAAAGCATTGCTTGTTAATCCTTGCCCGTTCCCCGTTTCCCGTTCCCTATCTCAGCATTCAGCCGTTGGCCGTTGGCCACGCGTGCGCGTAGCGCATTAGCTGATAACTGATAGCTTACCTGAGCATAGCCTTCAGCTTAAGTGGATAGCCACCACAATTATCGATTGCTTGTCTCAATTAGCGGTAAGACTCAAGGCACTTAGCTCGAACCCGAGTTAAGGTAGGTAAATAGTCAGTGTCACTGATCAGACCTTAGTCAGACTCTGTCACAAGGATTCTGATTAGGAGATAGTGACTAGTACTCTGTCAAAATTGAATTGAGGGGTAAACTATACTTTCCCGGATGCTTTTACTAAGCATTAGGTATGACTTAACACCCCCGCACCTTGCCAGCGTGCCACCTTGCCACCTTGCCCTAACCCTCAAAACTAAATTGACAGAGTACTAGGGGGTTAGAACACTTCGTCAACAGCACCCCCTGACAGGGTCAGGAGTCATGTGCCAGTATCATGTTTATTTTGAAAAGGCAGGATGTTGAAATCTCTAGTATTCAGCACCCACAGAGGGAGCAGCAAATCCCAATTCTCAATTACCAGGGGCAAACCTTTCGCCTGCTCAGTGTATTTGGTGCCACTAAGGAAGAGGAAGCCATAGCTTTCTGGCGAGACCTCACCGATCATCGGGGAAAAGCTTGTGTATTGTTGGAAGAACCTGATCGCTACAGCGTTTGGGGAAAAATCCGTCTGGAGCAATTAGGGAGTGAACCCAGCTCTGGGGGCACTAGGGTATCCTACATTCAAGCCTGTATTTTGCTACTACAGACTGTGTATATGGATGTGGAAGACTTCTTAGGAGCTAGACAAGCTGGGTTGTTTCAGAAGGATATCGCCAAAATCTTGATAGATTCAAAATTTCCCCAGGTTGAATCGACCGAAGCTGTACAACAATTGCTCAAAATCGACCCCCTTACCAATTCGGATTTTCCTACCTGGGAAGAACATCATCTGATCACCCTGTTGCAAGAACTCTATCGCTTAGGTAAAGGCTATTTTGGCAATACCAACTTTGCTCAGGGGGTTAGCGATATCTTGCAGGATATGCCTGCGGCTGAGCAAACTCAGTTTATCAACTGGCTTAACAACTCTGATCTTGGTCAACTATGGCAATAATCTACATATGGCAATAATCTACAATTAAAACTAAGCGATTAGAATCATTAATATGTTATCTGGCTAACCATAGTCTTATTGTGCCAGTCAGTGATAAGTGTGAAATTCCTATGAGCAGCTCTGCAGAACGGTCATCAGGTAATCTATCTCCCCTCAGCAGCAGTACCATCATCTATGGTGGTATTGCTTGGGCGATTATTTCCCTATTATTTTTCTTGCTGTTTGGTATTACATCCCCTGGGCAAGAGAGTCCATTTTGGTACGTGATTAGTACCTACTTTTTAGAATGTATACCCTTCCTAGTAGCAAGTATTCTCTGTTTCAGAAATTGGCGCAGCCCTCAGATTGCCAGTGGACGAAATGTCTGGCTAGGACTCGCTCTGGGGAATCTGTTCTATTTGATGGGTGGCTTGATATTCGGTGTGTGGGAGCTGTATTTTAACCTTAACCCTGATGTATCACTAGCAGATGTGTTTTACTTATCCTCCTATGTGTGTCTTGGGGTAGGGATGTTTTTAGCAGTTATTCCCAGGCGCTTAAACTTAGAACTTTGGCAAGGGTTAACGATTATAGCGATTGCCATAGTGGGGATGGCCTTAGCTGCTTTGCTCTTATTTGCTCCTTCCTTCCAATCAAGCACTCCTGAATCTCCTGATCTGACCATTGCCTATTCTATTTCTGACTCGACCACACCACTTGTGGTCAAGGAAAATAATGGTATTGTCATCTCAGCAATAAAGTCATCTCAAATAACCAAATCTGAGGCTAATCAGAGTACCAATCATAATTCTCCAAGGTGGGCGATTGAACTTGACAAGTCACTGAGTGCCTATTCAAACCAATTGACCACCCTCTACATTGGTTGCGATGTAATTCTGCTGATTATTGCCTCATCCCTACTGTTAGCGTTTTGGGGTGGACGTTTTTCCCAATCCTGGCAAATGATTGCCGCTGCAACATTTTGCCTGTACATTGCAGATATGTGGTTTAAGTATGCTGAGACTAGACCGAACTACCAAAGTGGCGGTTTACCAGAAGTCTTTTTTGTATTCAGTGGTGTATTGTTTGCAATAGGGGCTGCCCTGGAATATCAAATATCGAGCCGTTCCCGTCGTGGTTCACGCAGGCGAGCTGAAAAAGTAGCATGAGTCCAAGAAAACTATCTGATGTCGATAAACAGGACATCCTCGAACTATATCGACAGACAGCAGAGACAACCTCAACGCTGGCTGACCGTTATGGAGTTAGTAACTCCACCATTAGCCGTATCCTTAAGAGCAACTTGTTGGAGCAAGAATACGAGGCTCTAATTCAACAAAAGCGCTCTAATCGTACTGCTGAAAATCTCTCCTCTTCTACTGTCAAAACCGCTAAGCCTGTGGTAGAAACAGCCGCTAAATCATCGCTAGTTGTACTCAAAAATGAACCATTAGCAGAATCTATCAGTGATTTATTGACTCCAACCTCTACTGATGGACGTCGGCGGCGTAAGCGTTCCTCTGTGGCTGCTCAACCACCAGTGGAGGAAGAGGAGCAACATACCCAATTGCAACTTGATATTACCACATCAGGTTCAGAGGAAGATAAGTCTGTTGATCACCAAGATGAATTATTACCTGAGCATAAGGGACTAGCAACTAGGAGATTCACCGAGTTGTTGGACGAAGATTTAGGGGATTTGGATCAAGATGATGATTTAGAGGATTTAGAGGATTTGGATGATCTAGATGGCCTAGATGATCTAGATGACCTAGATGACCTAGATGAAGATTGGGACGATGACTTGCCAGATCCTGAGATTCACGAATCCATCAGAACCTCTGTGGCTAAAAGCGGTTCTTACATTGAAATTTTGCCCCTCTCGGAAGCTTCTCTTCCTAAAACCTGCTATTTGGTAGTCAGCCGAGCGGCGGAGTTAATTGCTCGCCCTCTGAATGAGTTTAGCGACCTCGGACAAATTCCTGACGAAGAAGTTCAAGAGACAACCTTGCCAGTATTTGAAAACCATAGGGTGGCACGGCGTTTTTCTAACCGTTCTGAGCGAGTCATCAAGGTTCCTGATGCTCAGATGCTTCAGAAGACCTCGTCCTATTTGCAAGCTAAAGGAATTACCCGATTATTAATTGATGGTCAGGTCTATTCTATTTAATATCAAGTCCCGTTGCTTCTGGCTGAGGGACTTTGGCCTTTGGGGGTTTTAGGGAGTTGGGAGTCGGGAGTCGGGAGTCGGAATCCCCCCTACTGCTGGCAGAAGGGTGGGAGGGGGGAAGCATATGGCATCTAGTTCATAAGTATGAGAAACACTATAAATTATTGATTGATATAACTTAACTTGATATCACTTAATTGATATAACTTAAGCACGTTGAGCCAGGGCAAATAGTTGCTCAGCTGTGGACTCAATCAGCTCCCGTTTAACCAGTCGGGAACGCCAAGATTCTGGTATCCCTTGCTCTCCTTGACACTCGCCGTCTTGAAAGAACGGCGATTCCTAGATCAACGTTCGCGTAGCGTGGCCTACGGCCTTGCTGCCTTAAACCACTGTGTCCTAATCTTTGACGCCGCCAAAAAGTAGGCAATATCTAAACCAAAGACCCGTCAAGACCAAGAATTCAGTTTAGTTCACAGTAGACCCAGCGGGCAATTCTCGCGATAGCGTTTGGCTACTTGCAGGAAAGTGCATGTGCATAGTCCGTTTCTTCCCTATTCACCTGGTTCCGGCGTGCCCCGCCGTACCGTTTTCTATCTCAAGTCGTGTTCTGCTAGGTTCACACGTTAACTGCTAATTAACGATTGGGTTTTTAAGGAGGACTTTCCCTACCCTCCGAGCATTACTACTTTCAGGTCATGCAGTGGCGGGTCTCTCTCCCGGTTGCGCCAAGGCCAAAGGCCACGCTACGCGAACGGTTTTTCAGCCTGTACTCATACTACTAGTATACTCTGGCTAGACAATTATCAACCCCGGTTGCAATATTTCTTTCTAGGCGACTAAACTCGCTAGCCACTTTCATCTGGGCTCGCTTTGAGGCGGAGTTTTCAGTGCTTGGATTCCTAATCACCTGTCCTTCTCGGGACCATCGCAAATACTGCTGTAATTGATCAACTGGATCAAACCCCTGTTGGTCAATCAAACTATGGGCTAAACACAGGGCCATGGATGTATCATCAGTCCAGTAGCCAGGCTTCAAACCAAAAGTCCCACCACCCACCATATCTTCAATCGGGCTAAAGGAGCCTGGTGCCTTAAACTCCAAAGTAGTACCAACTGCATCCCCAACAGCCAATCCTAAGAAACTACCACGGTAACGGTGAATTAGCTCCATATTAGCTCCATGGGATCATTTCTCCTCTAATCCATAAGGTTTGCTAATCTAGTGTCGTGTTCTTTGCATCTTCGCGGTTAATCACAATCCTGATTAGCCCAACACCCTCACCCGGAGCTTGTTCGACCCATGAAACCGTTACTCAAACTCTGGCTTATAGCCTTGTTAAATAGACTGGTTTCCTTTCAGCAAACCATTAAACGTCAGGGTTGGTGGATTTTGCTATTTGTGATCGGGATGATAATTCCTCTATGGCAGCTTTCCCCATCCTACGCCAGTGGCACCTTTAAGGATGTTCCAGAGAATTATTGGGCTCAACCTTGTATCACCAAACTAGCACAACAAAATATTATCAGGGGTTACCCAGATGGTACCTTTAAACCGAATGCTCCCATCACCAGAGCTGAGTTTGCTGCACTGCTTCTGAAGGCTTTCCCTAGTGCTCCTCAAGTCCGCAGTGACGAAAAATTCATAGATGTACCAACTAATTACTGGGCTAATCAGGCTATTCGTAATGCTGATAAAACGGGATTTTTGGCTGGCTATCCTGGTAGAGTTTTCCGCCCTAAGCAAAATATCCCTCGTGTCCAAGCGTTAGTATCTTTAGCGAGTGGATTGAAGTATCAACCGGTCAAGCCTTCCCTAGAGACTTTAAAGACAGCGTTTACTGATGCTACGGCAATTCCCAACTATGCCCAAAATGCGATCGCAGCAGCTACGGAAAATCAGATTGTGGTCAATCCCCCTAATGTGAAGCAATTCAAACCTAACCAACAAGCTAGTCGAGCTGAAGTAGCTGCTTTCTTGTGCCAAGCTACCCAAACCACTGGATTGATTCCTAATCAATACATTGCTAAGGTTGAGCCACCAACTCCTGGTTCTACTGAAGCGGAGTTAAGAGGGGTATGGCTGACAAATATTGATAGTGAGGTACTGTTGTCTAATAGAGCAGTAACGGATAGCCTAGAAAAACTTAAGGAGCTGAACTTTAACACGGTATATCCTACAGTGTGGAATTGGGGTTATACACTATATCCGTCTCAAGTAGCTAAACGGGTAGTGGGACTGGAAGCACGAATATCGACGGAGTTAGAGAAAGACTTATTTGACCCAAAGAAAGGGGTGCAGGGAGGACGAGATGTTCTCAAAGAGATTGTCGAGGCGGGACATGACAATGGTTTGAGAGTTATTCCCTGGTTTGAATTTGGCTTCAAAGCACCTTCCTATTCTGAATTAGCCAAACGCCACCCAGATTGGCTGACCCAAACTAAAGATGGGGTCAAGACTCAAACTACTAAAGGGTTAGAGCCAGAGGATGAAAGACTACAAGAGATTGTTTGGCTCAATCCTTTTAAACCAGAGGTACAGCAATTTATTCAAGATTTAGTTATCGAAGTTGTCAGCAACTATGATGTTGATGGTATCCAATTCGATGACCACTTTGGCTTGCCAGTGACCTTTGGTTACGATGACTTCACAGTAGAATTGTACAAACAAGAACACCAAGGTAAATCTCCCCCCACTGACCCAAAGGATCAGGAATGGGTACGGTGGCGAGCAAATAAAATTACGGATTTCCTAACCAAGCTGTTTAGAGCAGTTAAAGACAGTGTTCAAGACAGTAACAATGATGTGATTATTTCCCTATCTCCCAATCCCCAGCGCTTTTCTTACCAATTCTTTTTAGCTGACTGGGCAACTTGGGAACAACGGGGTTTGGTAGAGGAACTAATTGTCCAGATTTATCGAGATAATTTCAGCACTTTCATCTCGGAATTAGACAAGACAGAAGTCAAAAGAGCACGGAGTCATATTCCAGTAGGAATTGGGATTTTAAGTGGTCTAAGAACTCGCTTAGTTCCGGTATCACAAATTCAGCGGCAAGTGGATGCTGTCCGACTGCGGGGATTTGCTGGTGTGTCGTTTTTCTTCTATGAAACCTTGTTGAATATGAGTGATGAACCAGCTTCTAAGCGTCAGAGCGGTTTTGAGGTCATGTTTCCTGAGTTTGTGAAAGCACCAGATATAGAGGATTGGAAGAAATCCAATTGAGGCGTTGCTGAATTGAAGTATGTTGGTATCAACCTCACGGGGTCACAAGCTAATTGAAAATCTTACAGGTGTTAGGTTTTGGGTGTTAGGTTTTAGGTTTTAGGTGTTAGGTTTTAGGTGTCACATAACGACTAAACAAAAAAGGTGATCAGGGTGCTCGAAGTTAAGAGTTATCGAGACTTAAAGGTTTGGAATCGGGCAATGGACTTGGTTGTACTATGCTACAAACTTACTTCTAAGTTACCAAAAACTGAGATTTATGGACTGAGCAGCCAAATTCAACGAGCTGCTGTTTCGATTCCAGCTAATATCGCTGAGGGCAAAGGGAGACAGCATTTGGGAGACTATATTCATCATCTCTCCATAGCTAATGGAGCTCTCAAAGAATTGGAAACACATTTGCTAATTACTGGCAGATTATCTTATCTTAAAAACTATGAGTTACAGCCCGTTTTAGAGTTAAGCGATGAAATAGGAAGAATGCTCAACAGTCTGATGGAAAAACTAAAGGAGAAGAAGAAAAATTAGGCTATCCGAATAATTAGCATTTTACCTAAAACCTAACACCTAACACCTAACACCTAACACCTAACACCTAACACCACTTCTCTGCTGCGCTAAGCGCGCACGTATGAGGCTCCATTAATATCAATATTGGTTCCAGTTGCCGAGGGGACTTGTCCGGACAATAGGAAAACCACCATGGCAGCAATTTCTTCTGGCTGGGCGATTCGCTGTAGGGGAATACCCGATACAATCTCAGAGAGAGGATAGTTTTGGGTAAATTCCGCAGCCATTTCGGTATCAACAAAGCCCGGACAAATAGAATAGGCTAGTATGCCATCAGCAGCGAAGTTTCGAGCAATACTTTTAGTTAAATTACTTAGTGCTGCTTTGGAGGCTGCATAGTGTATATACTCTGGGGTATCACCACGATGAGCTGCACGACTGGAAATATTGACAATAATTCCTCCTCCCTTGGACTTAAAGTGTTCTATAGCCCGTCTGGTGATGGAACTAACAGCAATCAAGTTAACCTGAAGAGTTTCGATCCATTTCTCTTCCCAGAGTAAGGGATTATCATCCAAGCTGAGTTCGGTCATGATGGCGGCATTATTCACAACACCATCAATGGCATATCCCAGATTAAGAATTTCCTCCACTAATTCTTGTCCTGCTTGGGGCTGGGATAAATCTTTTTGAATTACAACACAATCAGTGTTTGCCTTGGATGCCAGTTCCTTGGCTGAGTCGATGTGGGTATTGCAGTGCAGGATAACTTTTGCTTGGTTGGCGATCAGGCGATCGCTAATCGAGGAACCGATTCCCGTTCCTGCACCTGTTACTAGGAATGTCTTTTCTGAAAAAGATAAGTTTTCAAGATTCATTTAATTAGAAATTAACCAGATTCACGTTCACTTAATTGTTAGACTGTTTATCAGTAAAACACTCTGACGAAGAGACAACTAAAAAATTCAGTATATCCCCTTCCCACACAAAGCTTGCAGGGGAATTGTCACCCACTCAGAAGTGTTTGATAGCGTTTATCATAGCTATGATAAACGCTATATCATAAATCGAGCAATAGTCAGCGAATAATTAATTTCTTAAGATTTACTTGATCAAAAGTATCTCAAACCAGCACTAATAAAGACTCAAAATTCTTCAATTTCTTAGCTTCATTATTATTAGCATATCCATAGACGCGAGGAAGTTGCTTAGTGCTTAAAAGTACTTTTCTGACCTCAGAGTTGGATACATTACTTAGATTCCTGCCAGAAAGAAGGGCAGTAATGGCAGCAATACCCAATGCCTGACCAACACCAGCATTAAATTCGACAATTCTACCAGCGGAGGAAGCAAACCCTTGAAACCCAGAACCAGGACTGACAACGGCTAAATTAGGAACTGCCTTAATTTGGGCATGCTGGATGCCAATGTTGAAAATTGGCTTACTAAAACTTACACTTTTTATCCCGTTCTCAGAGGCTCTGTTACCAAGACCTTCGATACCACCGCGCACATCAAAATGATAGCCAAAGGTTCCCAAAGCAGACCAATTCGGTGTGCCACCTAAGAGCATTTGGGAGCCATAGAGAGGGTCTACGACACCAGTAATATTGCCTGCATGGCGGATATAAAGCTCAGATGCTGGCTTAACTGCTTTCGCTCCGATACCTTTGAGCCAAGTTTCAACGAAATTCATCTCTTCGAGAATCTTAGCAGAGGGTTTAGCACCTCCTTGAGCTAATTCCTCTGCTTCAGTGCCATTGACCTTACAGAGGAGGGCATTCCAGGAAAGCCTACCCCCTGGCAGAATTGCCACATTGCCTTCATCGAGGATGACACCACTTTTTGCTAGAGAGAAGGTCTTACCTCTAAAGGAGTGGTAAGCTACGGATAGGGCTGGGGAACGAATGTCGATGTAATCTTTACCGACCCACATGGTTTTCAGATTACCCCTGGGGTCTCTCATATTCTTCCTGAGTCGTTCAGCAAACTGAGCATCAGACCCAGCAGCTTGCTTTAACCACCGTTGAGCTTCTTGATCAGCAGGATTAGTGAAGCGCTTGAGATAGGCATACTCTACCTGCTTTAGTCTTTTGATACTGAGTCCATGAGTTTCAAATACTAGGGTGACTGGTAGTTCGGATTCGGGCAAGCCAAAGGTGTTAAATCCTTTTAATTTCCTAACTCCAGCGGCTTGGGCTAATTCTCCATTGACTGTGGAATCGATAAATTGCTTGCCAAAATAGGTTTCGCCTCTGGCTAACTTGATGCCAGCTAGCTTTGGACCGTCTTTAATAACTGATGCAATCTTGACTTCCCGGATCAGGGCGACACCTGCTTCTTGCATCATTTTCTTGAGGGCGGCATCAGCTTTGCGGGGGTCAAGAGCAATTAAGTTGACACCTGAGCGCTGTAAAAATTCTTTGTAGAGGCTAGGGGGTGAGCCAAAGGTGTCGAGCTTGAGGGATTTACGCAGGTTACGAGGAATCTGGCAGCGATCAAGGTAGGCCAGACCTCCCCTGACCAGATGACCACCAACACCTTCATGTTTACTGCCTTTGGACATTAACAGAATGCGTGGATACTTACCTGTCCGGCGGCGATACTCTTTACCAGCAGCGATCAGCGCTAAGATACCTGGAACTTCATCACCAAATCCAATCACATCGTAAGAACGTTCTTGATTACTGGCCATCTTTCCCTCACCCCAATTCCTGAACAACTTGATTAACTGATAATTCTAGTTTTCGATAGCTGTCGGACATTGACAGTACCCTTGGGGGTACTATTTATTTTCACTATTTATTTTTAATTTTGGCTCTTGGTGCTGGAAATCGAGAAGGGTGATTTTTCGGAATTTGGCTACATTGCTGGACTCTACCAACAATAGTTTCAGTTTTTTTTCATAAAACAAAAAAATCCTCCAAACGCTTTCATAATGCTCCAAATTTTCTGCTGCTCGCTCCTTGTTACCATCAATCCTATGTTGACAAATCAAATACAAATGCTATATAATTTCAGGCTTGCGGGCAATCAAATATTTACTAACAAAGTAATTTTCAGTTTCGACCTGTTCAAAGCCAGATTCTTCGAGACGTTCGACTAAGA
>NZ_JAAHHS010000093.1 GCF_010692395.1 Moorena sp. SIO3H5
GATGTAATCGCTTTTAGTAGCACCGCAGAAGTAACCGCTTTTTTGACAATGGTTAACTCCCCCAGGATTATAGCAATTGTGTAATTGCTTGCTTTGGTCCCTATACCGCAGCTAATACTGAAAAATTGGGTTTAACTGTTTCTATTGTATCCGAAAATTACAGCACATTTGAGGGATTTACAAATGCGATCGCAAACTTTTTTGCTAGCTAACTTTAAGCTATAATTAAGTATATGAGGTACATTCAATTTTCTTATCCCTACTCCCTACTCCCTACTCCCTACTCCCTACTCCCTACTCCCTACTCCCTACTCCCTACTCCCTACTCCCTGTTCCCTGTTCCCTTTGCTATATAATTAGCTCAGACAAAATTAGGTGGGTGAATGGAAACCAATCAGCCCTCAGCCAACCCCAATACCCCTAATCTAGATGGGCTTCACATCAAGCGCCCCTGCTTAGTCGTTGCTGATCTCGAACGAGCATTCACCATTTACCAAGATATCCTAGGATTTAAGCTCGACTATCTCGCTGAAGCATCCCCAGACTCTTACCTCTACCAAGTGTTTCAGTTTCCCAAAAGTGCTCAGCTCAAATTTGCATCACTCAGTACAGAAGACGAACCTAGAGCCCTGGCCCTGACCGAAGTCAAAGGAATTGAATTACCCACCCCTACCACTCCCTATCGTCTAGCCCTGGTGGTCAGAGTAAAAGACCTCACCCTAACCATTCAGAAAATCCGTGAACTGGGACTTGAGACCATTGAGCCCAATTACTTTACTAGACCACCAAACCTCAATTTCACTGAACAAGCATTCTGCGATTACGATGGTCATCGGATTATGCTTTATGATGTGACATCTGGTTGAGTACTTTAGCAAAGGGAGTCGGGATTAGCTTGGAGCAAGCAACGGCAGGATGAATTTGATAGGTTTCGCAATTATGTTGATAGCCCATTCAATCACTTTCCGAGCCCTGTGTGTCTAGTGCTATACTCATCTTCCACACTTAGCATTGATGAGGAAGATTTAAGTGCCGACTCTGCAAGTCCAAGAAGCGTATTCTTTTTATAGAAGATTTATCCTTGAATATAGTCAAGATAAAGCTGAAATATATCAAAGATACGGCTTCACTGTACAAGGAAGCGTAGGTTCAAAAGATTGGGAGGTATTTGCAGCAATCTTGGTCAATGACAGAGCAAGACGAAGAGACGGGGCAGATTTGATCAACTATGAAGTTAAATCTGCTGTTATTGGAAGCAGCTTTGAGTACCAATATCACAGGAATCACGGACTGGATAAATTAGCTGATGATAAATCTGTTGATCATATTTTTATTGCCAGAAGTGAAGCATATACCAATATTGAAGTTTGGTTAGTCGAGCGTGCCAAAATGCTTTCCAAATTTGATAAATGGTTACCCGAACTCCTTCAAAATTATCAAGCCGAAGCGAGACAGCGGTTTCGACGCTCAGTAACTTATGGGTTTGTCAAGAATCAAGGTGTTAAGCTTTTGGAGATTAGCGATGGAGTGCTAACGTATTTTCTGGAATCAACTTAACCAAAGGATTCAAGATATGGGAAGCAATCCAGGTAATCACAGGTACACAGACAGCATCACCAAATCCACTCAAAGCTTGATTGATATGTGATGGAATGGGGTAATCATCAGGAACACCTTGTAACCTTGCATATTCACGAGGTGTCATCAGACGCATTCTGATAGTTCCCTTTCCAACTCTGACCAACATTTGCCGACTACTGCCACCTCTAGCAGTTCTTAGGCAGCCTGCAATGCTATCTTTTCTGAGTTCTGCTCTTTGCTTGCCCTCACGAACACGCCTGTACATGGTGCAGTAAGAGTAATAGGGTAAATCCTGAAATTCTTTTAGATAGTCTAGATTTACAGGGGACATCATAGTTAAGTGGCGTTGCACTTTATCTTCAAGCCACCAACGCTCGTCATGATCCGATATATTCTCTACAACACCACTTAAGCCAGTTTTCACCTTTTCAGGCAGTGGTGGAACCTCTATGAAATTCCAGCGCAGATCATGATTAGCTGCGATCGCTTTTTCAAGTGCTTGAGTTTTAAGTGACGAAGAACGCCTTGCAAAAATCAACATGTTCTGATTCACATCGGATGTATGCACCCCAATCACAAAAATTCGTGGTCTACTTTGAGGCACGAAATGGGCTGCATTGATGGCATAAACATCACAGGCATAACCCAACCGATTCAACTCCTCAATGGTAATTCGGAAGTCTTGCCCACCATTTGAAGTAAGCCAACCCGTCACATTTTCAAGCATCACAAGGGGAGGCTTATTCCCTTGACTGTCAAGAATTTGAGTAAAACCCCAAAAAGCGCTAGAGTATTGACCATGAATACCCTTTAAATTGCCTGCTAATGATAAATCAATACAGGGAAATGAAGCCGTCGCCAGCAAAGTATTGGGAATATCGGAATGGCAAACCGAAAAAATATCTTGAACTATATAGTGCTTGCTTGCATCCTTAAAGTAAGCAGAGTACATCTCAAATTTGTCATAGGCCCAATCATTAGCGAAGACAACTTTCCAGCCTACTTGCTCTAGCCCTAATCTGACCAAACCAATTCCTGCAAAATACTCTGCACAGGTCAGATGTTGATCAAAGGTATCGGTATCACCCACACTGGGTAGAGTCTTGTTTTTCCTCACCGAAAAGGCCATAGTTATTACGTTACCAATCTATTTTAAAGGTAAGCATTCAGCTGATAGCTGATAGCTGATAGCTGAATGCTTACTAAGTAATTGCTATCACGAATCCTGAAGCTTATGATTAGGAGTCAACTGTAAATACAGACCAGGGACAATCAGAAATGCAATTAGCGTAGACGACATCAAGCCAAAGATAATTGCCATACACAACGGAAACCAATTCGCTTCACTAAACGCCAGGGGCAATAAACCAATTATCGTCGTAGCACTAGTTGTCAGGATTGGTCGTAAGCGATCGCATGACCTGTCACAAGCCCTCCCTGATGTTAAGATAAGCAACTATACCATCAAACGGTGCTCTTAACACCGTGTCTACTCTTGCCAGCAATTCACCCTGTCGTACAAAATCTCCCTCCCGCAATGGTCTACCATTAATCTTTTTGATGTACTCAACGAAACAGGGATCCGTGTAGGAATTGTGATAATTTTTGATGCTATATTCCCTACGCTCCGGGTTCAAGCTTAGCTTTAAAAAAGCGGGGAGTCGCACCGCTGCCTACTCCCTGTTCCCTTTGCTATAGTTACTTGGTTTTAAAACAACGTGAGAAAAATCCTTGGGCTGAGCTTTATTGCCATTGGTTTAGCGGTTGCGTGGTTATCTATCCAGGATCACCAGCCACCCGATGCCCTTTCTTCAGATGTTTCCCCACCCCAGAAACAGATCAAATACCAATCCCATACTCTAGACTTTAGTGTGGTTCATACCTTATTAATTCCAGCTAATAGTGGATTTTCCATTACTCCCGCCATATCGGAACAGTTAATCACCTTAGAGGATTTAGCCCAAAAGCACCAAGCTGTAGCTGCCATCAACGGCGGTTTTTTTGACCCAAAAAATCAGAAGACCACCTCAATCGTAATCAAGCAAGGGCAACTGTTAGCAGATCCCCGTGAGAACCAGGGGCTGATCCAAAATCCCAACTTACAGACCTACATGGATAAAATTCTTAATCGATCAGAATTTCGGCGATACCGTTGTGGGTCAACAGTCCGCTATGACATCACCCTACACAGTGAACCCACCCCCCCCGGTTGTCAATTATTAGATGCCCTAGGCAGTGGTCCATTGCTGGTTCCACAAATTACATCAGTCACCGAAGGTTTTGTAGCTGTAGAAAATGGGAAAGTCATACGAGATGCCCTAGGGAGCAGCCGACCCAATGCTAGAAGTGCAGTCGGTATTACTTCTGATGGCAGCATCTTGTTAGTAATGGTGGCTCAAAAATCAGAAGCTCCCAGAAATTCCGGTATGTCCTTCAGAGCCCTAGCTACCTTCCTGAAAATTTCTGGGGTGGAAAAAGCCATGAATCTAGATGGAGGAAGCTCCTCTGGTCTTTATTATAACGGCAAAACCGTTTATGGGAGAGTGGACAAAAACGGAAATCGAATCAAACGAAAAATTAAATCGATTCTAATGGTTAACCAAGACCAGTGACTAGTAGGGAGTAGGGAGTAGGGAGTAGGGAGTAGGGAGTAGGGAGTAGGGAGTAGGGAGTAGGGAGTAGGGAGTAGGGAGTAGGGAGTAGGGAGTAGGGAGTAGGAACGCTCTGAAAATCTAATCAGTCCTTAATTATTATATAGCAGTTCTCCTCTGTATCAGGTACACAATATTTTTTCCCGATTCCCGATTCCCGATTCCCGATTCCCGATTCCCGATTCCCGATTCCCGAAAATCCAAAACTTGTGTAACTCACCTATTTTATAAATGCTATAAGAAGATAAGAGATGGCAAAATGTGAAAAAGTAAATGGCTAAGAAAGTAGCACTGCTGATCGGGGTTGATCAGTATGCAGAAGGTTTAACTACCCATCAAGCTGCATCCCATGATGTAGAAGCAATGCAGCGAGTTTTACAAGAGAAAACCCTAGGGGATTTTAATCGGGTAGAGTTGCTGCTAAATCCCAATGTGGAAACCCTAAAACAGGCAATTAAGAACCTAGTTGACCAATGTGGTGTCAATGACTTAGCCCTAGTTTTTTTCTCTGGCAAAGGAATTATTAATCAGGATGGTAAACTGTATTTAACAACTAGCATCACGACTAAAGACAACCTTGAAGGTACTACATTGCCTGCTTCTTTTTTACATCAGCAATTGAGTCGTAGTGATGCTCAGCAACAAATAGTAATTCTTGAGTGTAATTACTATAGTGCTTTAGCTAGTGCTTCAGCTGACGGTTCGCTGACAGAACCTGTGGGTGTCAATCTCAAGGAAGAACTCAGTGCTCCAGGGCGAGCAGTTCTCTCCTCCTCCACAACGACACAAACCTCTTTTAAACAGGAACCAGCTCATTGTTCCCTTTACACCCAGTACTTAGTCGAAGGTATTGAAACTGGTGCAGCAGACCGAGATGGGGCTGGCTTAATCTATGTTCGTGAATTACATAACTATGCCACCGAAAAAGTCCAAACTATTAAGCCCGAGATCGAGCCAGCCCTGCTTCTCGATAATAAAGGCTTGGATATTTTACTGACTATTTTAATGAATCAAGACCCCAACCATGATCCAGATAGTGAGTATCGCAAAATCGAAGCCAAGTATCGCAAAATTGTGGAAAACTATGAACGGTATGGTAAGATTCCTGAAATTGTTCAATATACCTTAAATAAAAAAAACAAAGAGTTGGGGATAACTGTTGACCTACACCAACCTGACCAACTCATTTCTGATCAAGGCATAGACTACTCTAAGTTGCGATATTTACTAAGAGCCGGTAAATGGAAAGAAGCGGATCAGGAAACTTTTGCTCTGATGGTCCAAGCAATTGGTAGAGAAGAAGACAACAATCTCGATCCTGAGTCAATCAAGAATTTTCCCTGCACCGATCTACACACCATTGAGCGGCTTTGGCTAAAGTATAGCAGTGGGCAATTCGGCTTCAGTTTGCAAAAAGAAATTTGGGAGAAGCTTGGGGGAAAACTTAATAGTGACGAGAATAACGTTGATAAACTGGAATTCAACAGAAGCTTGTATGTTTTATCCCATTACAACCCCAACAGTATTTCCCGCAGTAATTATTTTCCTAACCTATTAGCGTATCAAACTCAGCTTTATCAACAATTTGGTCATCGTGTGGGATGGCGACAGCGCAAAGGATTGCACCTCAGAAGACGATGGAAAAATTATGAAGACCTGACATTTTCCGTAATCTGGGCTCCAGTGGGTCACCTGCCAACTCTAGTTGGTCGTGATGGCATGAATTTGGGAGTATTATCGATTTGGAGGATGAGGGTTAATTTATTCTCTCACCTTGAGGAGTGTTGGTTATAGCATTTGTCAGTATTCAGGTATCAGCCGTCAGCGGTCAGCTTAAAACAAGCTTCCTGCTGACGAGTTCAATGGACTCAAAGCCAAAGAGTATCAATTCCTGGCCTTTCGGCCAGGGAAGTGAGATTAAACGAATCCTTACCTGTTTCATTCAAAAGCTGATAGCTGATAGCTGACAGCTGAATGCTGACGTTGGAGAAATGCCAAGCTGGAGAAATAGCTCTCAGCACAAATAAAAATCATGAATCGAAACCGTTTCAGAGTTGGAACCTTTAACCTATGCAACTTAGTACTACCAGATGTCCTATACTATAGGAAAAAGATATATACCCAAACAGAATACGCCCTTAAGACCACCTGGAGCGCTGAACAACTAAAGAAGATGAAAGCTGACATTGTTGGCTTTCAAGAGGTATTTCATCAAGAAGCTCTCGAACAAGTGCTGGCTCAGAGCCAAGTTTATGACAATGCCACCACTGTGTTCGCAAAGCCTACCGGTAAAAGTCCAGTTGTTGCCCTGACCTCCAGGTTTCCAGTGCTTGAATACAACGTCATCAAAGATTTTCCCACTACGGCATGCCTGGATATCGAAGGCACAGACATCCCACTCAAGCGTTTTTCTCGACCAGTGTTAGAAGCACATCTCAAGCTGAGTGACACGATTGATTGTACAGTTTTTGTAGTTCACCTCAAGTCCAAGCGTCCGATCATCCCAGATGG
Source organism: Moorena sp. SIO3H5 (assembly GCF_010692395.1). Lineage (GTDB taxonomy): Bacteria > Cyanobacteriota > Cyanobacteriia > Cyanobacteriales > Coleofasciculaceae > Moorena. The sequence goes on from NZ_JAAHHS010000093.1 coordinate 6,744, forward strand.
AGTAGACCGCAACGACCCGATTGAACAAGCCAAAGGACAAGCGAGGTCTCTAATCCTCCGAGCAGCTGAAGCAACAGCTTTGCGGGTAATTTTGATGGATAAGCTACAGCACAGAGATCATCCGGTAATAGTGATGGGTGATATCAATGATAGTGGTCTGGCTATAACCTCTCAAATCGTTTCTGGAGAGCCCCCTTTGAGAAAACTCTGGTTTCAGAAAAAGCAGATGATCTGGGATGTGTTGTTGTATTACGTCAAAGACATTCAAGCTCGACAAAACTATGGAGACTTCTACTACACCCACATCCATAATGGCCACCACGATAGCCTAGATCACATCCTGGTCAGTCAGGAATTCGTTGTTCAAAATCCCAAACGTATTGGCAGAGTTGGGTATGTCTCCCTTTTCAATGATCATTTGATCGACGAAACCTTGAGTGACGAAAAAATTGAGAATTGGCAATCTGATCACGGACAGGTCGTTGTCTCCATTGAACTTGATTAACCGGATGATCTATGAACACTGAAGAGATAGCTAACATTTTCAACTTACCTCCTGAACTTCCTACCGAAGAACTGTTTGAACCGTTGATATCTACCGATAACCTATTAATCGAGCGGATCATCTCCACTGGACAAACCACACCAACCGGAGAGTGGTATGACCAAGACCAAGATGAATGGGTAATCCTGTTACAAGGGCAAGCAACCCTTAGCTACCTTGACGGTTCCAGTGTCAAGCTCAAAGCAGGGGATTATCTATTTATAAAAGCTCATCAAAAGCATCGAGTGGAATATACCAGTGCTGAGCCACCTTGCATTTGGCTAGCCATTCATGGCAATTTGCAACAGCAGCAGACCTGAGCAAGATTCTCAGCACTTACGCAAAACTGGACTCTAAACACTCTGACGCTGTAGGGTCGATACCTGATGGGGTGACAAACAGCCTTAAAAGCCTTACTGGGTTTGGGGTGAAAGGTGTAGGGAATGTTCCCTAACCCCTAACCCCTAAAACCTAACCCCTGTATGACTTTCAATTGGCTTGTTACCCCGTGAAGAAATCTAGACAAGTCCCTCTAAAGTTGCACCGACAACTCGATAATCAGAATCTTGTCGCAGTTTCATCAGAGCATTTTGGGCTCTTGGGTCATCAAAATGTCTCAAAGTTATGGCTACTTGGGCCCGAATTGCATCGTTAGAGGAGTTAGCTGCTTCAAGAAGAACCTCTAAAGCTGAAGATGCTTGAGGTGTTTTTGCTAATTGCCCTAAATTAGCGATCGCTGATTCCTGAACTGTGATATCGTTCCCTTTAAGTCCCGAAATACAGAGCTTTAAAAATATTTCCGGGTGTTCAGTTACGTCTATTGCAGCAAGAATACTTTGCCTTACCAACCAATTAGAGTCTTGTTGAAATAGGTATACGAGATTGGGAATTGCCCGCTTACCATATTTAGCTAAAGAATTAGCTGCTTCAGCTCTGACATTATAATCTTTATCATGTTCGATTAAATCCAGTAATAACCCAAAGGCTTCCTCTGTTTGCTTATACCCCAAACCCATAGCAACAAAGGAACGAATTAGAAATTCTTGGTCATACATCCTTCCCTTGAGTAGGGGCACAACCAAACCCGGTTCATAGTGCCTTAATTCGGTAATAGCTTTCATCCGATTTTGAGGATTAGGGCTATTGAGATTAGTTTCAATCTGATGTAGTTCCATGGTAATATCTCAAAATGTGACTAATTTAAATTAATTGATTAGTAAACTTGGTTTTGAACTTCTGGAGGATTAGCTGCTAATCTTTGTTCAACTCCTGATTCTTGTATACCAAAGGGAACAGGGAACAGGGAACAGGGAACAAAAATTCTCACAATTCCGACACGGATTGGTATAGTAAGGCGAAAATACCATCAGCCAAAAGTTGGATGGAAATTGCCAAAATGAAAAAGCCTAATACTTGACTCATAACGCGGATTCCACTTTGATCAAAAACTTTGACCAGTAGTTTACCCCAGACCAAACAAATATCAAGTGTTATCCCTAATATTTAATTCTTGTTCTAGAGATAGTTGTTCGGAATATTTCATGGCTGACTTACCATTTTTTGTATAACAATATATTGATGCATTTATAAGTTATGTTAATTTTTTTTAATAGAAATTGCTAGGACTTAACACGGTAATTTAGGTAGTAAAAACCGTATAGTGTTGTTAACTTAATTTTTTTGGTTATTTGACTTGAAGCGACCTGCGGTAAAATCTCTTTTTCGGAGATGTTTGGTGTTACGTGCAGTGACTCTCTTACGCCACATCTTGAAGCTTGAAGTAGTCATGGAACGTCGCATTAATTGAATTACGTGTTTCTCTTGGAGACCAAACTGAACCTCAATGGCCTCAAATGGTGTTCTATCCTCCCAAGCCATTTCAACAATGCGATCAATACTTTGGTTGTCTAAGTTAGATATCTTCATTTACTGATGCTGATTTGAGTACAATGTATCTAGGTAAATACACTTATCTATTATTTGTCGATCAACTAATTGCTAAGTAGTAATTATCTCGGTTTTAATCCCCCGTTCAATTTTTAATTGAACAGCCGGTGGAGTCACTAAACCTCTCATATTGTCGTCAAGGACCCACAAAAGCCCGAGTTGGTCATCAATGGATAGGCTCTGGATAGCTTCCACCGCCTTGGAACATCAAAAATATTGGAATAAGAGGGTTTGTCAGTAGTTTTAACCACGGGATTGTTTTTTATTTTGACGTGTTATATAACTTAATGTAACGCAATGTAAACTTTTATTGCCATAAATTGACTTAAGTAGGGAAGGGGTCTAAGGACTTATAGCTCCCTAAACCCCCTCCCTAGCTAAACTACAACCTTGCTGCGTGAGCTTTTAGAAGCGTGGATATTTTTTACGGTTCAATCTGTGGCGCGATAGTAAAGAGTATCAAAGGTTAGTAGACCGACCGTACAGGTAAAAGTCTCTCGGCAAACTCGACAGTAATACCGTTGATGTCCAATGCTGGTTTTGACCGGTTTATGGGTCTGGTGATGACCACACAGACGACATTCCATAGTAGTGACGACTCCCAGACTTCCTTCAGCCAGGCACTAGCGCAATTTGCAACAGCAGCAGACCTGAGCAAGATTCTCAGGACTTACGCAAAATTGGACTCTAAAGCCGCTGATGGTAAGTGGGTCGAGACCGTTGACCCTACAAGTAGAGTTATTAAATTATTAAGTTATGTAAAACAGTTTCATAACTTGATTAGCTAGCCCTGATTACTTACTAGAGGTTACTGCTGTTATAGGGAAATGCGATCGCTATTTATTGTCCTCTCATTTTTCCTTAATTATAGTAAATTTATATTTCCGAAATCGCTCTAAATCAGGAAATTATCTCCGTAGATGGGAATAGTTTATATAAGCCCAAAAAAGGCCAGACTACCTTCAATGACAGTTTATATAACAGTTCATAGAAGTGTAGTATCCGAGTGAACTAGGAGATGATCATAAGAGGCCGATGTCACTAGAAAATGGATTAAATGCTCTCAAACAAAAACGTTATGCAGAGGCGGTGCAATGGCTAGAAGACTATTGCCAGTATTGCCAAAATTCTTCCGCTCACCATTCTCAAGAGTATAGTCAAGCCCAAGCCGCTCTGGTGAAAGCCTATAGCGGTAATGGTGAGAACAAAAAAGCGATCGCCCTCTGTCGGAAGTTAGAAAATCACCCAAATTCCCAGGTCAGCAATTGGGCAAAAAAATCTCTGGCCACCCTCACTTCAAAGTCAACAAAAACAACCCCAACAAAAACAACAGCGAAAGCCGTGTCAAAATCCCGTCACAAAGCCGGAAGAGTGGCGCAAACTGGCATCAGGTTAGCCATGAAAGGCGTTGCCGGTAATCTTGCTCTTGCCTCTGGTGTTACCATCTCTTTACTATTTGGGATGGTATTAGTATTAGCTCTGAGTATGCTGCTAATCCTAAATAGTAACAATCCTGTTACTGGATTAATCATCGCAGTTGCCATCACCCTAATTTTTAATGTTGCTGCCTTTTTCATCTCTCCCTGGATCATGGACTTAACCCAACGGTGGCTTTACCAAACCCGTTGGGTAACCCTAGCAGATATCCAGCGCTATAGTCCTGAAAGCGCAGAGGTGATTGAGCGGGTTTGTCAAGAAAAAAATATCAAACAACCTCGATTAGGTATCATTGACGACCAAAATCCCACCGCGTTTACCTATGGTTCTTTACCAAACAGCGCTCGTTTAGTCGTTAGTCAGGGTTTATTTACTTACCTCGATGATGATGAAATCGCCACAGTTTATGCTCATGAATTGGGGCATATTGTCCATTGGGACTTTGCCGTAATGACTTTAGCGGCGACGTTAGTACAAATCACCTACCTGATCTATTCTTTCGCCAGACGAATCAGTCGCGGCGGTGGTAGCAGTAAAGGCAAAGATGCTGCTCAAACAGCAGCAATGGTAGCTTATGTGTTTTACCTCATCGGCACTTACTTGGTGCTGTACCTATCTCGAACCCGAGAATACTATGCTGATCACTTTGCTGCTGAAACTACGGGTAACCCAAATGCTCTATCACGAGCTTTGGTGAAGATTGCCTACGGTATTGTCGAAGAAGGGCAACGAGCAAAAGAACCCAGTAAATTGATTGAAGGAACCCGCAGCCTCGGCATTTACGACCACAAAGCTGCTGCTTCTACCGGTACGGCTTATCGTATCGCCTCAGACTCCCAGAAAGTCGGGCAAGTCTTTCTCTGGGATATCTTTAACCCCTGGGGTTGGTGGATGGAGTTGAATTCTACTCATCCCCTAACCGGTAAACGAGTCCGCGCTTTAACTACTTATGCTGAGCAAATGGACTTAGAGACTGAATTTGATATGGCTACTGTAGTCCGAGAAGGCAATCAGCTCAGTAAGAAAAAGCTCTATGGTAATTTTGCCGTGGATATTGTATTGTTCAATGCTCAATTCATTGGTAGTATTACTGGTTTAATGATTGGTTCTATCGTCTTTAGTTGGACTGCTCAAGTAACAGTATTACCCAGCTTTATGCTCTTTGGCTTTGCTGTGGGAACCTTAATTAAGATCCTGGTGATGTACCCAGATTTCAAGCAATCGTCTAAATCGGATATCTTCACCTTAATGTGTGACCCCTACGCCAGTCCTTTGCGTGGTCGTCCCGTGAAACTGCAAGGTGAGTTAATTGGTCGCGGCGATGCTGGCTATAAATTTGGTTCCGATCTCAAGCTTCAAGACCGCAGTGGCATGATTTATACCCGCTATGCTTCTCGCTTTGGTCCAATCGGTAACTTCCTCTTTGGTAGCAGTAAGGTGCAGAACTTAATTGGCTCCGAAGTTAATGTAGTTGGCTGGTTCCGCAGAGGAATTGCCCCTTGGCTAGACTTGATCCAGTTGGAAAGCAATAACACCACTGTCAACAGCTACCATCGTTTCTGGTCATTGATTGTTGCAGTTGGAGCAATTATTTTGGGTTTTGGACTTTTCTTTGTCCTCTGATATTATCTCCGGTGGTTTCGGGAGTCGGGAAAGAGAGGGAAGTGTGGGGAGATGGGGAGATGGGGAGATGGTGAGATGGTGAGATGGTGAGTCAGATGAAAACTAATCATCAAGACAATGATAAAAAAAGTATTTAAAGATACTAAATTAATCTCAAACTAATTCTCCCCACACTCTTCTCCCGATTCCCGATTGCCGATTGCCGATTCCCGATTGCCGATTGCCGATTCCCGATTGCCGATTCCCGATTCCCTATTGCCGATTCCCGATTCCCTATTCCCTTTGTTATACTTTAAAACTTCACTCTAGTCTCACCTCTTTTGATAAGTGTCTAAACCAATTAAAGTACAAACAAATAGATAGGATAATAAATAAAAACAACAGGATACCAAAATTATCCCAACGTTTCATCATTAACATGATTCCCATTAAAAACAAAACTATCTGCCAAGGAATCCCGATCAATGTAGATAGAATATCGCGCCGATTTTCGTTCCTGATTTTTGCCTGACTATTAGCTGGGAGGTTTTGACGGATTACTCCCCAAAATCCAAACGGTCGAGTGACTCGATAGAAATTATCCATCACCTCCCGGTCAGTTGGCTCAGTTAAAAATGTTCCTAGGATACATCCTAGTAATGAGCAAATGCTGGGAATGAGAAACAGGGCATATTCCTGAAATTGAGCGTAATTTAAATTGGGTATTACTATTGCCTTGGTTAAAATAGCCGCTACCATCCCCGCCACCGTCCCAAGGGCAAATCCATAGCCATTAAAGCGCCACCAGTACCATCTCAACACCAGAGGAATAGACAGTCCAGCACCTAGTCCCAGGGTTAGCCATCCCCAAATGTCATTGATATTGGTGATATTGAAACTAAATAGCAATCCCACCACTACAATTACAATTGATGCCCAGCGGCTTTGAACAATCAGTTGTTGGCTAGAGGCTTGGGGATTGATATAAGCTTGATAAATATCCTTAACCCAGTAAGCAGCACTAGCATTGATGATTGAGTCAAAGGTAGACATAGCTGCTGCAATAAAACAAGCGATCAGCAACCCTTTTATCCCTACTGGCACATATTCTGCGATCACCGTTGGTAAGATAAGTTCAGGGTCAGCAATTACCGCTTTAGTGGTTCCGTAATGGATACCCAATACTGCAAAGGCTGTAACCAAGGGCCAACGAAAAGAAAGCAAGATTATCCAAAATAGAGACAGTAACCCAGCTTCGCGATCGCTTTTTGCGGCAAAATAGCGTTGGATCATATACCCACCCCCGCCGCCAAAGCCTACCATAATTTCTTTGAACAGATAGAATAAGATCACCCCACCGAACAAATTGAAGATGGCATAGTCTCCTGGTAAATCAACTGCGATTGGGGGTGAGATACTGCTCCACTCCGCGAAATTCCAAGTTTGCAATTGCTCAGCCCCAGGAATCGAGACCGAGAAGGTATCCGGAATAGTTGCCGTAGAGAATGCGATCGCACAAATATAGATAATCGCAATAAAAATCAAAATACCTTGAAATACATCCGTCCATACTACCCCATAAAAACCGCTAACAGCCGTATATACCAGGGCGAGCAAAATCAAAAATATCGAAGCATAGCGGTCATCAATACCCAGAAATTCCCCCAGGAATTTGCCCCCCCCAACCGAAAAGTAACTCATTGAGCCAATAGCAAAGATAATATTAGCAATAGCACTTATGATCCGAGCCGTATTGCCTTCCCTTCCTGAGCCGAAGCGCAAGTGCATCCATTCCGCCAAAGTCATCACCTTTGCCCGTCGGTTCCACTTGCCCATGAATATCATAAAAATAGCCATAATTAACACAACGCCACCCCGGATCTCGATGAAAAATCCCTTCGTTCCCAGAGCATAAATTAAGGCGCTGATCACCATAGTGCCAGCCAGGTCAGTATTGGAAGCCATTCCAGAAGCCCCCAAAACCCACCAGGGCAGATTGCGATTTCCCAAAAAGTAAGATTCTATACCCTCAGATGCTTTCCGTTGAAGAATAACCCCAAAAACGACTATGCAAATCAGGTAAATAGTAACAATGATGTAATCAACTGGATGCATGAATTTTATGATCAAGGATTAAGGATTCAAGACTCGGCTTGGGCAATCACTACTGGGGTGATCTCGGAAAAATCAATGGCCAGAAGAAAGTTTTGCATCATATCAAGTCCGAAGCGCATTGATATTGTATAATACAAGAGTCTTCTGCAGGTGTTGAGGCTATAGACTCTTAATACCAATAACAAATGACAACAGACTTTTGAGCAAAAAAACTAAGACTATAAACGAACGACGCCAGCAGAGTTAAGCTGATGTCAACAGTCAGCTATAAGCAATCAGCTAACGATATAGCTTTATCCTGGACAAGCAGTGAATATATAGCGTTTCTGATAGCTATGAGGTACACATTCTTTTTTACCTATTGCTAGCATGTCTATTGCTAGCATGCCTATTGCTAGCATGCCTATTGCCTATTGCTAGCATGCCTATTGCCTATTACCTACTCCCTACTCCCTACTCCCTATTCCCTATTCCCTGAGCATAGTTGATATTATAGATGAACCCTGAAAAAATAAAGTTTAATTATTAAACTTCAGTAATCAACAATCAAGAATCAATCCTTAAATTGATAATTTCCCTGGAAGTATAACATGGACAATTGTTTGTTGTCCTGGGGAACTGGTTATGTTTAATTCTCCACCATGTAATTCAGTCAACAATTTGGCAATAATCAACCCTAATCCAGAGCCTTGTTGCTCGTAGAGTTTACGATCAAATTGCATATAAGCTCCGAGTTTAGCAATTTGAGTTGGTGTCATGCCTCGTCCCTGATCTATCACCAAAATATTTAACTTCTTATCCTGGAAGTAACTCTGAATCTGAATCGGCTTACCAAAGTCGGAAAACTTCAAGGCATTATCAATGATTTCTTCAACAATTTTAGTAAATTTTGATTGAGAAATCTTGACAACTACTTCTTGCAGTTCTAAGTGTAAATCGTCTTTCCGGTTTACATTCAGACATTTTTGGATAGCAAGGTCTTGGATAATTGTTCTAGTAAAACTTTGCTCTCCATAATCAAGCAGCTTCCTGGCTTGCTTAGGTTGTTGCTCGATTCGCGCTAGTTCTGCATAGAGTAAAAAATTATGGGTGAGCCGATATAAACGTTCTCCAGAGACACAGATTTCCTTAAGCATTTCCATAGCTTCATCCCGCTCTATGGTGTCATAGTCCTCTATCAGGAATTGGGCAAGATTCAAAATGCCATTGAGAGGAGTACGCAACTCATGAGGTAGTGAATGAGTGATGTTATTGCGCAATTCATCCACCTGTTTTTGAGATTCTTGCTCAACAGCCATCTGCTTAGCTAAGCGGGTTGTGATTGCTCCTAATAATTCATCTCTAGTAAATGGCTTGGTCAGATAATCATCTGCGCCCAGTTCCATCCCCATCCGCAGATCAGATTTTGTAGATTTAGCCGTAAGAAAAATCAAGGGAATTGTCTGGGTGGATGGAATTTCTTGTAACTGAATCATTACACCGTAACCATCCAGTTTCGGCATTTTAATATCGCAAATAATCAAATCAGGACTTTCATTTTTTGCCAATTCGACACCAATTTCACCATTTTCTGCTTCAATAACATCGAAATTTTCAGCCCGAAGTATTTCAACAATAATCGTACGGATATCTTCCTCGTCTTCAATAACTAAAATGTGCGACATATATCAGTTACTCCTTAAAAAAAAACAACATTTATCAACGTTTTTCAAGACCAAGTAAAAGTAAACCTTTGTTCTAGGCATAATCATAATTCCTATTAGGTTCAACTGCCAACAGCCAACTGGCAAACAGCTCTCGGTATTTGTACTTGCTCTGGTGCTGCAGGAGAGCACAGTGGAATTGTGACAGTAAACGTTGTGCCAATACCGACTTGGCTATTTACGGTAATTTCACCACCGTGTACTTCCACAGACTGTTTTACAATTGCAAGTCCGAGTCCAGTTCCTGGAATATTGCCTACATTATTGCATCGATGAAATGACTCAAACAGTTGCTTTTGGTCTTCTTCTGGAATACCAATACCCTGGTCTTTAATCTTAAAGGTAACCTCTTCTTGATTACAAATCAAGTCAAAGTTGATGGTGCTCTCCTTAGGGGAATATTTAGTAGCATTTGATAGCAAATTTCTCAAGATGTGTCTGAGAATTTGTTCATCGAACTCAGCCTCTGGGCATTCACCTTGAATAGCAAAAACAATGGTTTGTTTGGTGTTAAGACCTAGTTCTATCTCTTCGACTAAGTCACGGCAGAATTCAAGTAAATTTAATGGTGCAGGGTTGAATTTTATTTTTCCGGCGTTGGCTTTATTGACTACCAACACATCATCCAACATCTGCAGCATATGTTTGACATTGGCTTGAATCCGATCTAGATAGCTTTGTTTTTTCTCCTCATTCCAATTCTGGCTATAATATTTGAAAATTTCAGTAACTCCCATAATACTGGTTAGGGGGGTGCGGAACTCGTGGGAAGTCATAGAGATAAATCGAGATTTGAGTTCAGTGAGTTCCTTTTCTCTTTCGAGGGATTTGCGAATCTGTTTTTCGAGTCGCTCCCTAACTTGAACGTCATGCAAAGTCTGGTAAAGCATGGCATTTTCCAAAGAAATTGCCGCTTGATTACACAAAAGGCTTAACACTTCTAAGTGTTCATTGGTAAAATTTCCAGAAATTATATTATTTTCTAAATACACCATACCAATCAGATTGTCTTTCCGCAGAAGTGGCAAACAAACAGCTGATTTGGGCTGATGCTTTCTGATGTATATGTCCTCAGCAAAGGTAGAGTTATTAACAAGATTATTTAAAATCAAGTTTTCTTGAGTGATAGCGACATAATTAATTACCGCTCTGGGCAACTGCTGAGTAATGGTTACTGGAATTGACTGCCGGAATGTTACACCATGGTTAACCACTGATCCAGCTGCTTTTATCATAAGTTTACCTTCCTGTGACAAAATGATAAACCCCTTTTTTGCTCCAGCATTAGTTAGGAGAAGCTGTATCAATTTGTCCAGTAAGTTATCGAAAACTATTTCTTCTGAAATGGCTTGAGATGCCTTGATAACGTCAGATAAATCCAGTGCGGTTAAACTTACTGCTATCGTCGAGTTGGTTATGGAATCTACTGGAACTGTCGTTGTTGGTTGGGCGGTAATTTTGCTAAGAAGTTGGGGGTATCTTGATTCTAAGTCTCTCACTTTTGCCACAGCTCCCCAGCGACTGTATCCATAGTAGGCATCAGTCAAGTAAGCCTGGGCAATCTTTCGTTTGCCACAAGACAGATAAAACTCTGCTGCTAGTTCATTGGCCAGTGCTTCTTCCTGGATATAGTCCTGGTCTGCTGCTCCTTCAATGCCTTGGTCATAAATTTCCATGGCTTGCCAGTGTTGCCCTAAAACTCGTGCTTTCTCTGCCTCCACTAGCTCGTACTTATGTTTGAAGTTTGATGGAGCATGATATGCCCAGGTTTTCAGGGTTTCCTGATTAGCTGCTACTTGGGTCAGGTATTCACGTTGCTGCTGTGGCTCGACATGGGGATAGTGAGCCAAAAGCGCTAGAGAATAGTAGAAATTGTGCTCAGCAATAATAATCAATCCAGTTACAGCTTGTGCGTATTGCTCTGCTGCCCTGGCCTGAGCAAGAGCTTTTTCGGGTTCCTTAAACCAATAAAACAGAATGGATTTGGCAAGATATAGATAAAACAGAGACGTTCCATTATTCTGTTCTATTAAAATGGGAAGCATTTCTAATTCATTAAAGTCTTCCCCAATTAACTTACAGGGATCGTCAGATCTGCCGAGTAAATTTAAGGTTAATTGTTTGCCGATTTTAGCATAAATAACATGATAGTCTAGCTTCATTTTTTGCAGCAAATCAAGATACTGCCCATACTTCTGAGCAGCAACGTCGAGATCCTCTCCCACAAAAAATAGGTTGGTACAGTAGTTGAGGGCAGCAAAACCAGAATAGGTTAGCTCTCCGGTTTCAAGACCGCTGTTAAATGCCTCTAGTAAGGGGTTTAAGCTCTCCTTGAGATGCTCTTTCCAGTGTCTGATATGACCGTTAAAAACATCTAATACGATTGATTTGAACTCCTTAGCCTGGAATTGCTCCAACAGCATCAAAGACAGTTGACCAAATTTATAGCCACCATCGATATCTCCCATAAATCCACACAGGATCATGGCGTAATTAATATACGTGTCCGTGGATAGAGGTGAATTCCCATGGTTGATACATAGATTGATTCTTGTAAAGATAAGCAGTGGACACAATCCCGGATTAGCAACAAAAGCAGGGGATGTTAAAGACTTTAAAATCCCCATGGCTCCTAGTTTAGTGACGTCAGTCATTTCTGGTAGGTTAGCCAAATCGTCACTAATCAGGTCTTTGGGGGGTTGTTGATCCAGTTGAATCCCGAGCATCTCCAGAACCTCTAGCCCAGTATCTAGGGCGACTTGCATTTGGTTTTGAGCAATATAACTGTAGATTTTTAGTTCATATACTTTGACTTGATCTAATTGGGTTTTGGCTTGTTCCAGAGCAACTCCAGCCAAGAGGTTTGATTGCTCAAAATTGCTGTTGAGGTATTCTGCTTCCACCACTTCTAGATAGAAAGCAAGGGTGAAGTCATAGTTGTCAGTCCAGGTATCCGCTGCTAGGAGTCCTAGACCTACATTCAGATACTTGAGAGCGCTGGCATAAGCTGCTGCGGCCTTGGCTTTCTGACCCGCAGTCAGATTGAGTTGAGCTAGCTCATCTTTTTCCCACTGAGCGGTGAGTAAGTCGGTGCCAAAATTGAGTTGGTTAACCAAGGCAAAGATATTCTCTTCCCGTGCCTCTGGAGTGGTATGGTTCAGCAGCAGTTTGCCAATTTTTAGGTGGGTTGCTTGTTGATCGGATTCGGGAATCAGAGAGTAGGCCGCTTGCTGCACCCGGTCATGTAAAAATTTGTAGTTAACCTTGACATCACTGAGGCCAAAATCTGCGGATTCCTCCTGTTTAAATAGCAGAGGAATTTTGTAACTATCACTCAACGGCAGAATCAAACCGATCTGTAGTGCCTCCCAGAGCTGAGCAGCAGTGATAATGGTTGAGTCTTCATTGACAATCGCTAGCATCTCTAAGTTAAACTGATTGCCCAGACAAGCTGCCAATTTTAAAACCTGCTGGGTCGTTTCTTGTAGCTTGCCAATACTTCTGGCAATCAGTTCCACCACATTATAATCAGTGATGCCAATGGCTTGAATTTCATCAATATCCCACTGCCAGCTGCCACTGCTGACGTCATAACTCAGCAAGTTTTCTGAGTAGAGGGTTTTGAGCAGTTGGGTCAAGAAGAAGGGATTACCTTGGGTTTTATAGAATAATAGCTCTGCGAGGGGTTTGGTCTGGTTTTCCCCTTGGGTGTCATTGAGAGTATCGGCTACTAATTGCTGAACGTATTGTTTCTGTAACGGCTCAATAGTGATCTGATGTATGACTGAGTCAGTTTCTTGAATTTTCTCAATGGCTTGAATCAAAGGATGGGTCGGACTGACTTCGTTATCTCGATAAGCTCCTATGATTAATAAATAGTTGTGATCGCAGTTCGTCATTAAGGTCTCGAGCAACCTTAAAGAGGCTAAATCTGCCCACTGTAAATCATCAACGAAGAGCACCAGGGGATGTTGGGGTTGAGTAAAGACACCGATGAATTGTTGAAACACCCGTAAAAATCGGTTTTGGGATTCCGATGGTCCGAGTTGGGGTACTTCCGGCTGTTGACCGATAATCAGTTCCACTTCGGGAATGACATCAATAATCACCTTGCCATTGGTACCCAGAGCATTTACTAAATTCTGTTTCCAAATCCCTAGTGTTTCAGGGGGTTCTGTCAACAGTTGCCGAATTAATCCCCGAAATGCCTCCACCAGAGCAGCGTAAGGACTATTCCGCTTAAACTGGTCAAATTTACCACCAATAAAATACCCTCGGGCTTTGACAATTGGTTTATGAACTTCATTGACCACTGAGGTTTTACCAATCCCTGAGTAACCGGATACCAGCATCAATTCAGTGGCTCCAACACTGACTCGTTCAAAGGCCTCCATCAGGGTGGCTACTTCCCTTTCGCGACCATAGAGTTTTTGAGGGATTAGCAGTCGGCTCCCAATGTCATAGGTTCCGGGAGTGAAGGTTTCAATTTTTCCGGTGGTTTGTAGCTGGTATAGACAGCTTTCTAGGTCAACTTTTAGTCCAGTAGCACTTTGGTATCGGTCTTCAGCATTTTTCCTTAGGAGTTTCATCACAATCAATGAAACTACTTCACTAATTTCTGGATTAAGCTGATCAGGAGGGACAGGATATTGAGCCAGATGATGGTGAATCAATTCCATGGGATCGGTGCTGATAAAGGGTACCCGATCCGTTAGCATTTGGTAGAAGGTGGCACCTAAGGAATAGAAGTCGCTGCGGTAGTCAATGGAGCGGTTCATCCTCCCGGTTTGCTCCGGTGAAATATAGGCAAGAGTCCCTTGGAGCCAATTAGGATTCCTAGTGGTGGGATTCTCTAGAGACAGGCGCGAGGCAATGCCCAAGTCAGTGATTTTAACTTCTCCTGTTTCCGGATTGATGATGATATTGGAGGGGTTAATATCTTTATGAATAATCGGAACCTTGTGCAGCTCATCCAAGGTTTCTACTAGAGAAATAGCGATCCGCAGAAACTCCTTTATAGTCATGGTGTGAGAGTTGAGAAAGTTCTTCAGGGATTGACCCCCAAAATCTTCTAATATCAACGCCAACCCATTATTATAGTTTTCCAGACCGTAGCATTTGACAATGCCTTCACAATCAATAGCTTGGGAGATTGTATATTCTTGTCGTAAGCTGCTAATCTCTTTAAGGGAGGGATAGTCCGATTTAATAACTTTAATAATAACTGGTTTTTGCTGTTGCTGGTGATAGCCGCGATAAACAACTGTATTAACACCAGCTTCTAGTTCTTCTAGAACTTTAATTTGAGATTTTGGTAAACTTAACATCATCATCCCTCCCTTAAAGTTTTTATATATAGTAATTGTGATAGCTATATGTGATAGCTATATGTGATAGCTATATTGATTGAATTTTGTTTGATTTTATTTAATCTTGAGGTGCGCTTCTGATTTGGCTCAAGTTCTGTAGTTCAGTAGGGTGGGCAGTGCACCAGACAGATAATGAACCTTGCAAAGAGCCTTGGTAGGCACTGCCCACCGTAGGATTAATGTCTGTTTGCCTCCAAAATCTGGTGTAGTTCAGTAGGGTGGGCAGTGCATCAGACAGATAATGAACCTTGCAAAGGGCGTTGCTAGGCACTGCCCACCGTAGGATTAATCACAATGGTGCAAGATCTCGGTCAAACCCAACCTTTTACATCCAAATGCAACGCCGAGCCGGGGTTTGCAGACACGTCCTGTCAGGAAAAGTTCAACGGTAAAGGGAGAAAGGTGTAGTGCTATTGTCCCTTTTTCCTTTGGCCATTCTGCTTTTACCCGACCTTCACGTCAGTGGTCTTGCATTCAATTGAGAATTTCCATACAGCATAGTTTGATACAGCCTATTTTAGGGATTACATCTCTAGAATTCCCGCAAAGCCTACTGAGGTAACAGTCAGATCACCTCCAGTTAATTACTTGGTTGATCCAATGGTTTGTGAACAGTCTCTTTATATGATGTCCGGATAATTACCCTTAATAAAAATCTGCCAACTCCCGATTCCCGATTCCCGATTCCCGATTCCCGTTCCCCTCCTGGGAGGGGTTAGGGGTGGGTTCCGATTCCCGATTCCCGATTCCCGATTCCCGATTCCCAACTCCCGATTTCCGATTTCGATCATTGAATTAATATAGGGTTTGTATTTGAGTTGTAAACTTATAAGGTATTTTTTGATTGGACAATAAAAGTCCGTAGCTGTTTCACCTCTTGCTTGTTGCCTGTTGCCTGTTACCTTTTTCAGCAATTCCTGTGTTTACAACCTAAATACAAAGCCTATCAAGGGGTATTTTATATCGGGGAATTGACAAATGCTTTTAAAAGATTATCTTTCTTTTTGCAGCTTGATCTAGATGATTGGTAAC
>NZ_JAAHHS010000094.1 GCF_010692395.1 Moorena sp. SIO3H5
GGCTATCAATCGACTCAAGCAATGGAGACGTATCGCTACCCGGTATGAAAAACTTGCTGCCAATTATACAGCCATGATTACGATCGCCTGCATTCTTTTGTGGTTATAGTTTGAAAACACGCCCTAGTCCTAGCGCTACTATGATGCAGCTTCAACAATGATTGTGCCTCCCATGCCAGCACCACGGTGGGGGGCACAGTAGTAGGAGTATGTACCAGGCTCATCAAAGGTAGATTCATAGGAAGAACCCGCAGCCATCAACATGTTTTTATGACTCAGAGATGGATAGCCATCAACAATAACATTATGAGGACCAATTTTGTTCATCACCCACTTGACGGTCTCACCAGCTTTGATGGTAAGAACATTTGGTTCAAATTTTAGTTGCCCATTGTTTGTACCCATTTTTACAGTGTAAGTTTCTGCACCAGCTGCGGCAGCAGGCTCAAGTGCTCCAGCGACCTCAGTGGCTTCGGCTGGGGCTGGTTCTTCTTCTGCCACCTCAGTAGCTTCGGCTGGGGCGGCTTCTTCTTCAGCCACCTCAGTGGTTTCGGCTGGGGATTCTACCTCTTGGGCAACTTCAGCAGCTGGGGCAGGTGTGCTTTCTGGAGGAACAGTAGCTGTAGTGTCGCCAGCGCAACCATAGGTAAAGGTTAATATACAGACCGTTACCACAAGCAGTGATAGTAGCTTTTTCAATGCTATGTTTTTCATAAAAAAAAATTGAACCATGACTGTCAACGGTTCAATTATATGACAGGTTGTCACATACATGACAACCTGTCATACTTATGATCAAAGTTATTTAGGATCAGATTCCATAGAAGCCCTACATGTAAAGGGAAAGGCGGCTGGCACAGACATAGCGCGAGGCAGCAATTAAGTAAT
Source organism: Moorena sp. SIO3H5 (assembly GCF_010692395.1). Lineage (GTDB taxonomy): Bacteria > Cyanobacteriota > Cyanobacteriia > Cyanobacteriales > Coleofasciculaceae > Moorena. Next base: position 889 of record NZ_JAAHHS010000094.1, read on the forward strand.
CTGCTAGTATGCCCAGGTAGTATGCCCAGGTAGTATGCCAACGGAAATGCTAAGCTACCATCACACCAAAAGCATTAGGTGTTCGCTCCACCGATGATCAGGGCATCTTAGCTGCGAGTGATCATCGGTGGACATGGTTAAGGAAGCTTATTTACCGGCACAAGGATTCTTTTTACTTGCACAAGGATTGGATTTACCGGCACAAGGATTCTTTTTACTTGCACAAGGATTCTTTTTACCAGCACAAGGATTGCCTTGCTCTGTAGTACTTTCACCAGGAGTAGTATTAGTTGCGGTACCACCACAGGATGTTACTAGTCCTAGAGTGACAATTGAGGCAGCAGCGATAGTAGCAATATACTTAATTTTCATTGCACTTCCCTCCTTTGCTTTAATGAAGGTTAATTTTTATCTGCATTGTACCTGAGTGATAATTGAATTGGCTTAGACTGAATTGGTTTAAACTGAATTACAACTGAGAGATAACTTAGGAATAGCTGAGAAATGACCAGCAATGATTGAACTGAAACCTAAAACCTAAAACCTAAAACCTAAAACCTAAAACCTGTTCGCGTAGCGTGCGCGTAGCGCTTAAGCTGAATGGTTATAAAACATCTATCCAAAACCTTGCTTAGGGTAACTTTATGGAAAGTAGTGATTGGTTGGTGACGAATCAAGGCAACTGTGAACCCTGTGAGATACCTAGTGACTGGGAATGGTCAACGAAACCCTATCGACTCTATCGGTTTCTGACTGACCTAGAGGATACTCTCGATCAGATTAACGATGAGCGCCAACTGCTCCAAGCCATTCGTCCTTTGGTACGTCGCTTACTCACTAGTTCCTACTGGCTACAGGGTGAATATCTTGAACCTAACCCTGACCCAGGCTGGTCGGTGCAAATGCTTTATGATGAAATAAATTATCCATTAACGGTCCAAAATGTAGTCTGGCTACCGGGAAGAGTGTCTCCCATTCACAATCATGGTACATGGGGAGTAGTGGCCGTGATCAGTGGGCAAGAAAAAAACACCTTTTGGCGGCGTACTGATGACCCAGATTTTTGCGATCGCATCGAACAAGTAGGAGAAAAAATCCTATTCCCTGGAGATATTATTAGTTTTCCCTCTGATGCAATCCATAGTGTGGAAGCAATGGGAGATGAACCAACAATTACCTTTAATATTTACGGAGAAACCAACTACGACCAGCGCTTTGAGTTTGATCCACTAACCCATACCGCAAAGACGTTTTGAATGAAGAATGAAGAATTAATTCTTCATTCTTCAACGCACCACCCACGGGCTGATATCTTGCTGTAGATGAACAATAGCTTAACTCTCTAGCTCCTCTACGGATTTCGGTACACCAGCAGTCAAGACTTCATTCCCTGACTCAGTCACTAACACATCATCCTCAATCCGAATCCCAATCCCGCGCCACCGCTGGTCAATAGCTGGCTGACCTTCCACAGGCTCAGTATCAGGACCAATATAAAGTCCTGGTTCCACGGTTACGACATTACCGGGCTGAAAAATCTGCCAGTTTTCCCCCTGTTTGTAGCCTCCACTGTCATGGACATCCAATCCCAGCCAGTGACCGGTGCGGTGCATATATAGATGTTTATATTTCTCCTCTTTAATAATTTCCTCACTATCACCGGCCAGGAGTCCCAAATCGATTAACCCTTCCACCAGGATTTTCACAGCGGTGTCATGAAATTGATTATAGGGATTCCCTGGTTTAACTTGTGCGATCGCATTCAACTGTGCCTTCAATACCAGCTCATACAGAATTTTCTGCTCTGGGGTAAACTTACCACCCACTGGAAATGTCCGAGTAATATCAGCGTTATAATACCCATAACAACAACCAGCATCAATCAGTAGTAAATCCCCCTCTTGCATCTGTCGATTGTTCTCGGTATAGTGTAATACGCAGCTATTCGCGCCAGATGCTACTATACTCGGGTAAGCCGGACCGATGGCACCTCGTCGCCGAAAATCATGTTCTAGCTCTGCCTGAACTTCATATTCATAACGTCCAGGTTGAGTAAATGCCATAGCATGGTTATGGGCATCCACAGAAATTTCCACAGCTTGACCCATCAACTTCAATTCCGTAGTACTCTTAACCCGGCGCATCCCATACAGAATTAAGTTAGTGGATTCGAGGGCCATCGGTCCGGTTCCATTTTTGGGATAAAGTCTCATCAACCTTTGCCAGTGTTTCAGGATGGTATCATTGAAACGCTTATCCCGTCCCAAGTGGTAATAAATTCGATCGGCTTTTTCTAAATACTGAGGTAACTTCTCATCCAACTCAGTAATCGGATAGGTCTCATCGGCACCAAATAGTTCTTTTGCTGCTTCCACACCTGTCCGATAGCCTGTCCAGACTTCTTTCTCTGGTTCTTTCGGTTGCACAAACAGAACAAATCGGTGTTCTTCGTGATGGGGCGCTAGTACAATTACGGCCTGTGGTTCATTGAAACCTGTCAAGTAAAAAAAATCGCTGTCCTGTCGGAAATTGTATTCCACATCATTATGCATAACGGCAACGGGGGCGCTCCGAAAGATAGCGGTCCCGTTGCCAATCTTACTCATCAACTGTTCACGACGCTCTTTATATTCGATTTGTGGAATCATTTAGTTATTGGTTAGTTGTTCGCTATATTTCTTTTTAGCCTAAGCCCACCTATATAGAACCGGTTAATGGCAATTTTACCGTATAGGTTGTACCGACTCCGACTTGACTAGTTAAGGTAATTTGACCACGATGCAAATCCACAAACTTGCGGATCATGCCTAACCCCATTCCTGAAGAAGACATAGAACCAATATTACTAGCTCGGAATAACGCTTCAAATAATTGCCCCTGACTTTCGGGCACAATTCCACTGCCTTGGTCTTTTACCTGAAACACAATTTGGTGATCTTCACAAAACATTTCCAAAGCAATCATACTACCCTTCAAGGAGTAATGAGTTGCTAAGGTCAGCAAATTGCTCAAAATTTGCCGTAGGATTTGTTCATCCAGCTCCACTAGGCCAGGGGAATCCTGAGGGAAAAACTGTATATTGTAGCGCTTTCCCACAAGAATTTGCTGCTCTTCCACTAAACTATGGCAGAATTCAAGCACATCTACGGGTACACAGTTAAGCTGGAGTTGACCGGATTCAGCCTTGCTTAAGGTCAGAACATCTTCCATAATTCGAGTCATTCGCATCACTGATGATTGAATCCGATACAAGTTTCTTTCTTGTTTGTGCGGTGACAACTTAGACCCGTATTTTTGCAGCAGTTCAGCAGCAGTTAAGATAATCGATAGGGGAGTGCGAAACTCATGGGAAATCCTAGCGATTAGGTCAGATTTCAGTGCCCCTAGTTCTTGTACTGCAGACAATATTTGACCCGCTTGAGCTTCAGCTTGTATGCTAGCGCCAGCTTTGGCTGGCAATTTGTCTCTTTCTACTGCCAATAATTCAGGTTTTTGCTGTTTACTGATATTCCACAGCACAAGAACTACACCATTTATGGTACCATCTTCTTCTGTAATGGGGGAAGCACTATTTCCCACCGCGATCTTGCTACCGTCTTTGGCAATCAAACCTATGCCCTGATCCCTAAAAATGACCCTTTCTTCCTGAATCACTTCCATGACTGGGTTCTGGAGTGGGGCATTAGTGAGTTCGTCTACAATTTGAATCACATCTGTAATGCTTTGCCCAGAAGATTCTGCTACTGTCCAGCCAGTGAGGGTTGCAGCTGCTCCGTTGATGTAGGTGATTGCCCCTGTTTCATTGGTAGCGATCACAGCATCATTAGTGGAGCTGAGTATTGTTGCTAACAAATTCTGCTGTTTGACTAACTCTTTTTCCAGCTGGTGCCGATAGAGGGCAGTTTCAATCGCTACCCGCAATTCCCGTTCGTTAAATGGTTTGATCAGATACCCGAACGGTGCTGTCATCTTAGCTCGGGCTAGGGTAGTCTCATCAGAGTGGGCTGTCAAATAGACTACTGGAATCTGGAATTGCTCTCGGATGCGCTGAGCAGCAGTTATGCCATCTATATCATTTGGATCTAAGGTAATATCCATCAGGACTAAATCAGGCTGGTTATTGGCAGTGCTGCTGATAGCGCCCGTCCCAGAGGTGACGCTATCGGTTACGGTGTATCCCAACTGTATGAGCTGTTCAGCAATAACTTCAGCTGTGATCGCTTCATCTTCAACCACTAAGATGTTTATTTGTGACATTTCCTAGTTATGGAATTGCTTTTAAAGTTACCGTGGGTTGTCCCTTGTCTTAACCTTGAAGCAAGCCAGTTTGTTCTCCCTACTTAATAACTTTTGCATTGGTTCTGTGCTGCCGTTTAGTTAACTGCATCATAACCTGATAGTTCTATATCACAAATCGAGATGAGTCTTTAAAAATTTACTAATGCTTTAAGCTTGTTTAAACAAATTTAAACTTTAGTGAAAGTTAATTTTAAACATAACACCATGACTTGTATCTAACTCAACTTCACCTTTGAGTTGCTTAGTGGCTAGGGTATGGACTAAGCGTAGACCCAGGGTCTTGGGGTTATCTAAATCTATACCTTCTCGGATGCCAAGACCATTGTCACTGACGATCAGTTCAAAATTGTTATCCTCACAGCACTTAAAGTCAACAATAATGTTACCGCCATCTTCTTCTGGAAAAGCATGTTTCAGGGCATTGGAGACTAACTCATTAATAATTAAACCACAGGTAATGGCCCTGTCGATGTCCAGAAATGTCTGAACGAAATTAACCTTAATCGTAGGGGGATTATTAGTACAGGCGTAAGATCCTAATAAGTCCTTAGTCAGGGATTGAATATAATCTTGGAAGTCAATCTGACTCAGATTCTTAGAGCCATAAAGTTTCTCATGGATTAAGGCCATGACTTGGAGACGATTACGGCTTTGACAGAGGATATCTAGGATACTTTGATCATCTATATATCGGGACTGGAGGTAAAGGAGTCCTGAGACAATTTGTAAATTGTTCTTGACCCGATGGTGAATCTCTTTAAGAAGTATGTCCTTGTTTTGAGCCTCTAGAGTTGCTGCTTCTGCTCTGATGCGATCGCTAATATCTCGACCTTCTGGGATTAACAACACTACATTTCCGTTTTCATCCCGCAATGGTTTCACGGAAAAATCCATTGTGATCACTTGACCCTGTAACCCTAGGACCGACCCTTGATAACGGACAAACTCACCGGTGGCTGCTTGAGCGATCGCATCTTTTAAACGATTCTCAGTTTGAGTAGACTGTGTCCACCATGGGATTTGCCAAAAAGGTTTACCCACAATCTCTGACTGAGTTAATCCGCTAAAGTCAAGGGCGGTTTGGTTGGCTTTGAGCAAGGTACCATCTGGTTGCAGCAGCCATGTAAATTGGCTGGTCTGGTCAAAGATGGCGTGAAATTTCCGCTCACTCGCGGCCATTGCTTCCTCGACTTGCTTGGCTTTGGTAATGTCAGTGACAATACCATCAATGCGTATGGGGTAGCCATGGTCATCGGTGTGAATTTCGACGTGATCACGAATCCAGCGCACCTGCCCATCAGACCGCACGATTCGATATTCTAAGTCTTGACCGTCAATTGCCAGGAGTGATTGGGGTGACAACGGCAATGATTTATTGTTGAGAAAATTTCGCTTCTGCTGAACTCGTTCTCGGTCTTCTGGGTGGATTACCTCTAGCCAAAGATTTGAGTTACCTGAAAAATCGGATATGCTATAACCATAAAGATTATTAACAGCGGAGTTTAAGTAAAGCAGTGTGGAGGTTTGGGGGCGCACGGACCAAACCACATCCTGGAGGGAACTCAAAATACTTTCGAGTCGATTTTCGCTTAACTGTAATGCTAATTCGTTTTTTCCGAGGGCTTCTTGAGCTAGAATCCGTCCGCGAATCTCTTTGGCGAGTCTAGAATTAGCAGTTAACAGCTCAGCAGTGCGTTGTTCAATCCGTAGTTCTAGCTCAAGGCTGGCTTTTCGTAACTTTTGGATCAGCTTCTGATTCTGGTCTTTTATCCAGCCGAGCCGCACAGCCAGTAAGACCACAACTAGAATCCCCAAACTCACCTCTACTGAACCCCCGGTTAAACTCGGTGGACCAAAGTGAACAGCAGAGGCATAGATCAGGTAAATTGCCCATACTGTTGCACTGGTAACTCCAGCAAGTAATCCGTCGATACTGGCAGTTAGGGCAACAGCAAAGAAAAGAAGTATAAAGGGAGTTGGAACAACAAACCCAAACTGGCGTAGGGTTTCAATCCAGAAAATCATGCCTACAACCGCCACTCCACCAGTCCAGAAAGGCGGCTGCAGTCTGGGTAAGGGGCTAGGCAAGCGCATTTAGAAGTTGTAGTTGTAACTCATTAGTTGAATCACTGACCCATCCTGGGATAAATCCCCTGAGCTAATCCTAATAGTATCGTTTTTGGCACGGCGTATGGGTGTGTCCTTCATCAATGTTAAGAACTCCTCCACTGGTAAAATATCACACTGTTCGGCATCAGCCCCCTTGGTTCGGAAATGAGTAGGAATCATGATCTTTGCCTTAAGGAAATCAAATGCCTGTTTAGCTTCTTGAGGGTTGTAGGCTTTCGGTCCCCCTCCCACTGGAATTAACGCTAAATCAGGACGGCCGATCAGAATTTTCTGCTCAATATCTAGAGGGGCTGCTGCTCCTCCCATATGTAGAATATTGATACCGTTTTGAGTCCATTTCCAAGCAACATTATTACCAAACCGACGTCCACCGACTCGGTCGTGAGGAATACTAATTCCCTCGAATTTTAGCCCATTTGCTTGAAAAATACCCGGTTCAAAGAGGAGCCGGGGACTCCCCGGTATGCCTTCCGCTGCTCCTTCATCTAGTAGTAGGCTACTGATTAGGACTAAATCTGCTTCTACTTTTGGTGAGTTATATCTAGCCGTACACCCAATGGTTTGGAATGGGTTGACTAAAACTCGCACACCACCCCCAGTAAATAAAAAGCAGGTATGACCAAGCCACTTTACTGTCAATACATTGCGTGATGGCTGTGCTTGGTAAGAACTGAGTCCAGAAGCTAAGCCGGTTGAAAGAGTTGTGAGTACACCGGCACTCACATAGCGCATCAACTGTCGCCGTTTCATGGTTTGTTGGAAACAAGTTTATGTTCAGGGAGATATAGAGAGAGTAGCAGATGCTGGCAGCGATTCTAAGAAGTTTTTTAGAAGTTGCTTACCAGAAGAGGTCAAAATACTCTCTGGATGAAATTGGACGCCTTCTATGTGTGTATAGTTCCGATGCCTAACTCCCATAATTGTGCCATCATCTACCCAAGCCGTGATTTCCAAGACATCAGGAAAGCTGCTACGGTCAATAACTAAGCTATGGTATCGAGTCGCTGTGAAAGGATTGGGTAATCCCCGAAAAACCCCAACCCCACTGTGATGAATCTCTGAGGTTTTGCCATGCATCAATACTGATGCCGAAACAATTTTCCCGCCAAATACCTGACCTAAGGCTTGATGACCTAAACAAACCCCTAAAATGGGTAGATTTGAACCCAAATTGCTGTAAATATCTTTTGATATGCCAGCGTCTTCAGGACGTCCTGGTCCTGGAGAAATCACTACCCCATCTGGGTTGAGCTGGCGAATTGTTTCTATATTTATTTTATCATTACGATAGACCTGAATCTCTGATGCTACAGGTAATTGGGTACCCAATTCTCCTAGGTACTGTACTAAGTTGTAGGTAAAGCTGTCGTAGTTGTCAATGACAATAATCATGACCGGTTACTCCCGATTGACCATAGGTTGCAGGTTATAAATTATAGATTATAGATTATAGATTACAGCTTAGTTGAAGTCTGCTCTGGTTTTAAGCTTAGTATTCCAATCAAAATGGAGAATATCTCTTCTGTATCCCTAGGAATAGTCTGACTTTGAATAGTTTTGGCAATGTGCTTCCGTTTCCTATCAAGGGTTCCAAATTTCCAAATATCCCCTAGAGTCACAGCACCATAAAGAATTTCAATAGATTCGTTCTCTTCATACTTATCTAAAGCAATTAGTTCGGCTGCTAACTGGTTGAAACCACCATCAATATCTTTATTTTTTGCTTCTATAATAATCAGATTTTGGTGACTTTTTAATAAGTAGTCTAGGGCTCCCCCTAGCTGATCGTTAATGTCTAGGGGATACTCAACATTGACTTTAACTGGGAGCAGCTTGGCAATTTCTAGGATTAGTGGGGCAATCAGAAATTCCCGTTTGGCAATTTCCGAGGTAATGCTTATTTTGGGAATAATGGTGTAGTAGGTATGGTTGAGTTGTTCAATGATATCTAGGTCATAGTTGGTAGACTTAGGGAGGTCAATTACTTCAATGCCGAAGGAGTAACCAAACTCACCAACAATTTCCTCAGTGGGATTGGTCATCGCAAAATAGTCACTAAATGTATACTTTCGGTTTTCTTTTAATATCGATTTTTTCATAAGTTGATTTTTTAGCTATTAGCTATCAGTTATCAGCTTAAGCGCTACGCGCACGCTACGCGAACAGTTATCAGCTTAAGCGCTACGCGCACGCTACGCGAACAGTTATCAGCTTAAGCGCTACGCGCACGCTACGCGAACAGTTATCAGCTTATGGCCTATGGGCACCCTGTCTTGATGCAATACAGAGTGGTTTTGGGTCTGCTTGGGTCACTTGCGTCCGCACCTGTCTTGCTTTTCGTCGTTGATTAAGTATTTATACTCATTTTTTCTGATTAAGAGCGTTCGCGTAGCGTAGCCCTTTATAGTTGGTAAGTGCTATGACAGTCAACGACTAATCGCTTTTTTAAGATGTACCTTATAATTTACTTTATCAACAGTCTCTTAGGCTACGCTGCACATCTCTTCCAATATCATAACAAGATAGTGTGATGTCTAAAATATAATTAGACCAGATCAGGAGACTGATTAACTATGGCATTCAGTGACTTTAAAACTATTGCTGATGTACAGAAACACTATCAAATTAAATACGAAGAGGGAACGTTTATAGTTTCTCAAGACACTGACCTACCTGAAACTTTCTTGAAAGACCTAGAGTTTTATAAAAAAACGATAGATGTATTCAGTTTGGACGCTTCCCGGAGTGAAATCATCATTTCTCCATTATTGCGAGAACTCTATAAAAAATACTATCAAACCTATGCTTTCTGGATTCAAAAAAGCATATTCTATGACCAACTTTTGTCAGGGACTCCTGACTACATATTTTCGACAAAATCAGAATTAGGAAAAACGGTTTTAGAAAAACCATTAGTTATTATTCTTGATGCAGTCGCTCATGGGGAGGGGCTGTGTGCGGAACCTGCGTCCGCACCTTGTAAGCCCCGTGGAAACCCCCAAGACCGCGCTGCATCGCTTATTGAAGCGAAGAAAAATGATTTTCAACAAGGTTGGGGGCAATGCCTTGCTGAATTAGTAGCTTCCCAAAAAATAAATCAAGATGTTCAACGTCCTGTTTACGGCATAGTTACTGATGGTAATCTATGGCAATTTGGACGATTACAAAGGGACATTTTTACGCAAAATATCGAAAATTTTACGATTGATAAATTGTCCCGATTATATGGAGCATTAGACTATCTTATCCTGTTAACGGAAAACTATACTAGTAATCAGTAATATTCGTTATTACCTTGAGCTAATCTAATTATTATAATATAATTCCTGTCCGCCATTAATCTCACGCTCCCCGATGGGGTGAGATTAATGGCAACTGCTGGTCGAATACTAAACTTCGCTCAAAGCTTTGCTAGTCAATCAATTTACTCCAAGTTTGTGGTCCAACAATACCATCAGCCGTTAAACCCTTTTGTTCCTGAAATCTGCTCACAGCACTTGCGGTGCCTGAACCAAAGATACCATCTGCCTGAGTTCCCACCCGACGTTGGAGATATTTTACCGTGGTACCTGCAGCATGATTAGGTCTAAGTATGGGTTGCTCAAGAATCTGATTAATAGTCTGCCATGTCGTCGAGTCACCAATACCAGTTTGGTTAATTCCTACAATAGCTTGAAATGTTTTTATTGCTGCGATAGTCGCCTCACCAAGAGCTCCATCTTCTACTAATGGCTGACCAGCAGGACTTTTAATTTTTAAGCGATTGAGAGATTTTTGTAATTCCAGCACATTATCGTCAGAGGAAGATTTAGTAGTTGGTGGTTCTTCTCCTGTTAATCCTTTCACAATTGCATTAGCCAATGCTTCTGGATCGTAGAGTTCCATATCTTTCTTCGAATCACAAAAGCAGATTTCGATCAGAATTGCTGGCATATTGGTATATCGGAGGACATATAAATGAGAGCCATTTTTAACCTTTCTATTGAAGTAACCCAACTCGACTATTTTTTCTAAAACTGGCTGGGCAATTTTTTTGGCAGTATCACTAATCGCAAATACTTCTGTTCCATTAGCTTGACCATTAAACCCATTAAAATGAATTGAAACAAACTGATCAACTCGATTAGCATTGGCTATATTGCACCGTTGCCGCAGTGAGCTGCCCAAAGTACTCGCACTCTTAGGCTTGCATTCAACTACCTGATGTCCCAAGTCTCTCAATTTGGAAATGACTCTCGTTCCCACGTCCCTATTCATTTCATCTTCTACTCTGATACCTTGAGCTCCTGAATCAGCACGCAAGTTGTGACCAATATCAATTCCGTATTTCATGATACCTTCTCAATCTCTATAATTAGCCCTTTTATCCAATTCTCTTCTATGTTAGTCTATGTAAGCGGTGCTTCACAAAATTTAATAAACTGCTGCTAAATGGAAAACTCACACTGAACACTTGTTTTTTTCTAAATTGATCCGGATCAAGAAACGTTAAGGAATAACATCATAGGACTTTAAATTATTGTCCGAGTATAATATCAAGTCTGGTTAACTAGCCATAATCAATAAAATTGATGGGGAGATGGGGAGATAGGGAGATGGGGAGATAGGGATATTTATATTAAAGGGTAATTATCGGGAGATGCTATAATAAGCAATTGTTCTGAACTTTAATCTGAACTTTAAGTTCAACTTTGAACACAGCATAAAGTAATGGGTAATAGGAAATTGGCTGACAATTCCCCATTACCCATTACCTTGTCCCAAATTACCAACTAACTAGCTGTAGCCTTCTTTTGCTGTAGCCTTTCAGGTTGTTGATAGTAAAACCCAGGCTTTGAGATTGCTACAATCCTACAATTTAACGGTAACTGTCTTGACCTCAGTGTATTGCTGCAAGCCATACTCCCCAAGTTCACGACCAATGCCAGACTGCTTGAAACCACCGAAGGGAGCAGCGGCATCAAACACATCGTAGCAGTTCACCCAGACAGTACCAGCACGGACATTGTTTGCGATCGCATGAGCTTTAGTAATATCTTGTGTCCATACAGCTGCGGCTAAGCCATACATGGTATCATTTGCCCGCTTAATCACTTCATCAATATCTTTGAACTTAATAATGCTCATCACTGGTCCAAAGATTTCTTCTTGGGCAATCTTCATTTGATCTTGGACATCAACAAACACTGTCGGTTCGATGAAGTAACCGCGATCGCCAACTCGGCCACCACCACACAACATCTGAGCTCCTTCTTGCTGACCATACTCAATATAGCTCATCACCTTATTGAACTGTTCGAGATCCACTTGGGGACCCTGTTCTGTCTTGGCATCAAACGGGTCACCAACTGTGCGATTTTGCGCCCGTTTCACACACTTGTCTACAAACTCGTCATAGCACTTCTCTTCCACAAACAGCCGGGAACCAGCACAACAGCACTGTCCTTGGTTAAAGAACAGGGCAAAGTGAGCGCCCTCAATGCTTTTATCCATGTCAGCATCAGCAAAGACAATGTTAGGACTCTTACCACCAAGTTCTAGAGTGACCCGCTTGAGGTTACTCTTAGCAGCAGCTTCCATAATTAGATGCCCTACCTCAGTCGAGCCGGTAAAGGCAACTTTATCGATATCCATATGATGTGAAATCGCAGCCCCAGCGGTTGGTCCATAGCCTGAGAGAAGATTCACCACACCAGGAGGGAAACCTGCTTCGATAATCAGTTCACCGATCCGCAACGCTGATAAAGGAGTCTGTTCCGCCGTTTTCATTACCACGGTGTTACCAGCTGCCAATGCTGGGCCTAACTTCCAAGCTTGCATCAACAGTGGAAAGTTCCAAGGAATAATCTGACCAACCACTCCCACAGGTTCATGGCGCGTGTAGCAGAAGTAGGGTCCGCTAATGGGAATTGTTTTGCCTTGAATCTTATCTGCCCAGCCAGCATAGTACCGATAGCAAGCAATGACTAGAGACACATCTGCATTAAAGGAATCACGATAGGGCTTCCCATTGTCTAGGGTTTCCAGCCGTGCTATTTCTTCCTTGTTTGCTTCGATTAAGTCAGCTAGCTTGTAGAGTAACTCCCCCCGCTGGGTGGCAGACATTTTCGGCCATTCTCCACTGGTAAAGGCTGTCCTAGCCGCCACTACTGCTTTATCAACGTCTGGGGCATCAGCCTCAGCCACATCACAGATCACCTCTCCTGTAGCAGGGTTAATCGTCTCGAATCGTTTCCCAGAGGTGCTCTCTACCCATTCGTTATTAATCAGCAGCTGAGTTGGGCCGATTTTGACCGTTGGCTGTGGTGTTGTCTTTGGTGTAGGGGCAGTGACCATAATCGTCTTCTGTCGTTAAGTTGATTTTTTATGACATTCTCAATTCTAAGGGTGGATTGTAAACTGAAAATTTAACTAAAACTATATTTTTTATTAATATTTTATTGACTAGTGTTAACTAAATTTAAATTTTTGCTTAATTTTCTTAACACTTTAACTATAGCACCCCTAATTATCCCTATGCTAGTATCTATAGGGGTTCTGATATTAATGAGGTTGTACACACTTATTTTTTACCTGTTCCCTGTTCCCTACTTCCTATTCCCTAAAATCCTAAGCTTGTGTACCTAAACTATTTGATAAATTCTATAAAATATTACTATCCAATCACCCATTACCAATGTTTGGCTGAACTCCATAGGTTTTAAACTTTTCTATAACTATCTGCATTTCTTCATCACTCAATAATTGAGGTTCTCCATAAATCTTGTTAACGCTGAGGATTTTGATATACATTTGAGCCAAGGTTTCTAGCTCTTGGGCGACTTTCAGAGCGTGGCTTAAATCTTTACCACAGGCAATCATACCATGATTTTTTAACAAACAGGCAAGGGAATTTTCTAATGCTTTTAGGGCATTGTTGCTAAGTTCTTGAGTGCCAAAGGTAGCATACTCAGCTACCTTTATACTGCTCCCACCTGTCCTAGCCACCATATAATGAAAGCTGGGTATAGCTATACCCATACAAGCCAATGCTGTAGCATGGATGCTATGAGTATGGACAATAGCATTGACATCAGTTCGATTCAACAGTATGTCATAGTGAAATCGCCATTCACTGCTGGGTAAATAACGATTATTCTCAGCAAAAACAGGTTCTTTGTCTTTGCCGAAGTAAATTTTGCAGAGTTTCTCAGGAGTTAGGTCTTCGTAGTCTAGTCCACTGGGAGTGATTGCTATTGCCTCACCGATACTGTCTCTAACCCTGACACTGACATTACCACTGGTACCTTGATTGATACCAAGACTGTTCATGCTAAGACAGGTATCAATGATCTGCTGGGCGGTTATGCTTTCAACAGGGATTGACTTGATCATTATAACTAAGTTGCACCTGATCCGGGAATTTGGGGACTTTATCAACAATCCTATCCCCTTTAGCTGCACACAAATATAGCAATCGTCCTAGGTAAACAATGGTCCGTTAGTTCGTCAGTTTGAGTGCAAACTATCACTGTTGAGGAATCATAAGAGATTGCTATAGATACCTATACACCGATAATCCCAGCCAATCTTAATCTTTTTATCAGTATTGTTCCCCTTGCTGCAATCAGAATCAATTGCTAGGTATAGCCATGGCAATTAATTTATTGACAAGAACAGGGGATATTATTCTTCAGATGCGCGCCCGTTCGCGTCCCGCGTCGGCAAAGCCCGAAAGGTGCGCGCACCAAAGCGCGAATTTAATTCTTAATGGTAAGAGCGCACCTAAGAATTTTCCGCCTCCTGCACCTCTTTCTCCTGTTAACCATATTCCCTATCTTCCCGCTCTTCCGCTGTTTCACAACTCAAATAGGACGGCTAGAGGATGAATGAAAGCCGAGGCACACTCAACAACAAAAGTCGCCTAGTACTATGGCAAAAGCAATAGGCGACTAACTCCTCTCTATGGATTAGATAATTACATCAATTAGGTAACATTGGCAACAACAGAGTGGTACTTGACCAAATCAGCGATCAGCTGTTTGGCTCTTTGACAGTAGCTTGAACATCCACGCTCTGAACACCTTCAACCTGGATTGCCAAAGGTGCAATCTGACTCAATTGATCATCAGACAAGACTTTTCCTGAGATAGTCACAATTCCCTCTGCCGCTTCAACTTCTAACTGGCTATTGGGGAGATTGGTTGCCAAATTATTAAGTACTAAACTGGCTAGTTGCTGATCTTCATCAAAGTTTTCTAAGTTACCCAAGGCTTGATTTTGCTCTTGAGTAGTTCCAAGGTTCGACTCGATTTCCTCTTCGGTTCCTTGGAGCATAGCATCCCCTTGGTTTCCTTCAGACCGTAAGGTGACTAGTTCTTCATCGTTTTGATCTATAGAGTAAGAAGCTTCATCACTTGTTTTAGCTTCATCGCAAGCAGCAGCACCAAACAGAATTACTCCACCTAGTAAAATTGGCATCAACTTATTCATCTTTGATTTCTCCTTATTCTATCCTTGTATTTACTCCAATCGAGTCCGGTTAATCACTTGATATTTAGGTAAATTGCGATATCTTAAGTCTTAAGTATTCAGTAAAATTTTACAGTGTAAAATTATCTAATAAACCTAACTAATAAGTAGTCAAACGAACGGGATATCCCACAAACACCAAACTTATTCAGCTGAATTTTCTAAATCTGAATTTGGCATGGCTTCTGTTGGTGCTGGTTCCGATTGAGCATGAGATCTTGAGGGCAGAATTACATGGTCAACAACATGAATAATGCCGTTATCAGCTTTAATATCTGCTTGAGTTACCTGGGCATTGTTGACACTAACATTACCTTCTTCACCCACTTTTACTGTTACCGACTTTCCAGCCATAGTGATAATTTCTCCCGACTGGATTTGACTGCTATCAACTGCACCACTTATAACATGATACTTTAGCAGCTTTATCAGTACATCTTTGTTTTCTGGTAGTAGTAGACTGTCTAAAGTATTTGCTGGCAGTGCAGCAAAAGCATCATCGGTGGGAGCAAAAACCGTGTAGGGTCCTTCACCTGCTAAGGTTTCTGTTAAGCCTGCTGCCTCAATTGCTTTGACAAGGGTTTGAAATTGATCATTGCTCGCAGCTTGCTCTACTAGGTTACTGGTTGTAGATTCAGCCTCCGTAGTAGCTGGAATTTCTACCTTTTCACCTTCTTGAAGGGGTTTGCTCAAGGAATCGGGGGCGCTTTCTAACATAGACTCAGTCATAGACTCAGTTGCACCATTGAGAGCATCTTTAACTGAGTTTTCTGTTTTTTCTTTCGCTATTGCCGGGAAACTGATCAGAGCACCTAATCCCAGAATACCTGTTAGCAACTTAATGCGAGTTTTCATTTAGATCATCTCTCCTGAATGCTAGGTATAGTTGACGCTTTCCAACTAAACGGCTTCATAGTTTGAGATTATTACCCAAAAGTAAAAAACTCGGTAAGGAAGTTAGAAATTAGGGAGTAGGGAGTAGGGAGTAGGGATTAGGGATTAGGATAATGGTATAATAATCAGACAACAAAATCCCAACCTAGAAGCTATTTTCCTAAACCAGGGGTAAACGTATCTGAAAGCAGCTACCAACCCCAACCTGAGACGTAAGGGTGATTTTTCCCCCATGATTGTGAGTGATTGCTTGAGCGATCGCAAGTCCCAATCCCGTACCCCTCTCGCGGCGAGAACGAGCTTTATCCGCACGCCAGAAGCGATCAAACACAAACGGCTGATGTTCAGGAGCAATACCAATGCCAGTATCCTGAATTATGACCAGGGCACAGCGATTCTGTTTAGCAACGGTAAGAACCACTTTGCCTTGAGGGGGTGTGTATTGCAGGGCATTTTCTAGCAAGTTGGAAAATAAACGGGTCAGTTGCCCTTCATCCCCAATTACAGAAACTGTTGTAAGGCAGTGATATTCCAAGGTAATCTGCTTATCTTGAGCATATGATTCTAACAATTCCACTAGATTCTGCAAAACTGTGTTGAGGGAAATTGGGACTGACTTTCGGGTCGGAATTGACAAAGCAGCATCAGTACGAGCTAAAAATAGTAAGTCTTCTGCTAAGTGGCTCATCTGGTCTGTAGCGCTAGCAATAGCCACTAACTTCTTAGCATCCTTGGGATGAATTCGCTCAGGATGATTTCGCATCACATCAACAGAGGCTTTAATTGCTGTTAGAGGACTGCGCAATTCATGGGAGGCATCAGCAGTAAACTGTTTAAGCTGTTTAAAACTTTGCTCAATGGGCTCAAGAGCTTTCTGGGTCAGCCAAAGTCCACCAATACCAACAAACCCTAGAGCGATCATTCCTCCCATTCCTAATCCCCAAAATAGTTGGCTTTGAACGATTTCTACATCCTCTGTGGATTGACTGGCTCGAATATAGCCCTCTAGGGATGGCTGGCTTGGTTTCGAGGTGTCTTTAAAGACAGAAATTGTAAAGGTTCTAATTGGCTTTGATGTCTCGGGGAGTTGTAGAGTCTTGGAACCAAGTTTTGGCGGGAAAGTCAACACAATCACACCTCGCCTTGCCAATAGTTTACCGTTAGCATCAAACCATTCTAGGCTTTGTTGGTCTCGGTTAAAAATATCTCGCCAGGGGACTTCATCAACTTGTTCAATGTATTGACTACCTTTCACTTCTACTTCAGTAAATGATGGAGCGGCGGATTGGGCTAAAGTCCGTAGTTTTTTGTCAAGTTGCTGGTACAGACTCTGTGTTAAAAAAACATAGACGCCCGCACCAAATACACTCAAAATTGCCGCCATTACCATCAGGTAATATAACAGAAGACGCCAGCGCAGACCTTTAAACATCTGGTAATTAGTAATTAATAATTAGTAATTGGGAATTTCTAACTGACCCAACTATACTTGATATCATTCGTTGCTTCACGAACGCCGTTAACTTGCCAACATTCAACCTGCCAACATTCAACCTGCCAACATTCAACCTGTCAACATTCAACCTGCCAACCTACCAACCTGCTAACCTGCAACCTTAAACAGTAACAACTGAATAGTTAGATTAGGGATTTTCTTTCAGACGATAACCCAAACCATAGACTGTCTCAATCAAATCAGAGGGAGCTCCTGCTGCGTCGAGTTTCTGTCGTAAACCTCGGATATGAGCTTTAACGGTTGCTTCTTCTGGTAGTCGTTCAAAGGACCAGAGGTTTTCCAGGATTTGAGCACGGCTAAACACACGGCGAGGATGGCGCAGGAAAAATTCTAGCAGAGCATACTCTTTTGGACTTAGGGACAAGAGGTTGTCTTTATAGAAGACTTCACAAGTACTGGGGTCAAGGCGAAGGGAATCCCATTCCAGTACAGGTGGTAAGGTAGTATTTCCCCGGCGCAGTAAGGCCCGAATCCTAGCGGACAACTCTCCTAAATCAAAGGGTTTTATTAGATAATCATCTGCACCAGCATCCAGTCCTACAATTTTATCACTGATGGTATCCCGAGCCGTCAGCATTAGAATGGGAGTAGAGTCGCCTTGGGAGCGCAACTTGCGGCAAAGGGTAATACCATCAATCTTTGGCAGCATCACATCTAACAAAATTAAATCATAGCTGAAGTTCTCTACTAGTTCCCTACCCACTTGACCATCATTGGCAACATCCACGACATAATGCTGGTCGGTGAGGTCTTCAGCCAGGGCGTCGGTAATCCGCTCATCATCTTCTACTAGTAAAATCCTCATCTTCAGCACCTCTAACCTCTAAATGATTACCTGACTTTTCTCTTTGATTATGACCAATTTTTTGACAACTGTAGAAAAATTAGGGAATTTTCCATGATACTGGCAAGATGATTGATATTAAGTTCTCATACTTTTATCGTCGAGTATTTTTTCCTTGTCTAAAGTTTTCTTGTCCGAAGTTACTGACAACTGCGCTAAAGTCTAATTAATAATTCTTCTCAATCATGGCACGACTTACCCAAGGCCACTGGGAGTGTTAGCCGATCAGTACGATTATGATCAAATATGATCAAAGTGTAAAGAATTATTTCGAGCGGGTTCCATGAAACGCATTGTACTGATAGCAGGATTTGAATCCTTCAACGCTGACTTGTATCGCAAAGCTGCTGAGTTAGCTAGCTCCCGCTGTCCGGAACTGGATATTAGAGTATTTAGCGATCGCGAAATCACTGCCAACCCTGATACTGTAGAGGCTGCCCTCGAAGATGCCCAAGTCTTCTTCGGTAGTCTACTATTCGATTATGACCAAGTGTTATGGTTACGCGATCGCATCCAACACATCCCCATCCGCTTGGTATTCGAGTCAGCTCTAGAACTGATCAGCCTGACTCAAATTGGTCAGTTCAAAATTGGGGATAAACCCAAGGGCATGCCCAAGCCAGTTAAATTCATCCTCGACAAATTCAGCAACGGACGAGAAGAAGACCGCTTAGCCGGTTATATCAGTTTTTTGAAAATTGGTCCGAAGCTGCTGAAATATATTCCTGCTAGAAAAGTCCAAGACTTGCGCAATTGGCTAATTATCTACGGTTACTGGAATGCTGGTGGCTCAGACAATGTGGCATCTATGTTCTGGACCCTGGCAGAGAAATACTTAGAGCTGAAAGTCGGAGAAATTCCGCCACCAGTGGAAACTCCAAACATGGGGCTACTCCATCCGGACTACGACGGGTATTTTGAATCCCCACGACAATACCTAGAATGGTACAAAAGCTTAAACGTTAAACAATTAAACCTTAGTGGGAAAAGCCCTACCAGCCCACTAGCTTCTCAACACAACCTTAGAGAAAACCCTGTTGTTGGTATTCTGCTTTATCGCAAACACGTAGTTACAAAACAACCTTATATTCCCCAGTTAATTCGCTACTTTGAGGAAGCTGGATTAACTCCTTTACCCATCTTTATCAATGGTGTAGAAGGTCATGTAGCCGTGCGGGATTGGATGACATCTGCTTATGAAACCCAACAGCGGCAACTGGATAACGTAGAAACTCCTTCCCTGTCTAAAGACGCTGTAGAAGTTGATGCCATTGTGTCTACCATCGGTTTCCCGTTGGTAGGGGGTCCAGCTGGTTCTATGGAGGCAGGAAGACAAGTGGCTGTAGCTAAACGTATTCTCACTGCTAAGAATGTCCCTTATTGTATTGCTGCACCCCTACTGATTCAAGATATTTACTCTTGGACAAGACAAGGCATTGGGGGGTTGCAAAGTGTCGTTTTATATGGATTGCCGGAATTGGATGGAGCGATTGATACTGTACCCCTAGGTGGTTTAGTCGGAGAAAATATTTATCTGATTCCCGAACGAGTTAAACGACTGACTGGACGGGTCAAGCGTTGGATTCAACTCAGACAAACCCCACCAGACCAAAGACGAATTGCGATTATTCTCTATGGTTTCCCTCCTGGGTATGGAGCAACAGGAACAGCAGCCTTATTGAATGTACCGCGATCGCTTCTTAAATTCCTCCACGCTCTAAAGGAACAAGGTTACACTGTTGGCGAATTACCAGAAGATGGAGAAGAACTAATCCGCTGGGTGAAAGCAGCAGACGAAGGATTGAATGGTGACAGCTTGAATAGTGACAGCTTGAATGGTGAATGTTCTAACCAGCAACCAGCAACTAGCAACCAGCAACCAGCAACCACAGTTAACGTTAAAACCCTACAAGAATGGCTAGGCTACTTGCTAACTACCCGTATTGAGAAACAATGGCAATCCTTGACTGGTACAGGAATCAAAACCAATGGGGATGAGTTCGAGATTGGTGGGATTGAGTTAGGAAATGTCTGGATTGGGGTACAACCACCCCTTGGTATTTCTGGAGACCCGATGCGGCTGATGTTTGAGCGAGACTTGACCCCACATCCCCAGTATACGGCCTTTTATAAGTGGTTACAGAATGATTTTGATGCCCATGCGGTGGTGCATTTTGGCATGCATGGCACCGTGGAATGGTTGCCTGGCTCGCCTCTGGGGAATACGGGGTATTCTTGGTCGGATATTTTGCTAGGAAATATCCCGAATCTATATATCTATGCTGCCAATAATCCTTCAGAGTCAATGTTAGCCAAGCGTCGCGGTTATGGGGTTTTGGTTTCCCATAATGTACCCCCTTATGGTCGGGCTGGTTTATATAAGGAGTTGGTCGTGCTACGGGATTTAATCTCGGAGTATCGGGAGGACCCTGAAAAGAATTATGCCTTGAAAGAAGCAATTTGTAAAAAGATTGTCGATAGTGGGTTAGATACCGATTGTCCCTTTGAGGATGCTAAGGGTTTGGGAATTGCTTTCAGTCCAGAGAATGCCCAGATGTTTAGTGCTGATTCCTTCAATCGCTATCTTGTCAAGTTGTACGATTACCTGCTAGTGCTGGAACAACGATTGTTTTCCTCTGGGCTGCACACTCTAGGTCAAGTGCCTGATTCGGAACAGTTAGAGTCTTATCTGCGGGCTTATTTTGGGGAAGATGTCTCGGAAGCAATGGTTAAAGCCATTGTCGATGGAGAATTTGAATCCCAAACACCAGAAGCACGTGAACAGGTCGAGGATGAGAAGGTTGAGGAGGCGTTACGGATTGGTGAGTTGTTGATGCAGACTGGGGAAGAGTTGAGCAATTTGTTGCGGGGGTTGAATGGGGAGTATATTCCTCCAGCTCCTGGGGGGGATTTGTTGCGGGATGGTCCTGGGGTTTTGCCAACAGGACGGAATATTCACGCTTTGGATCCTTATCGGATGCCCTCTCCGGCAGCTTATGAACGGGGCAGGGAGGTGGCCAGGAAAATTATTGCCCAGCATCTTGAGGAACATCAGGAGTATCCGGAAACTGTTGCGGTAATGCTATGGGGATTGGATGCGATCAAGACTCGTGGGGAATCCTTGGGGATTTTATTGGAGTTGGTGGGTGCAGCACCTGTTAAAGAGGGAACGGGACGGATTGTACGGTATGATTTGATGCCCTTGGCTGAGGTAA
>NZ_JAAHHS010000095.1 GCF_010692395.1 Moorena sp. SIO3H5
ATATGCATTTTCTGCGCTTGGAGGGAGTAGGGAGTAGGGAGTAGGGAGTAGGGAGTAGGGAGTAGGGAGTAGGGAGTAGGGAGTAGGGAGTAGGGAGTAGGGAGTAGGGAGTAGGGAGTAGGGAGTAGTAATAATAGTTGATTATTTCTTGATGCAGTCGCTCATCAATGTTGCTAGGTATTATAGGGAAAAGTGTTCTGTCAATTCTTTTTGCTTAAGGGAGATAAAGCTAATGCCAGAATCGTCTCTGCCAATAGGGTTTACCCACAAAAAAGTCAACAAGAGCAACTTTACGATCTAGATGCGAAATGTCAACATGGGAGATGAATTACTGAAAAATCTTATTTGGGTGGGACCTTCAAAAAAGGAACTGTTAGGGTTTCCTGAAGATGTCATCGATGAAGTTGGTTACATTCTCTATCGGGTTCAAAAAAACAAAAATCATCCTCATATTAAACCTTTGAAAGGATTAAATGGAGTGTTAGAAATTGTCAGCGATTATAAAACAGATACTTACAGAACAGTATATGCTGTCAAACTTGGGAATACTATATATGTTCTCCACGCCTTTAAAAAAAAGTCAAAAACAGGTATTAAAACCCCAAAGCAGACTATGAATTTAATTAAAGAACGCCTAAAACAAGCACAAGATATTGCTAAACAACAAGATTAATAGTACCAAGGATAAAATAATGCCAGATTATACTGTAAGCTCAGGTAACATTTTTGCAGATTTAGGATTTATTAATGCTGAAGAAAAGTTGGCTAAGGTTAAACTAGCTTCACTCATTTATGATCTAATTGATGAAAGACAACTGACTGATTTAGATGTGGCTAATATTTTAAAAATTGAGCCTCCTCAATTCATGGATTTAAAAAATGGTCGCTTGCAAGGGTTTTCCTTGGAAAAGCTATTATTTTTTTTGGTAGCATTAGGTCAAACTATTGAAATTAGCGTCAGTCCAAAACCCGAAACTGTATCTAGTGGGAAGATACAAGTAATCCGTCAATCTTATGCTTGAATGTAACCGTTGAAGGGGTAAGTGACTGTTGGGCTACCGACTCCCGACTCCCTAAAAAAAATTGGTCAAGCGCGTAGCGCATTAGCTGACAGCTGACAGCTGTTCGCGCAGCGTGCGCGTAGCGCATTAGCTGTTCGCCTAGCGTGTGCGTAGCACATAAGCTAAATGCTTAGGATTAAATTAATTAACTGGTTTCACCAGAATGTACTGGGATAACCGTTCTACGTCCGTCATCATGAATTAAAATATGGTGACTTCCACGTACTCTCGCTACTGTAAACCCTGCTTTCTCCAGTGCTGCAATAATTTCCCGTCCAGTTAAACTTGGTAATTGACTCATATTTCCACTGCAACTCGTTGTACACCAACGAAGTCGAGGGAATCTTCTAGATTTTCTTCAAATTCCAAACAAAGCGCGATCGCTTCTTGAATACGCTCCATTAATTCATCCAAAGATTTTGCTTGGGTATGACACCCTTTAAGAGTGGGAACAGAAGCTACAAAGTAGCCATCAGCATCCCGCTCGATAATTACATTAAATTCTCGACTAATTTTTGATTTCAAGTTATTGACTAAAGATATAGCTTTTCTGGAATTTATTAGGTATGCTTATCAACCTCAAAGTCACCCTTATTAAGGGGGATTTAGGGGGATCAATTTGTACCTTATGGGATATAGAATTGCTATAGTATAGCATTTACCAAATAGGTGAGGTGCTTTTGTTCTGGGTTTTAGTGCCTAGGCGAAGGGTAGCCCTTTGGGGTAATCCCAAGATCTTGTAGGCTGCGCCCTTCGACAGGGTAACGCAGCAACACCAAAAATTCCAACTCTTAACCAAATCAGCATTATTAGTATCGCTTTTCTGCCATTATGAAAGTAACTCCTACTTGGTTGGGAGGAAAGCCGCGCTGGGGAAATTAACGGTTCTGGCCAGCGCGGCTATTAGTATCGGTCGTAACTTTATATACTATATATAAATCCTGGAAAAAATGCAAGGATTAATTAAAATAATTTACATTTATTTACAACAAGTATGAATAGCCATTTTTTGAATCATTAATGTGTAATTTATTTGACATTAGTTTCAATACAACTGATATCACAAACTGCTTATTAGCTAAAATTGCTAAAATAGTGGATAAGACAGATATTATCAACTTATAATCAGTTTTATCGGGACTGGCCACCAACAATATTAATCGTAGGGTGGGCAGGGTCGCAGACGGATACTATCAGGTTGTAAGAGATTTTATCGGCACTCCCAAACCTACATCTATTTGCTGGTCTGGTGGGCAGTGCATCATACCCATTGAAAAGCTCACAATGGTTTTGGTAAGCACTGCCCACCCTACATCTATTGCTAGCATGCCTTTTGCCTTTTGCCTTTTGCCTTTTGCCTTTTGCCTTTTGCCTTAATAAGCACTGCCCACCCTACATCTGTTACCTGCTCCCTGCTCCCTGCTCCCTGCTCCCTATTCCCTATTCCTAATGTCCCGATAAACTAATCAGTAAAACTCCCAATACCATAATTGCTGCTCCAGTTGCTCTTTCCTGAATTCCGGGTTCTTTAAAAATTAGACATCCTAAGATGACACTAATTAAAGCACTCATGCGTTTAACAGCAATAACGTGACTAACAAAGGTCATTTCTAGAGCTGTCATTTGGCACAAAATTACTCCGGCCTGAAAGAAACCAATAGGAAATAGAGACAGTAAGTTTTTTGGTATTTGGTTTAATTTATCTCTTGATTTAGACAGCATAATTACTCCCATACCTGTGGAAACAAAGCTATGCATCCCAATTGCCCAAAATATTGGTGAAGAATTTTGTACTCCCACCTTATCAACGTTGGAACTAATACTAAAAATTATAGCGGCAGTTAACATTAACTTAGGGCCTTGTTGCTTCAGTAGCCCTTTGAAAGGTGCGAGGTAACCGTTTCTTTTTTCTTTCAAGTTCAAGCTATAAGACCCAACCACAATCATGAGAATACCTAAGACATCTAAGGGAGTGGGATATTCTCCAACAATGATTGGGGATGTCACTAATAAAAATAACGGGGTAAAGGTCATAAATGGAATGGTAATGGATAAGTCAGACCGACTCAAGGCTTGGATATACAAGCTCATACCCACCACATTTAGAGACCCTCCTATCATTAATGCTAAGGCAAAATCTCGGCCTACTTCCGGAATTTCAATCACAAAAAGGAGGGGGAGTAAAACCGGTAAAGAAAAAAATAATACTGCCCAAGAAATAATGTACCCATCAATATTTTTTAGCCCTCGCTTACTCGTCAAATCCTTGCCAGAGGCACAAAGAGCTGTTAGACTAGCGAATATCAACCAAAGCATAGTAGTGCTAACCTGTAGTTTAGCCAGAATAGGGATAATGAGTGAATGACCGACTTAACTAGCCTAGCTTAAAGCATAAATTAAGGCATAAGTTAAGGCATGGTTAAATATAGGATTTATGGTTTGTTGACTGTTGACTATTGACTGTACCCCGTCACTAACCAACCCTAGAAAAGTTGACTAAAATAGTTGGCTAAACTAGTTGACTAACACAGTTATTCATGTATCAGCATAAGCAGTTAGCGATCGCACTGACACAGTTAGCTTTTGAATCATGATTCCACAATAAATTTACCTAAAATCCAGTGACGTTTTTCATCCTAGGACTAACGTAGGGGAGGGTTCAAACTTAACTGAATTTTTAGGTAAGACCTAAGCTTACTCCGAAAGCTCAATTTAGGCAATCTTTTAGTGCAGTGATAAGCCAGTGTCTTGAGGCAAATGGCGAGTGGGTAAACCTCCCGTAGCTCGGCGATGTATCGCTGTCTTGATGCAGTCGCTCATGGTTTTGGGTCTGTGTGCGGAACCTGCGTCCGCACCTTGTAAGCCCCGTGGAAACCCCCAAGACCTCGCTGCATCGCTGCCGTAGCCTAAGCTTAGGGTCTGGTAATTCCCAGGAGGATTTCCTATATTGGGTAAAAACAATACCGGTCCGCCAAAGGTAAGGGAGCTAGATGGGTGCAGGGGATATTGTCAAAGTGATGCAGTCGGCCAAAGGGGAAAAACCCTACTCGCCCTTTGCATCAAGACAATGAACAATTTTATTTTCTAGTGACCTCCGGAGAACTCAACTGGTATATTATGGGCGGGTGTGTTCACCGAAAAGGGGCACATCTGCAAATTCCCTACTTCGACACACAGGTATTAAGTTGTTATGCAAGCAAAATTCTTGATATCAAATCAGAGTATGAACAAATATATGAGGTTAACTACCAAATTATTAGTGCTGGTTGCTCTGCTAGGAGCAGTTAGTGCTTGTCGAAATCGCCAAATCGAGGAGCCTTCCCCGAGTGCAAATCAAGTAGAACCACTTCCTGAACCTCAGGAAGAACAGGCTTCTCGGTTTAACATTCCCTTCTTTAATCTGGGTAGGAACCAGGATGACGCAACACCAAGTGATCCAGTAGCGTCAGAAGACCAAACAATTATACAAGCAGAAACACCGAGTACTCAATCAGAGCAACCGATCGCACAAGCAGAGCCGAATACACCTGATCCCTTTGGAGTGTCACAGGATGATACTCTTGCTCAAGGCACTACTGGGTTCAGTGAGTCTACTGCTCAAGGGGCTACAGGAAGCTCAGCAACTACAGGAAGTTCTGGTACAGTAGTATACGAAGATAATGACCCCATACCAGCCCTATGGTAGAGTGGTAAGTTATGCAGCACCTGTAGTTGTTTAAAAGGTTTGGGAAGAGATTAGAGATTGGGGATTAGGGGATTGGTCAAAAGGAGAAAAGTTGAAAAATAAAGGTTGAAAAATAAAGGTTGAAGTAAAAAGGTTGAAAAATAAAGATTGAAGTGGGAAATGGGTTTATCGGTAGCTGACTTAAGGTTGACTAAAACCCATTACTACAACCGACGAGTTACACTTACCACTTCCCACGCCATACTTCATATTTCATCCTTGATACTTCATACTTAATAGTTCATCCTAGATACTTCATCCTTGATACTTTCCCCAATCCCTAGTCTCCACTCTCCTTAACCTATGAAAGCAGCAAGTGACATTCTGATTATTGGCGGTGGCATTATCGGTTTAGCGATCGCTGTAGAACTGAAGCGGCGTGGGGCGACAGTAACTGTTGTCACCCGCAATTTCCAAGAAGGTGCCACCCTCGCTGCAGCAGGAATGTTGGCACCGTTTTCAGAAGCGCTCCCCATCGGACCCATGCTAGATTTAGGCTTGTGGTCCCATTCATTGTATCCTCAATGGTGTACCAAACTCGAACAGATGACTGGTGTGGCAACAGGCTATTGGCCCTGTGGCTTTTTAGTACCGGTCTATGAAGGAGCAGCAGGAAATCAGCAACACCAACTCAGCAATAAGACCGGAGTTGCTGAGTGGTTAGACAAAGATACGATTCATTGCTATCAATCAGGTTTAAGCTCAGAAGTGGTTGGTGGTTGGTGGTACCCAGAAGATGCTCAAGTAATTCCCCGAGCACTCAGTAAAGCCCTGCGAGTGGCTGCCCAAGAAGGGGGAGTAGAGCTGCGTGAAGGGATAACTGTGGAGGCAATTCAGCAGCGCAATCGCTTAGTCTCTGGGATTAGAACCTCTGCAGGGGAACTCCATGCAGACCATTATGTTATAGCAACTGGAGCCTGGTCTAATCAACTGTTGCCCTTGCCAGTGGCTCCAAAAAAAGGTCAGATGCTGTCAGTAAAAGCCACTCAAAATTCTCAACACCCCTTGCCACTACAGCGAGTGTTACATGGCTCTGAGGTTTATCTAGTCCCTCGTCGAGATGGACGAATTCTGATTGGTGCAACAGTAGAGGATGTGGGTTGGCACCCTGACAACACTACTGCTGGAATTAACCGTTTGTTAGAATCAGCTATCCGGCTATATCCAGAAATCCAACACTGGTCGATTCATGAGTGTTGGTGGGGATTTCGACCAGCAACACCTGACCAATTACCAATTATTGGCACGGGTCCCTGCCAAAACCTGAGCCTGGCTACGGGTCACTACCGCAACGGTATTTTGCTGGCTCCGGTGACCGCTTTGTTGCTGGCTGACCTGATTGAGAAGCAAAAGTCTGACCCATTGTTAGATCAATTTCGCTACGACCGACCTTACCATCAAGCAGCCTCAAGTCAAAGCAGTTCTAATCTAATTCCTAATCTTAGTCCTAATCTCAGTCATAATCTCACTGTATCTAGTAACTCCTCCTCAACACCAGTGCTGCACTATAATTCTGCTACGCTCCAGGACTATCACTCTGACAATGGGACGGAACCATCTGCACCAGATTTACTAACCATTGCGGGAAAAACCTTTCGGTCTCGTCTGATGACTGGCACAGGTAAGTATGACTCTCAACAGGTAATGGCTAAAAGTATTGCGGCTAGTGGCAGTGAAATTGTAACGGTGGCCGTGCGTCGGGTACAAACTAAAGCACCAGGACACGAAGGGCTAGCGGAATCCCTGGATTGGACGAAACTGTGGATGTTACCCAATACCGCAGGCTGTAAAACGGCGGAAGAAGCGGTGCGAGTCGCACGGCTTGGTCGGGAAATGGCGAAGCTATTGGGTCAAGAAGACAATAATTTTGTGAAACTGGAAGTGATTCCTGATCCTAAGTATTTACTCCCTGACCCCATTGGTACTCTAGAGGCAGCAGAACAACTGGTAAAAGAAGGGTTTGCGGTTTTGCCCTATATTAATGCGGATCCCTTATTAGCCAAACGCCTTGAAGAGGTAGGATGTGCTACGGTGATGCCTTTGGGTTCACCCATTGGTTCGGGACAGGGCATCAAGAATGCTGCCAATATTGAAATCATCATTGAAGAAGCAGGAATTCCCGTGGTGATAGATGCTGGCATAGGTAGCCCCAGTGAAGCCACCTATGGGATGGAGTTAGGGGCAGATGCGTTATTGATTAATAGTGCGATCGCATTAGCAGGTAATCCTATCATGATGGCAAAAGCGATGGGAATGGCCTCCGAGGCTGGTCGTCTGGCTTACCTAGCTGGTCGTATTCCAATTAAAAACTATGCTAGCGCTAGCTCACCCTTGACTGGTACCATTAGCTAGCTTAGCAATGCATATATCAAAGAACTTGTCAAGGTCTAGGACTGGATTAATACTTTAGCGTAACCAATCAAGCTAATCAGGAAAACTGAAGAGTAGTTATGCGTATTTTTGTTACATTTTTTGTTACATTTATAAAAATAAAGTAAAAAAAGGTTGTAATCCATGCCATATACAGTAGAAGACGGTGGGCGTTTAAACAATTTTGCTAAAGAGCCAAAAATGTACCAGGCAGAGCCACCCACTGCAGCCGACAAGCGCAACTACCTGATCTTGGGTGTAACAGCCCTGATTTTAGTAAGTGGCTTGATCTTTGTGGCTTTTTCAGCTTCTGGTGTGAGCTAGGTACTGCACAGAAGAAAGCTGTTGAAAAGCCACTTGAGTTCAAAAATGTGGTTGCCATTAAAGCTTTTTGATGGCTTCCATGGCTTCTTGATAATTTTCAGTTCTGCCTTCTTTTTGGAATAAATCAGCCGCTTTTTTGAAATCCTGAATCGCGTCCTCAACCTTATTGAGGTCAAGGCTGGCTAGACCCCGTTTATAAAACGCATCGGCAAAAGTGGGTTGAATTTTTAGAGTTTCTGTGTAATCAGCTACTGCAGCTTGATACTGTTTGAGCTTACTGCGAGTTAAACCGCGCTGGTAGTAAGCCATGGCATTTTTAGGGTTAATCGAGAGAGCTCGATCGTAATCCGCAATTGCTTGGAAATAGTTCTCTACTTCAGAGTAAGCATTACCTCGACTGAGATAAACCGTATCGTTATCCGGTGTCAGAGCAATAGCTTTGGAAAAATCAGCGATCGCTTCGATGAACTTCTTTTGCACAAAATAGGCATAGCCACGGTTGCTATAGGCTTCACCATAGTCAGTTTTAATCTTGATAGCAGCAGTGTAGTTATCAATCGCTTCTTGATAATTCCCCTGAATGTGGTGGACGTAGCCAAGATTGTAGTTGACATCAGGGTCATAGGGCTCCAGCTGCAAAGCCTGTTTGAAATTTTCCATCGCCTCTGGATAATTACCATTATCTAATTGATCCACGCCCCGGTTGTAGAATTCCACAGCACTCATCCGGGGTATAGTCCTCACTGGCAATTCCCTATTAAAAGGGTCTTTCTTAACAGTGGGTTTTTCATCATTAGCCGGTTGCTCTTCCCTAGGTTGGGCTTGAGTATTAGCTGGTTGCTCTTCCCTAGGTTGGGCTTGAGTATTAGCCGGTTGCTCTTCCCTAGGTTGGGCTTGAGTATTAGCCGGTTTATCCTTAGACGTAGGCTCTTGATTATCTGGCTGAGATCGGATAATGACTGGCACTGGAAGTGGATCCTGCTGAGCATAGACAGTTGCGGTAAATCCAGTCAATATTGTGGCAAGTCCTAGACTAGAGATAGTTTGATAAGTTGCTTTCATGGTTTTCCTTACAAAGCCTGATGATTTCCAGAATTGTTACCGTGGGCAGTTGTCTAAAATCGCTCTATTAGCTTGACTTCACTATCTATCACACATCTAGTGAGTGTCCAACCGGTAACAGAAAATACATAAGGGCAGGTACGATGAGTTAAAGATGAGACAATTAAGCAGCTAAGTTGACGTTGAATAGAGATGCTCAAAGAGATGCTCAAGAAAATTGCACCACTACTGCTGCTAGTGTTGAGTCTGGCTATACATGGCTGCACAACTGGTGTCAGTGGTCTACAAAGCTATGTAGACACCCTTAACGGTTATCAGTTTTTGTATCCCAACGGTTGGGTCCCTGTCACAGTGACTAATGGACCCGATGTAGTGTTCCACGATATTATTGAGAGCACCGAAAATGTTAGTGTGGTGATTAGCCCAGTGCCAGAAGGCAAGACCCTTGCTGATTTAGGCACACCCTCAGAAGTGGGGTACCAGCTGCAAAAAAATGCCATTGCTCCTCCCGATTCTGGTCGCACAGCCGAGTTGGTAAATGCTGAAGCTCGTGAGGTAGCAGACAAGACTTATTACCTTTTAGAATACAACGTCCAACTGCCCAACCAAGAACGGCACAACCTGGCCAGTGTGGTGGTTAACCGTGGCAAGCTCTACACCTTCAATGCTTCCACCACCGAACGACGCTGGGGTAAGATGAAAAATTCGTTAGAGGCAGCGGTTAAGTCCTTTTCTGTAAACTACTAAACCGTTGAACGCGCACGCGTGGCCAATAGGCCAAGGTTACAGGTTGAAAGGTTGTTCGCGCACGCGTGGCCAATAGGCCAAGGTTACAGGTTGTTTGCTTGAAGGTTACAGGTTGAAAGGTTGTTCGCGCACGCGTGGCCAATAGGCCAAGGTTACAGGTTGAAAGGTTGTTCGCGCACGCGTGGCCAATAGGCCAAGGTTACAGGTTGTTTAGTTTAAGGTTACAGGTTGTTTGGTTGAAGGTTACAGGTTGTTTGGTTGAAGGTTACAGGTTGTTTGGTTGAAGGTTACAGGTTGTTTGCTTGAAGGTTACAGGTTGTTTGGTTGAAGGTTACAGGTTACAGGTTGTTTGGTTGTTCGCCCAAAGGCGTGCTGATCAGGTACAGTCTTCTTTGACGCTGATTCCATGAAAACCCTATTGCCGTCTTGATGCAGTCGCTCATGGGGGAAACCCCCGCGTGAAGGCGCTGCATCGCTATTGCCTATTGCCTAGTGCCTATTGCCTCTTGCCTCTTGCCTCTTGCCTCTTGCCTCTTGCCTATTGCCTTAAAAGCATAAGCAATGTCGCTCAAACGTTTCTGAAAATTGCTATATGGATGTGCCAACTTTTGTATTAGCTTCAGCTTCTAAAGCTCGCAAACGATTATTGCAAACTGCTGGTATTGAACCGGTGGTCTGCCAAAGCAATTTTGACGAATCTCAAGTGCAGCATCCGGAGCCAGCAACGTTAGTACAGATTCTAGCTGAACAAAAAGCAAAAACTGTTGCTGATCAATTTAGTGACGCTCTGGTATTAGGCTGTGATTCTGTATTGAGTATGGAGGGTGGGATTTATGGCAAACCCCCTAACCCCTCTGAAGCGATCGCTCGTTGGCAACAGATGCGAGGGACTACTGGAGAACTCTATACAGGTCATGCTTTAATTGACTTATCTCGGAACAAAACCATAGTGCGCTGTGGTGTAACACGAGTTGATTTTGCCAATGTAAGCGATCGCGCTATAGAAGCCTATGTTGCCACTGGCGAACCCCTTAAATGTGCTGGTGCCTTTGCTTTGGAAGGTAGAGGGGGACTCTTTGTTGACAAAATCGAAGGCTGTCATAGTAATGTTATTGGTCTGAGCTTACCCCTACTCCATCAAATGTTACAGGAACTAGGATATGAAGTTACTGATTTTTGGCAATAGGCATAGTAATTGGTGATTAGTCATTGTCTTGATGCAGTCGCTCATGGGGGGGACCCCCGCGTGAAGGCGCTGCATCGCTTGTAATTACCAGTAGACTTTTAGCTGACTACTAAAAACTAATAAATAAATTAGGGCGACAAAAAAATCTATGACCACTAAAGACGACTTTAAACAACAAATCAAGGCAGGTAACATTAGGGATGCCCTGACCCTATCCCTAGGTGAAGCAGTGGAGTTAGAAATTACCACTTGGGTATCCTCATCTAGCCCAGCTCCTCATTCCTCAGCCGAGCTAGACCAGCCAACCTCTGATTGCCAAATGCGTACTCGCATGAATATTATTGATGGTGAAATCAACAACGAAGTTGGTTCACAGTTTATGGGCAATGGGCCTTACACTGAACTCAAGCAATTTCACCTACAGCAGGTACAACAAGGACGCCAGACTATTCAGCAAAATTTGGAAAATTTGCAACAACTGTTTACTGTTCTGATTACTACCATGGGTCGGCTACCTCAAGGGTCTGAGCTAGGTAATGATAGTCGCTAAGGGTCTATCTGCGAAAAAATAGAATACTATTTAACACTAAAAAAAATATCAATAGTATTGAGGTGATCTCCTACTTCGGCGACAGGCAAAGTGTTCACCAGTAATGGGCACTGCTAGGTTGCTCAATTCGTTGTTATCTGATATAAATTTAACCTAAAGAATTGAAATAACTAAGTGTTTGTTGGCGGTTGACGGTTGGGTCTTCACAGTCACTGAGAAACTTTTAACAAAAATTATACCCTTTAAATAATCATACCACTATAACCCAAGGGTGGACGTGGGAATATCAAAAACTATTTATTATTAGTCAATCTAAACTAAATTACAAAACTACCCTAATAAGAGCGAGTATAGTATTATGGCTCCTAGCGATGACTTCAGACAATACCTTAAGACAGGGAATATTAAAGAGGCTCTTGTCCTAGCCCTGAGCGAAGCAGTTGATTTGAAAATTACCACCTGGGTAGCTGAAACCAATGCTGATTTAGATGCAGCCCAGGCAAAACCTGGTCATCGTATGTGTACCCGCATTGATACTATTAACGGTGCCATCGATAATGAAGTAGGAGACCAGTTTATCGGCAATGGTCGCTATAGAGAACTGCGGCAATTTCACAATGATCAGGTGGCTCAAGGCAATCAAATTATTCAGAGCAATCTTAAGAGTCTGCATAAGCTCTTTGAGGTTCTACTCACTCTAGGTTACCCAACTAGCAATACTGGGGTTATAGAGCCTGAATCCCCTAAGGGTGAAACCCATTTATTACCAAGCATAGAACCGGTAACTGAAACTAGAGTAGCCATAGAGTCAGTCGAGTCAGTCGAGTCAGTCGAGTCAGTCGAGTCATACACAGAGCATCGTGTCGATACAGTTACTAAAGCCGTTTTGGGGACTGGATTGGCAGCAGCAGCAGTTGCCTCTGCCTCGGAGTTAGTAGCAGAACCTCCCCCAGCTGAAGTGGAACCCACTCAGGCAGCACCAGAGATACCCCCAACCATCTCTGCTGACCTTGAGTCAGTAACAGCTCCTATCCCAGGGAACCTTGATGATTCATTGATTAATCCCTACACCGTAACTGAGCCAATCATAAAACCTGGATTGGTCGATGAAGTAGTCGATGAAGTAGTTTCTGATACTGGTTTGTTTCCAGAGACTACTGAATTGCCAGAGATTACTGAATTGGAGGAGGAAGAAGCAATAGCAAACTTCCTAGAGGATAGGTGGTCAGAAACTGAGTCAGTGTTGGTACCTCCACCCCCCATTGAAGAGGAAACAGAGATTATTCCTGATTTTCTACCAGATACGGCACCAGAAGTGGAGTCAATCTTGGTAGCTCCACCCCCCATTGACGAAGAAACAGATATTAGTTCTGACTTTCTACCGGATACGGCACCAGAACTCGAGTCAATCTTGGTACCTCCACCCCCAGTTCCAGAACAAACCCAGGCTAGTCCCGACACTTTCCTACAAACTGAGCCTGAAGTGCTAGAAGTCCCCTCTGCAGAAATAGAATCCTCACTGATGCCATCGATAGATAGCACCCAGGCATTAGAATCGGAAACTGAACAGGACGATTGGGATGACTCGATGTGGGAATTACTTGAGTCTGTGCCTGATGAGCAACTAACTGACCAAGACGTTTCAGAGGCAGAAATTGATCAACAATGGCAGGAATTCGTTGAAGAACAATCCCAACCTGATTTAAATCCATCCGATGCAGTGGATAATCAAAATTGGGAACTCCTGACATTAGAAGATTTGGAGTCAACGCCCCCATCACCAGAACCCACAACTGAAGCTTCAGACCAGGGATTAGAAGATGATTGGGGTGATTTGTTTGAAGAAGATACACAAAAGATTGATGAAGATTCTAACCTCCTCAGCCTAGAATCATTGGAGCTAGAAGAAAATGAGGATTGGGATGATTGGATGTTGGAACAACCGGAGGAGTCATCACTAGAATTGACAACTCCTGAAATAGATTCATTAGATATCTCTGAGGATAATGAGTGGGAGAAATTAACGAAAAACGCTAATCCGTTCACTGCACCAAGCAATCTCAATGGATCAGCAACAGATTTAGAACTTGATGAAGACTGGGATGATTTCGCAACTGATGAACTGGAATCTTATCCATCTCTAGGAAATAGCTTGGAGCTATCGGCACCTTCGGAAGATCCAGATACTTCAGAACTGAAAAATGACCTAACTGATGACCATAACTTTAATCAGGATCAATCTCAAGAGTTAGATCCGTTTCTAGAAATCTCTGATATCACCGATCAATCAGAGAAAGCATCTGAGGACTTCATGGAAGACTTGTTTGACTTTCCTGTGGCACAACAGAGTGAATCTGAGGCGATAAAACTTGATGATGATAATTGGTCTAGCCTGGAAGAGTCACTATTTATTAAGAAACCACGTAAACAAGAGGATTAATCTGGACGTAATCAGCTTTTTAGGTGGTGGCAAAAGAGAAGCAGTAAGCTTTGCCTGATACTTCGCCCGTACCATAAACAGATTGCCAATGGTCGATTTTGATTCCATAGAAGATTCGAAATCGACCATTCCTCGACCTATATTTAGGGTAGTTCATATATCATTAACCATGGCCGTGACCAAGACCAGAAACCGTAAGCAACCAGCAACTACTGATGCAATATCATCTTTAAAACCAGGTGCGACCGGCGAATTAAATTCGTCACGGGTCGCACCTGATGTTACTTCTAGATTAGGTCAAACCCTAGATGAATTTTATAGCTCTTTGGGGGATGTCTTGATTGACATCACAGCGTTAGAAGTTAACACCATGGTAGTGGAGGAAATTAAGGGAGATAAGTTCATCCCCTGGGAAACCTACCGAGATATTTACCCGATCTCAGCTGACTATCTAGAGCAACAGGGAATTCATGAGTCTTTACGCGATCGCTACCTTGAGTTACGTAAAACCTTGGAACTAGAGTACAGTGTGATTCTGAGTGATCCCAATTCACCCTGGTATGATCCCACTGTTCTAGACCAGGCTAGAGGAGGCCAAGAAATCCTCACCAATCCCACAGTAGAACTGCAGCAAATTAACACCCGACTACCAAACCCTACTAAAACCAGCAGTTCAGAAGAAATGCTTCAAGCGCAAGATATTCTTAAGAACCATCGTTTCTTGCGTTGTTTGCGTAAGCTAAGTGAACTGAAAGCAGCATTGGATAGTCGGAATCAGGCATTGCTAAAAACTCACTCACAACAACCGGCAAATGTCAAGTCAATCAATGATTTAATTTGCGCCCAAACTGTGATTCAACTAGATGGTGATGTGATCAACCGCTATGCTCAAGAAATTGTTAACCATCCTGATCGAGATTTGATTCTACACATCCACAAGCAAGGAGTCACTGCTAGTCAACAGCAGTGGAGAGGATTGCTAGAATTTATTTTGGGTTTGGTACAGGCGTCAGTGAGATGGGGTAATGGTCAGAGTTTACCTTGGCGCAATTGATTTACTCAGCCTATGAGTCAAAACTTACCACTACCGATTAAGTAAAGCAACGCCATCCTAACCGCAACTCCACTAGTCACCTGTTGAGGAATTAAGCTAATCTGGGGATCATCCATCAGCTCAGAACTAATTTCAACCCCTCGGTTAACTGGACCAGGATGGAGAATGTGAACGTTGGGTTGGCAAAGTTGGAGGCGCTCCCCGGTAATCCCATAACGCTGATGATATTCTCTCAAACTAGGCAACAAATGAGTCGTCATACGTTCTTTTTGCAGCCGTAAGGTCATGACAAAGTGAGCATCTTTTAGTGCTGGTTCAATGTCCCAGTGAACATATAGCTTAGGATGACTAATTGGTAACTGTTGCGTAGACGTAAGGGAATGGCTGGCTTGACTTGTGATTGGTACCGTTGTTTTTAAAATCAGAGGGGTTTCGGTGTACTGCCTCTGGTGACCAAGGCTAGACTTAGCCAATAACTGTTGCTGTTGCTTTTCCTGAGGTTGTTGGAGACGAGTACTACTGTATTGAGCAAATAATTGGGGAAGTAGAGTAGGTGGTCCAGCTAGATGAACCTCTGCACCTGTCGCCAGGAGACTCCAGATATTGGAACGGGCAACTCGTGAGTGCAGAATATCTCCAACAATGGTAATTTTTTTTCCAGCAAGCAGTTCTATGCGGGGATTGTCCCAATCTAAGCAAGAACAAATTGTAAACAAATCCAGCAATCCTTGAGAAGGATGTTCATGTTGACCATCACCAGCGTTAAGTACACTTACCTGGACACCGAGTCGATTCATCTCAGTAGCAATAATTTGAGGAACTCCCGCCTGCCGATGGCGAATCACCATCATATTAGTTCCCATTGCCAGGTAAGTCTTTGCTGTATCAAGAATCGTTTCGCCTTTGCTTAAGGAAGATGTTCCTGGTGCAAAGTTTAGGATATCAGCAGAAAGACGTTTAGCCGCTAGTTCAAAACTGCTACGAGTACGGGTTGATGGTTCAAAAAACAAATTTGCAACCACGTGACCCTGTAGTGCAGGGACTTTTTTGGTGCGTCGGGACAGTACCTCCCGAAAGCTAGCGGCAGTTTGTAAGACTGTATTGTATTCATCTGGCGTAAAATCAGCCAGGGCAAGAATATGGCGGCGAGTCCAGGTGGCATTTGCCATATAAGTCGTCAAGCAATTCAATAATTTAGCTTTGCTGCTCCTAACAGCTTTGAGAAATTCTGACACCCAGGAAACCCTAGATATCGATTAAGGTTAGCAGGTCGAGCAGTATTACCTACTTGGTATTATTGAGCCCCAAAAACTAAGATAACCTCAGCGCAAACCTGTGTTAAGGAAAAAAGCTGGTTTAGTGTTCGGACAACACCGATTTATGAACAGGCCATGACAGATTGGTGGAAGTTTGACAAATGACTAATCACTAACGACAAAACCCAACAGACCATTTTCAAATTAAATTGAGGGGTATAACCCGTCATGCCAACTATTCAATAGTATGCTCTACTCAAGAATGTGGATCAAGAGGCACACATTTTTGTTGCTGTGCTTTAATCTTTTGCTGAACTCTAACTGGTACTCCTTTCACTGCTTTGCCATAGAGGCGTTGAAACTCCCGCTCAAAATGGGCAGCCACGATCGGGCTATGAATAACTAAAACCGTCTCATCGTTCCTGGTATTTGCTGCTTTTGACCAGTTGTGGGAGCCTGTAATCACTGTCTTTCCATCCAGAATGGCAAATTTATGATGTAAGACATCTCCTTCTGGCAACTGAGGCACACCCACAGTAGCAATCGGTTGACGCCAAGGACGGTTACCAGTCTCATATTTACACTTGTGAGCAACAGCTACTCCCATCATGTCCAAACCCTCACTGTAATAGCGAAAGGCAAAACTTGGCTCAATTAGCGCTTTGACCTTAACACCCTGTTGATGGGATTCCTCTAAAACATTGGTTAGCCGTTGCTCGGAAAAGACAAATAAAGCGATATTAATCGTTTCTTTAGCCTGAGGAAGGATTTGAGCGATTACACCATTGCTACTCTGATGCCAAGGTTTGGTAGTGGAGGTTGGAGAGAATTTGATAGCGATAGTTGTATCCCCCACACTGGTATCCCCCACACTGGTATTCCCCACAGTTGTATCTCCCAGTGTGACTTGCTTTACTGGTCGCCATGGCTTCTTGAGACCAAACTTACTATCTGGTTGACCGCCAGCACCATCCCCCCACATCACGTTAAATTCCTGGGTGAATTGCTTAGCTAACTCTACACTGTCAATTTTAAGTAGATTGTTGGGATTGCCACGACTATCTTGAAACTGAAAGTCACCATGTAGATCACTAAGAGTGAAGTTTGCTGAGGTAATAATAGAAACTTTGTTATCAATAACTATAAACTTATGATGCATTAAGCCACTGCCCCGAGAACCATCCGCTGTGTCATCAATCATAGGTACACCAGCATTTCCTAAGATGATTAAAGCGTCTCCTTCTGAAATTTCCGTTGCACTCAGCTGACCATCTCTGTCACGGTCGATCAATATTAGGGACTCATTGTAGCGTGAGCGTTCTCTTTGGGTCAGTTTTGCTACTGACTCAGCGCTTAGTTTACTGAGCGGAATACTGTAGTTATTCTCTAAAATGACTCTGACCTTGACACCAGCTTGCTTACGTTCTACTAAAGCTTGGGCAATTCTGGGCATACGCAACTCCTGAACCGCCACATCTACTGTTGACTTTGCTGATGCGATCGCATCCACAATCACTTGCTCCAAGTTATCTCCCTCCCGAGTTATTCCCCGGTAAGGATCAGTGTATTGGGCTGACCTACTATGATTAAAGTAAGCCTGAACCCAAGGGTCTTGGGGCAGAGGGGGTTCAACAGACACCTGTGGCTGAGCTTGTTGACAGCCACACAAAATCAATAGTATCAGCAAAAGATAATACAAATTCCAGTAAATGCACGCTGGTTGGGAACTCAAGGCATCAAAAAACCCGATTGGATAGCTGATTTCCTCATGCTAACAGCACAATCTTCAAATAGATGCAGTTGTTGAATTAACATAAAATACCAGGGGATATCAGTTGCCATCTTGTTCAACTCCCCCCCTAATTGCCTTTTTTTTATGGAATGGCTTACACCGAAGCCTAATTAGCGGGTTAGGGACTTTAACCCGAACTAGTGTCTTATGCCAAGACGAAAGAAAACATTCCCGTGTGGCCACAAGGGGTATGGTAAAACATGCCACCGATGTGATCAAAAAAACCGAGCACGGCAAGAGAAAAAACAGCAAAAACGGCAGTGGGAGTCTAGTTTTGAAGATGATCCCATTGACTTAAAAAACCTTCCTACCCATGTGGTTGTCAAAGCCCGTGGGATAATTGCTGCTTTGCAGAATCATCAAGATTACAGAGAATTTGGTGGCAAGCGGCTGCGCCACAACCGCTGGATCATCAGTATTCCTGTAACTCGCAACTACCGAATGATTTGTCACGACCATGGTAGCTTATTGGTGCCTCACGCGGTTCTTTCCCACGAGGACTATAATGTTGGCAAACCAGGTGGTTAGTTATTATTCATCAGTTATTAGTCACTAATTATTAGTTATCAGTTATTAGTCATCAGTTTGAGATAGACCTGGAAAGGTTATATGCTGAAGGTAGAGATAGCTGGTTGCCTGAAAACCCATGCAAATTTATCTGGACTATAGCGCCAACACACCACCACGCCCAGAAGTCATTACAACTATGCAAGATGTGCTTACCCAGCAGTGGGGTAATCCTTCCAGCTTACACCAGTGGGGTCAGCGAGCGGCCATTGTACTTGAACGAGCTAGAATACAGGTAGCTAGGTTAATAAATGCACCAGCGGAATCGATTACATTTACCTCTGGCGGTACTGAAGCGGATAATTTGGCCGTTATGGGGGTTGCTCAAGGTTACAAAACACCCCAGCATATAATTATTTCTAGTGTAGAGCATTCTGCGATCGCTCAACCAGTAGCCTGGTTGGAACAGTGGGGTTGGCAAGTGACTAGGCTACCAGTGGATTCTCTGGGAATGGTCAATCCCAGTGATTTAAAAGCTGCCTTACAGGCAAATACAGTTTTAGTCTCCGTCATTTATGGTCAAAGTGAAGTAGGTACGCTCCAACCTATTTATAAACTCGGACAAATTGCCCGTCAACAGGGTGTTCTGTTTCATACCGATGCAGTTCAAGTAGCAGGACGCCTCAGCATCGATGTTCAACAACTACCGGTGGATTTGCTGTCCATTTCCAGTCACAAAATTTATGGTCCAATGGGATCAGGGGCATTGTATATCCGCCCTGGTGTGGAGTTAGTGCCCCTGATCTCCGGTGGTGGACAAGAATCCCGATTGCGGTCTGGAACCCAGGCGTTGCCAGTAATTGCTGGGTTTGGCATGGCGGCAGAACTAGCAGCAGCCCAAATGCTAACAGAGACACCTCGGTTAATTCAATTACGCGATCGCATGTTTGACCAACTCGCCGATACTCCCAATCTCATTCCCACTGGTTCTAGAGACTATCGCTTACCCCATCACGTTAGTTTCTGTGTGACTTCCCCTACTGAGGGGGTGACTGGCAAAACTATAGTGCGCCAGTTGAATCAGGCTGGTATTGGGATTAGTGCAGGTTCCGCTTGCCACAGTGGTAAACTGAGTCCGAGTCCGATATTGTTAGCAATGGGTTACAACGAGCCAGCTGCTTTAGCTGGAATTCGGTTGACACTGGGGCGAGATACCACAGAAGCTGATGTAGATTGGACGGTGATGGTAATCAAGCAAATTTTGGAACGACTGATGCCACAACCAGAATTATCTAAGGTCTAACTTTGCTCAAAAAAGGCTCAATTGCTCCTATGGGTAGGGTGGATTTGGGATTAATGTGGCTAGACATTAGTTTTCTTTTTTCTTTTAAGCCATTAATATTAGAGTTTTTGATTAACACACAAACAGACTCATGAATGAACTTCCTTTGAGCTTAGAAGACGCGATCGCTCAAGCTAAACAAGCGACCAAAGCCGCCCTAGATGACGGTCAAACCAGGGTACAAGTGGAGTTGGTCTTTCCAGAAATTGCCCTGCAAGCTCAGTCAATCGCCCAAGCATTTATTCCGATATTTGAGCAGTATGGCTCCGGACTGAAAATATTCTTTCCTGATACCGGTGCTTCAGCCCTTGCCCTTCGTGACTGGGGAGAAGTCCCGTTTAAAATTACTGATGTTGGCACCAGTCGCTCCCCAGCAGAAACTAGAATTGATGATGATGACCAGGCTTTCTTGCTAGTGGGCCCGTCTGCGGTGGAAGTAGCCCAAGTGGAAAAGATTTGTAATTTGGCTGGGGATCGCCCCTGTGTAATCCTAAATCCTCAGCTCGAAGATGTCTCGATTGTAGGGATTGGCTATGCCGCACGTCAGTTACGCGATCGCTTCCTGAAAACCCTGCAGTCTTGTTATTATCTGCGACCCTTTCCAGGAGGGGCTCTATGGCGTTGTTACCCTTCTGTGTGGCAAGTATGGCTAGAAATTGATGATGAGTATCAGTTGGTGACTGAAGAACCCAGCAAACCGACAGCAGAGGATATTGAGCAAATTATACTTAAGGCAAGTCTAGCTAACACAACTAGCCCAGAAGATTCTCAAAATATACCATCTGCACAAAAAAAACAGTCGTTATTCTCAGGTATCCAGAAATTCTTAAATGCTCTGAGTCGTTGAAATCACAGTTGAACTCAGATATGAAAAACGTTAAAAAAAATCTAGCTAGCGAGGCAAGAAAACCTCGTCTGTATAGATCTGGGACTGTTAAGCTACCTCTTAGCTAGTTAGTGAGATGAAATTTTAGAACTATCATATAGGGAACCGGCGAACTTGCCAAGGCAAAAGGTTAAAAATGTTCGCTTAATGTGGAATTTTAGCTTTCCGAATGTCTAACAACCTAGATGCTCAGCCACCAGCAGTAATCACAGACGAATTTAACCTAGATAACTTCCTCGAGGATATACCGGATATAGAGGAAGTGGAACAACCAACCACTGATATCCTCCAAATCGAGTCCGATGATGCTGCAGAACCAAAAGTTGGCATGGCAGAACTCAATAGCTTAGCTGATATCTTTGAAGGTCAGACCCCTGATTTGGATAAAACCTGGCAAGAAGAAGAAATTATCGCTCCAGATAACCAGCAGTTGTCTAGCCAATCACACAATTCTATAACTACAGACGAACCAAAGGATTTATCTGACCTGATTAAAGAACTTGATGGGTTGGACATTCCAGAGGCAGCGGAGTCTACCGAGGAAGATTTACTCAGTTTGTTCGATGAGGAATTTCCAGAAGAAGCAGCTTTTGAATTACTACAGTCAAGGGAGTCAACTCCAGAGGAGATTCAACCTAAGCCTACTCCAAGCCTGACGGATAAAGACCTTGAAGAATTATTTTCTGTTGGGAGTACTGAGGCAAACTTAACTCAAAAAACTAACCCAGCGGATGAATTAAGTAGTTTATTTGACGATACCTTTTTTGAAGAAAATATCTCAAGCGCGGAAAATACTACTCCCACATTAGATAGTTATGGGATGGGCAAACAGCAGCCTATCCGACCAAGGACACCGCACGTCGAGCCCACCCACAGCCCTCGCCCGGGTCCGACCTACACAGATCTCAATGAATTAGATTTTAATCTGGTTAATGACTTGGAGCTTATTCCAACTCACCCCCCTGCAAACCATGACCAGCCAGGAATTAAATCCCCATCAACTAAAGGGTCTTTAAAGCCCACCTCAACACCCGGTCTTAGTTCAAGTGTAAAAGGAAAAAATAGAAAATCCGATCCCATAAAATCAAACAAATTACCAGATTCATCACCAAAAGCCTTACCAACAACCCAAGATCAATGGCAGCAATTAGAGCAGCTGTTGGCAGAAGCTACGGCCCATTACCAAAACGTTGATTTTGACAGTATAAAACCCCTGGATGTGAGCTTAACCACTGTTGAAGTAGGATCAGAGCAGACAAGAATATTTGATGAACTAGAACTCCTATTAAATGAAACTAGTAGCCCTGAACCTAACGACTCCCTAGACCAAGAAACCAGGAAAACCAATCAGGCGGACTCAGTAGAGGATGACTTTAAAGACCTAGAGCACTTGCTAGAGCAGGCAAATCAAAGCATATCTGCTATCCCAGGAGGGATAAACCAGGAGCTGTCCCGCCAAACAAGGCGTCCGAGATCTAAGTTATTTGAACAAACCATGCGGGTACCGGTTAAACAACTGGACACCCTGAGCAATTTAGTGGGAGAACTGGTAGTTGGTCGCAATACATTGGAACAAGATCAAGAACGGCTGCGG
Organism: Moorena sp. SIO3H5; assembly: GCF_010692395.1. GTDB lineage: Bacteria > Cyanobacteriota > Cyanobacteriia > Cyanobacteriales > Coleofasciculaceae > Moorena. The sequence continues at coordinate 21,896 of NZ_JAAHHS010000095.1, forward strand.
CAATTCTTAGATAATTTATCCCATCAGGTATCGAGCCTAAACGATATAGGTTTGAAAATGCGGGACTTGTATGAGCGAACCCTGCTGGAAAATTCCCTATTGTCTAGTAGTAAGATTTACCGAACTACAAGTATCCAAGAACGGGAACAAGGAAACCAGAATTACTCCAGCTTAGAAGAT
>NZ_JAAHHS010000096.1 GCF_010692395.1 Moorena sp. SIO3H5
TAGTACTACTTAATACATCAAAATCACTATTGTCATCACTCTCATTGGAGAGTGATGACAATAGTGATTTTGATGTATTAAGTAGTACTGGCTCAACACTGGGAAGTACTGGCTCAATGGATATGAACACCAGTGGTGTTAGTGCTGTAGCCAGTCATGATTATCCGTCAGCCACTGGGAATGAAGAGCTATTTAGCCTTAGTAGTGCCACCGAGCCAATCCCTATTTATAATCCCACTAAAGACATTGACAAAGAGCTGGTTGTTAGTATTGACCAAGGTCCACTAGCTCCCATAGAAAACGCTCCTGTCAACCAGAAGAATTGGATGACTGCCTTGATTACTGGCGCGGTCTCAATGGTGGTGGTAGCAGCGGTGAGTGCTGGAGCACAATACATGGTTCGAGACCAGCCATCCTTCAAAAATCATGTGCGCAATACTGGTATTATGATGACCCTAGCCGCTGGTGTTGCCAGTTTTGCTACGACTTTGGCTGTCGGGAATATTACAGCTAGGCAGATTAGACGTAGTACCGAAAACCTGAAAACCCAGTTTGAAGGAGTCTGTCAGGGTAATCTCAATGCCCATGCTACGATTTATTCCCAGGACGAATTGGGTCAGTTAGCCCATAGTTTCAACCAAATGGCCAGAGTCATCTTGACAACGATGACTGAAGCACAACGAAAGGCAGAAGAGCAAGAACAGGCAAAAGAAGACCTCCAACGCCAGGTAATTCGATTGCTTGATGATGTGGAAGGGGCAGCACGGGGGGATTTAACGGTACAAGCAGAGGTCACTGCTGATGTTTTGGGGGCAGTGGCTGATTCGTTCAACCTGACGATTCAAAACCTACGGGAAATTGTACAACAAGTTAAGCAGGCAGTCCGTCAGGTGACCAAATGTTCCACCGATAGTGAGTCCTTTGCCCGTAGCTTGTCTTCTGATGCTTTACGGCAAGCTGAGGAACTGGCGGTTACCCTGAACTCTGTACAAGTGATGACCGATGCTATTCAGCGGGTGGCAGAGAGTGCACGAGAAGCTGAGGAAGTTGCCCGCTCAGCCTCGGCTACCGCTCTCAAAGGTGGTGAGGCTGTGGAGCGCACTGTGGCAGGAATTTTGCAAATTCGTGAGACAGTAGCAGAAACGACTCGTAAAGTCAAGCGTTTGGCAGAATCTTCCCAGGAAATTTCTAAAATTGTTACATCGATTTCTACTATTGCCTCCCGAACAAATTTGTTAGCACTCAATGCTAGTATTGAGGCGGCAAGAGCTGGAGAAGCTGGTCGAGGCTTTGCTGTTGTTGCGGATGAGGTACGACAGCTCGCTGATAAGTCAGCCAAAGCACTCAAGGATATTGAACATATTGTGTTGCAAATCCAGAGTGAAACTGGTTCAGTGATGACCGCTATGGAAGAAGGCACCCAACAGGTGATTGAAGGTACTAAACGAGCAGAACAAGCCAAGCGATCGCTCGAAGATATTGTGCAAGTGGCAAACCGGATCGATGCTTTAGTACGTGCAATCACTGCGGATACTATCGAGCAAACTGAAACATCCCGTGCTGTTGCCCAAGTGATGCAATCCGTTGAGTTAACCGCTCAAGAAACCTCCCAAGAAGCCCAAAGGGTTTCTGGAGCTTTGCAAAACCTGGTCGGTGTGGCGGGAGAGTTGCGGACATTTGTTGAGCGTTTCCGTGTGGAAGCGAATGATGGGAAATGATCGACTAATGGCTAAAACTAGCAGCCTCGGGTTATGGAGTCAGCGTTTACTGGCGGCGATTTTCTTAGCTGGGCAAGTGATACTTCATCTACTGACTGGGAAGATTCACCGCCGCAATACTATCGAGCAAATGGTAACCGTTGGACCAGAGTCTCTGATAATTGCTCTGCTCACTGCTACTGTAATCGGTATGGTGTTTACCATTCAGGTAACACGAGAGTTCATTAATTTTGGTGCCACCAATGCCATTGGGGGAGTCTTGGCTCTAGCTTTGACTAGGGAATTGGCTCCGGTTTTGACTGCTGTGGTTTTAGCAGGACGAGTTGGTTCGGCATTTGCTGCTGAAATTGGTACGATGCGTGTTTCAGAGCAAATTGATGCTTTGTATATGCTCAAGACTGACCCAATTGATTACTTAGTGATTCCTCGGGTTATTGCTTGTTGTCTGATGCTGCCAGTGTTGACCATTCTCGCCATTGTGACTGGTATGGTAGGAGGATTGGTGCTGGCTCAAAATCTTTATGGTATTCCCCAGTCTGTGTTTCTTGATTCGGCTCGTAACTTCTTAGGAATTTGGGACTTGTTCTCTGCTGCTCTTAAATCTTTAGTGTTTGGGCTGTTGATTGCTGTGATTGGTTGTAGTTGGGGGTTAACCACCACAGGAGGGGCTAAAGGTGTCGGTCAATCTACCACCACTGCTGTGGTTACTGCTTTGCTCGCAATTTTTATTATCAACTTTTTCTTATCATGGTTGATGTTCCAAGGGATGGGTAGTGCCGTGATCAGCTAAATCCCTTCTTTATTGTTAATTGTTAATGGCCCACAACCAATCAGTTACCAATCAGTTAACAGATAGTTGTGAACCAGTAATCTTCCATCAAGGTCTGTCGCTGTTGACAATTCTATAAAACCTGACCTGATCAGGAGGAATCGACAGAAGATGAGTTAATTTAGAATAGATTAATCGACCGCTACAGGAAGGGTGACTCTTTTTCCTTTCGGAAACTTCCCATAGCTCCACTTAACTCTATTGTCCACACTTTTCAGTTATACAACTTCACTAATGTCCCAGTCGTATTTTGATACCGAAAGCAAAACTCACAAGTCGTTTGAATTACCCGGTGCTAAACCCCAATACAATCCTGACCGCCCAGGACAAGTGGAGCATATTTTCCTGGATTTAACTCTGGATATCCCCCTCCAAAGCGTTAGCGGTACCTGCACCATCACCCTCAACCCAATACGCAATGGCATTAAACAGCTAGTAATTGATGCGGTCAACTTGACTATCGCCTCAGTGCAGGTTGACCAAATCCCCCAACCCTTTGAGTATGACGGGGAACAACTAAAGATTCAGCTACTTAACCCGGTATTTGTTGGAAAAGCGATTAAGATTGCGATCGCATATAGTGTAGACAACCCCCAGCGTGGTATTTACTTCATTCATCCAAACCAACACTACCCCAACAAACCCACCCAAGTTTGGACCCAAGGAGAAGATGAAGACTCTCGCTTCTGGTTCCCTTGTTTCGATTATCCTGGTCAACTTGCTACCTCCGAAATCCGCGTTAGAGTTCCAAAACCCCTAATTGCTATCTCCAACGGGGAACTAATTGCTACAGAAGAAGACGGCAATGAAACCATATACCATTGGCGGCAACAGGAAGTTCATCCCACTTACCTGATGACTCTAGCAGTAGGGGACTTTGCGGAAATTCGGGATGAATGGCAGGGCAAACCAGTCAACTACTACGTGGAGAAGGGGCGAGAGGAGGATGCTCGCCGCAGCATGGGCAAAACCCCTGGAATGATAGAGTTCTTGAGTGAAACCTTTGGCTATCCCTACCCCTATCCGAAATACGCCCAAGTCTGTGTAGATGACTTCATCTTTGGTGGTATGGAAAACACCTCCACCACTCTGTTAACAGACCGTTGCTTGCTCGATGAACGAGCAACTATCGATAACCAGAGTACTGAAAGCTTAGTGGTTCATGAACTCGCTCATCAGTGGTTTGGGGACTTAGTGGTGATTAAACACTGGTCCCATGCCTGGATTAAGGAAGGCATGGCATCCTACACAGAAGTATTTTGGACCGAACATGAGTATGGTAAAGATGATGCTGCCTACTACCTACTCAATGAAGCACGCAGTTATATCTCAGAAGATAGTTCTCGTTACCGCCGCCCCATGGTGACCAATGTCTATCGAGAAGCTATTGAACTCTACGATAGGCACCTTTATGAAAAAGGTGCTTGCGTCTATCATATGATTTGGGCAGAGTTAGGGGAAGACTTGTTCTGGAAAGCAATTCAAACCTTTGTTCAAGATAACGCTCACAAAACCGTAGAAACCATTGACCTGCTAAGAGCGATTGAAAAAGCTACCGGTCGTAATCTGTTGTTCCTATTTGACCAGTACGTCTTCCGGGGGGGTCATCCTGAATACAAAGTTGCCTATTCCTGGGATGGGGATAGCCAGTTGGCTAAACTTACAGTAACCCAAACTCAGGCAAAAGATAGTAACACCGGTAGCGATAGTGAGTTATTTGACCTGAAAATCCCGATTGCCTTTGGTTACACCAAGCTCGAAGACGATTCTCCTGTGAAAACGTCTAATGAAACCTCTCTACAGACATTTACAGTGAGGGTTCATGAACGGGAACAAAGTTTCTATTTCCCACTGGAGAAAAAACCTAACTTGATTAGCTTCGACCATGGGAATAATTATCTCAAAACCGTTTCCCTAGAATACCCAATAGCGGAACTCAAAGCCCAGCTGAAATTTGACCCAGACCCCATCTCCCGTATCTATGCAGCAAAAGCCTTGGCTAAAAAGGGAGGATTAGAAGTAGTAAAAGCCTTGTCTGATGCCCTAAAGAGTGATTCATTCTGGGGTGTTCGTTTAGAAGTAGCCAAACAATTAGCTAAGGTAAAACTAGATCAAGCCGAAGCCGCCTTAATTGCTGGCTTGTCTGATCCAAATCCCCGTGTGCGTCGTGCCGTTGTCCAAGCCTTGGGTGAAGTGAAGACTCCAGAAAGCTACAATGCTCTCAAGCAATTACTAGAACAAGGGGATGCCAGCTACTACGTAGAAGCCTTAGCAGCCAGGTCACTTGGGGCAATGGTTTCGGCAAGCCTTAAGGATAGAGAAGATGAAGTAATCCAATTGCTGAAAAAAGTACTCCAAGAACGGAGTGGTTGGAATGAAGTAGTACGTGGCGGTGCCATTGCTGGCTTAAGTCAAATTAAATCCTCACCCATTGCCCTAGACGTAATTTTAGAATATACCACTCCTGGTATACCTCAACCCCTTCGTCTAGCAGCGATTCGATCTTTAGGAGACATTTCTAAAGGTCAGACTCCCAATAAAATAGAGTCGATCCTAGAGCAATTAGAAGAAATGTCCCGTGAAACCTTCTATTTGACTCAAGTGACCATAGTCCGGGCTCTAGGAAAAATGGAAACCCCGAAAGCCATGGATATTTTGCGATCGCTTTTAGAGAATACGCCTGATGGGCGAATTCGTCGGATTGCAGAAGAAGCCATTCAGAAAGTTCAGAAAGCCATTGGCTCTGACAAAGCCATTAAACAGCTACGAGAGGAACTTAACAAACTGAAAAAAGATAATCAGGAACTCAAAAGCCGCCTGGAAAACTTGGAAGCCAAATCTAATTAAAATTGATAATTAGATTTCTACAGTGAACACTGACCCTGATGGTTGATTATTTTCTACAAATATTCTACCACCATGGGCTTCAACTGCCATTTTACAGAAAGTTAATCCCAGACCAGTTTGAGGAATTCCAGTCATTAAATTTCCCACATCGTATTTATCAAAAATACGTTTTCGCAATTCTTCTTCAATCCCAGGCCCAGAATCAGCAATGCGAATTCTAGCTTGGGGTTTGGGATCTACTGGATAATCTACTTGCAGTAGAATTTTACTTTGTGAAGGAGAAAATTTGATGGCATTTGAGAGCAAGTTATCTAAGACACGGCGGATTAAATTGGCATCAATTAAAAGAGTCTTACTGGATTTTGGTAGCTCGCTAACTAGCTGAATGTTTTTCTCGTGAGCAATGGCTTGGAAATCTAAGACTACCTCTTGTTCGAGTGCATTGAAATCCACGAAGTCTCTATGAAGCGTAAGTTTTCCCGATTGTAACTTCGCCATCATCAATAAGTTATCCGTCATTGAGCGCAGCTGAAGAGCTGATTTCAAGATTTGTTCAGTCTTTCTTTGCTGTTTTTTTTCGAGTTCAGTTTGCTGCAAAATCTCACAAGATATGATAATATTCGCCAAAGGATGCCTCAAATCATGCACGATCATATGAGACATATCTTCCCTCAGCTGTAGAGTAGCAGCTAGTTCATCATGTTGTTTTTTAATCCGCAACATCGAACGCACTCTAGACCGCAGTTCCACTCCACTAACAGGTTTACCTAGGAAATCATCGGCTCCTGCATCCAAGCATCGGGCAAGATCTTCCTTAGAATTGAGAGCCGTTACGATAATAATTGGGATATGGTGCCACTTTGGGTGAGATTTAATCCGACGGCAAACCTCTATACCATCAAGTTCTGGCATCATTACGTCCAATAAGATTACATCCGGCTGAATTTTCTCTAGACCGTTTAATGCCTCTTGACCACAAGAGGCATAGCTCAAGTTGTAACCTTCTTTGAATAGCAGAGCCTCAATGACATCAAACCCAGAGGGTTCATCATCAACTACTAGTATAGAGTTTTGACTATCCATCAATAACACCCTTTATGCGCTTGAATAGTTCACCATATTACATACAGATGTCTGGGATTGATTTTGGTTAATATAAATTATTATACCATTAATTTATATACCATTAATTAGTAGGTTTCAACCTACTTGGGACTGATAAATAATGACTAATCACGCTAATCACGAATAACTAATTACTAACTAATTGCAAATCCTTAACCTCTACATGAACATACTGTTGAATAGTACTGACCAAGTTTTTCAGACTCACTGGTTTAGAGATGTATTCGTCCGCGCCAGCTCCTAGGCATTTCTCCTTATCCCCTGGCATCGCCAGTGCTGTTACGGCAATAATCGGAATTGTGCTAGTTTCTTGATTGTCTCGAATTCGCTTAATCGCTTCAATACCGTCCATATCTGGCATCTGAATATCCATCATAATCAGCTGTGGGTGGTACTCTTTAGCCTGGCTAATCGCTTCCCAGCCATTCTTGGCTAATATCAACCGATAGCCTTTGTTGAGCAAGTAATCCCAAATCGTCTTAATGTTAGTCTCATTATCCTCTGCAATTAAGATTAACGGTGACTCTGGAGCTGTTTGAGACATAACCACCAGACCAGTTTCCGCATGGTTGACTGACTCTGGTGTTTCTAAAGGACCCAAAATTTTGCTAATTGTTGAGCGCAACAGTTTACGGGAGACCGGTTTAACCAGATATTCAGACGCACCCATCTCCAAAGCTTGCGATCGCTCATCCACTACAGAAAGAATAATCACTGGGATGTGTTGGGTTTGGGGATGAGCTTTTAGCTGAGCCAAAACTTTCCAGCCAGACACCTTCGGCAATTGCAAATCTAGGATAATCACCCCTGGGTTGACCTGTATAACCTGCTCGAGAGCACCTTCTCCTTCAGGGTAAGTCAAGGTTTGTAGCCCTATTTCCCTGATATAGCGAGAAATGACTTCAGCTGCAGTAATAGAGTCTTCGATGATCAGCACTTGGGGATTGGAGATGGCGGATTGAGTAAATTGGCTTAGGTCTGACAAATCACTCTGGTATTCTCCGTTTGCCTCACCGTTTTGTTTAATCGGCAGAGTTACTGTGAAGCAACTACCTTTACCCACTTCACTCTCGACATCTACCCTACCCCCGTGAATTTCTATGGTTCGTTGGACCAAAGCCAAACCCAATCCTGTACCGGCGTAGCGACGAGATAGACGGCTGTCAATTTGGACGAAGGATTGGAATAGCTTACGCATATTTTCTTGAGCAATGCCAATACCAGTATCAATGACACTAAAACAAATAGTGTTTCTCAATAAGTTTTCCTCAGCTTTTAAAATAACGCTTCCTCCGGTTGGGGTAAACTTCACAGCATTGCTGAGCAAATTGATCAGGACTTGTCGGATACGTCGTTCATCCACTTCTATTTCCCATAGTCTCTCAGTTACCTGAGAAGTCAGCTTAATATTTTTGTGATGGGCTTGGTTTCTAACAAACATCAAGCTGGAATTGCAGAGTTTTTGGAGGGAAACAGCACCGATGTGGAGTTCCATCTTCCCAGATTCAATTTTGGCAAGGTCAAGCAGATCATTGATTAGTTCTAGCAAATGTTGACCACTGCCCTGAATTGTACCGAGAGACTTACGCTGCCTATCTGTAATCGAACCATACACTTCCTCTTGCAAAGCTTCTGATAAACCAAGAATAGCGTTGAGGGGAGTACGTAATTCATGACTCATGCTAGCAAGAAACTCATCTTTGAGACGAGTAGCCCGTTCTAACTGGGCATTAGCCATAGCCAGTCTTTGATGATTTTGCCGCATCTGCTCTTCAGCCTGTTTGCGCTGTGTAATATCTCGACAGACACGGATTAAACCACCATCCTCAAGTAAGGTTAAAGAAAATTCCTCAGCAAATGTGCTACCATCTTTGCGCACAGCCGTGGCTTCTCCACTCCATTTTCCTGTTTTAAACAATTGAGGAAAAACTGACTTCTCAATACGCTCAATTTCTTCTGGTGGATAAATTATATGCCATTGCCGACCCACCAGTTCATTCGGTTGAGTGTAGCCAAACAATTCCAGGTGAGTCTGATTGAGGTAAAAGTATTCACCTGCAGGATTAACTAATGCTATGCCATCAGTAGCTGCTTCGAGAGCTGTTAACTGACTGTTGAGAGCTTCTTCTGCTTTTTTACGCTCTGAAATATCGGTGTGAGAACCTGCTATGCGATAAGGTTTACCTGTTTTATCCCACAGCGCCGCTCCACGAGTCAGCAGCCAACGGTAGGTGCCATCTTTGTGTAAAGCACGGAACTCTTCTTGATACTGAAAAAGCTTGCCCTCTAGGTAATTATTAAAACTGAGTAAGGTTTGCTCTAGGTCGTCTGGGTGAATAATCTGTGTCCAGGATTCAAAGGTATTGGTAATTTCATCATCGTTATACCCCAACATACTCTTCCAACGAGGGGATAAATACATTTCACCAGTTTGGAGATTGCAATCCCAAATCCCGTCGTTGACTCCTTCTACAGCTAAGGCAAATCGCTCTTTACTATCCTGAAGTTCCTGCTGAGCCTGTTTTCGTTGTTCTTCTACACCAATAGCGCTGGCAATCAGGTTAAGCAGTTGTTTGTCTTCTGTACTTGGTTCTACCTGCTGCTGATACAAAACACACAGGGAACCCATTACCTTTTTGTTCCATTTGACCGCAATACCGATGTAAGTACACAGATTATAAGCCGTAATGTTGGGATCAGTTTGAGCATAAGCTGTATTCTGGAGATCCTGCTTGACCACTGACTCATCAGTTCCTTGTCGGATCACGTCGTAGCAAATACGTCCTTTGGCGCTATCCATAGTTGGGTAATCTGGCGGGACTTGCCACTTTCCTAATGTCACCAGTTGATTGTATTCCAGGCAATTATAGAGAGCGAAACTAGCATTGAGTAATTGCCCACAAACGGCTACCAGATGATTAATATTTTTGTCGGGATTGCTCCCAAAGTCAAGAAAGCATTCATTAAGTTTTGCTAGTCGGTCTTCAAGTTGTTTACGATGAGTTAAGTCTCGAATAACCCCCACAATATAGGGATGATTTTGAGAATCAAAAAAACGCGTTTTCTTGGTGGAAATGAAATGAATTATACCCTTAGCATCAGTAAAGTATTCTTCATTTTCATTAACTACACCATTTTTCATTACGAGTTGATCAGTTTTTCTAAAAACCTCAGCTTCTTCGGATACGAAAAATTCATAATCGTCATGACCTAATAGTTGCTCTCTAGAATATCCAATAAACTCACAAAAGCTATCATTAAAAAATTTCCATTTATAATGGTTATCTTTTACAAATATTGGATCAGATACTGCATTAATTATATTCGTTATAAAATCTTTAGTTGCTGCTAGTTCTGTGTTAGCAACTTCCAGTTCCAAAGCATGATTACTCAACTCTTGATTGAGCTGAGTAACTTGGGCTTCTACTTGCTTTGTCTGGGTGATATCTCGGAAATACCAGATTCTAGTATAGTAATCACTAGCTTCAGACACCACAGAGCCACAGTAACGGTCAAAAATCCGACCATCATTCAAGTAAATTTCATCACGACTTACTTCCCTGGGATGTTCACACAGATACTTGAGCCTGTGGATAAATTCTTTAGGTTTATTTAGCTTAGATACTACACTTTTCAAAAGTTTTTGGTCGTCACCAGAGTTGAGAATCTCTTCTGGGATATTCCACATCTGACCAAAACGCCGATTGTGCCATAAAATTTTTTGGTTTTCGTCAATAACTAATATACCATCAATTGATGCTTCTTGTTGGGCTTTTAATAGAAAATTAGTTCGTTTAAGTAAATTTTCTCCCTGTTTACGCTCGGTAATATCGCGAGCAATAACACAGTTATATTCTTGATCATTAAAGTGTAAATAATTAACTCCCATTTCTACAGGAAATTCTCGCCCTTCTTTAGTGCGATACACTGAATCTTGCTTAAAATAACCTTGCTGTTTCAGGTTTTTCCAAAACCGCAACCAGTTATCTTTTGACAGTAAGGGATCGATATCATAAACGTGCAACCTCAGTAGTTCTTCACGGGAGTAGCCAAGAAAATGACAAGCAGCTTCATTGACATAACAAAATCGGCCATCCTGTTTTGATAAAAAAACTGCATCCCCTACCCGATCCAGAGAAAACTCGATCAGCTTTAGTGTTTCTACAGTCAGGAGACGTTCTGCAATCTCTTGCTGCAATTGAGTGTTTAGTCGTGATTGCTCAGCTGCATAACGTTCCCTTTGCTTAAAAGCAGCTAACAGAGTGTCAGCCATACGATTGAAATTGATACCAAGTTTCCCTACTTCATCTTTCGTCCATACCTCGACTCGTGCTTCCAAATTCCCAGCAGCAAATTCTTGGGTAGTTGTTTGTAGTTGTTTGACTGGTTTAGCAATTGATCGTCCAAGCAAGATAGCCAAAAAGATATCTGCGATTAAGGCTATAGCAAGGACGCTCAGCTCAATTTCTAAATTATCTCTAAGGAATTGATTGAAGGAGGATTCAGTAGTTCCTCTGACTAACACTATGGTGGCTTCACTATCAAAATTAGTTAGAGCTTTCGCGACTATAGTGTAAGATTGTTTACCCAAGGTTTGCCGTGTGTAAACTACCTCTGATGTTTGGGCAACTGCTTTCTCCAACAGGGATCCGTCTACTAAATCTAAACTCGATTCCCCTTGCTCTAAATCTTTAACATCACTGTTATTCAAAGTAGCAGTGGCTAAGTTAAATTCCCCCGAACTCTGGCGATAGTAGATTGCACTATAGCCTTTGTCAACCCCCTGCAGGGTGTTGTGAACTATGGGCAATTTGCCATTGACCAAATCACCAGACACCAAGACAGCTACTATATTTCCAGTCTCTGGGTTCTTGACTGGAGTGAGTGTGTAACGAATTAGGGCGTCTTGTTCAACAAAACCATTCGGTAACTGAGGTGACTCCTTAGCTAACTCAACCCAGCTGACAATTTGACTGGTCCCAATCGCTGTTTGATCCTGGAAAACTTGACTTACTAATTGATTAGGATTAAAACTCTCTCCTGTGCGGTCAGCGTTGGCATTAGCAATAATCTTCCCATTGGTACCTACTAAAGTCCCATATTCAATGTTGCGGGCTTTAATTTCGTTCCTCAGAACCCGTCTGACTTCAGCCTTGAGGGCTGGTTTTATGGGCTGACCAGAATGATGAGCGATCGCAGCAGCAATGATGGCAGAATTATCGGCTTGACCACGGAAGCCGAGCTTAGTTTGCTCAATTTGAGAATTGTACTTGGTCTCGGTGAGTGCTAATTCAGACTGAGCTTGGTCTCGTAGTTCGATTTGCCCTTCTGTTAGCATCATTGAAGCAGCGACGCCGAAGAATCCAATCAGAGAAATTAGCTCAGAGGCAAACAAACCAGTAAGCAGCTTACTACTTAGTGGTAAGTTATAAAACCACTGTAGGCAGCCTAACCGAATGTCTTGGGAAAGGTTAGGGACAGATGGAGAATCTTGCATAATCCAGGGGAAGTTGCTTGCTGACAAAGCATTTTCGTGCGTCTGTAACTCACATCCAATTCGGTAGTGCCGATTTAGTCCGGGCAATCGCGGACATAGTGTAGATAAATCAACGTAGATAAATCAACAGATTGCCCATGCTTGTTCGCTACGATACCACCGCAATCGATATGACACCATTGTTGCTTTGTTGATTTAGCCCCGTCATGGAGGATTCTGCTGAAGTTTTAATTTAAAGACTGTCGGTGATAACACGCAAATAACAGCGGAAATCTCAATCTAGAGCCTCGGTTAATGTAATAATGGAAGTTGACAAATTTCTAAATATATGCATCAGCAAAAATATATTACACAAGACTAGTACACCTTGCAAGTACACTTTGGTAGAAATTTGTGACCAGTTCCTTTGAAAATGACGAGATCAGGGAATTAGGGGATGAGGGGGTGATTTTTACTGGTCAGTTATTTCGAGCCTAATCGGCTCAATTGACCATAATTGACCATCGGAAGTTCAGGAAATGGGGCAGTTTCTGGTGTAGGTTTCTATGGGACTCTCAATTGGTAAGCATATGCGCTACGCGCACGCTGCGCGAACAGCCGTCAGCCGTCAGCCGTCAGCTTATTTTTCAAGTAGCGTGCGCTATGGGCATAAACTGTTCCCGTAGCGTGACCACAGGCCTTTACCCTTTAGCCTTTAGCTGATAGCTGATAGCTGATAGCTGATAGCTGATAGCTGAATGCTTACCTCAATTGTCCTGGTAGCACAACCTGCCCTAAACCCTCTATTGGACTTAAATACCGAGTTATTGTATATGTACAAGTGTATACTTATTTAATAAAAAGCAAAAGATAGATAAAAAACTATAAATTTATAAGAGAGGCCTATACTCAGCGTGAGTCAGCATCAACTTGTATCTCCTGAACAGCGGTCTAATGAACCCCAAAGGTACTATGATCCACAAGCGATCGCGCGCTACTATCGTTCCAGACCTTGGTTAGTGATTTGGCGTTGCCTGAGGATTGTCTGGGGTTTCGCTAGCTTTGTTTTTAGTCTTAAGTTAGACCAATGGGGCAACCGGACTGAGCAGAATAAGTTAAAACGAGCCACACAACTGCGGGAACTTCTGACTAACCTCGGTCCAACCTTTATTAAAGTCGGACAAGCTCTTTCCACCCGCCCTGACTTGATTCGGCAAGATTTTCTAGATGAACTGATCAAACTACAAGACCAGCTACCTCCTTTTGACAATGCGATCGCATTGTCCCAGATCGAGCAAGAGTTAGGGCGCTCCATCCAAACACTGTTTAGCCAAATTTCCCCAAAACCTGTAGCAGCCGCTAGTCTCGGTCAAGTCTATCGAGCTAAACTCCACACCGGTGAAGAGGTGGCGGTTAAGGTACAACGCCCTAATTTACGCCCTGTCCTCACCCTAGATCTTTATTTGATGCGCTGGGCAGCTAGCTGGATTGCACCCTGGTTACCACTCAATCTCGGTCATGACTTAACTTTGATTGTAGATGAATTTGGTACTAAGCTCTTTGAGGAAATTAATTATCTCAATGAAGGTCGCAATGCCGAACGATTTGCTCTAAACTTCCAAGACGACCCTACTGTGAAGGTTCCAGCAATATACTGGCGCTACAGCAGTATCCGTGTCCTTACCCTAGAGTGGATTGATGGCTTCAAGTTAACAGACACAGAACGTATTGAAGCCTTAGGACTAGACAGGGCAAGCTTGATTAAAACCGGTGTCACCTCTGGTTTGCGTCAGTTATTAGAGCATGGCTTTTTCCATGCTGATCCTCATCCAGGTAACTTATTTGCCCTTCCGGATGGGCGCATGGGCTATATTGACTTTGGCATGATGGATCAGTTAGATCAGGATACCAAAGAAACCATTGTCAGCTGTGTTGTTGATCTAATTAATAAAGATTATCAATCATTAGCCCAGGCGTTTGTTAAATTAGGTTTCTTAGCACCCAACACAGATATCCAGCCGATTATCCCAGCCTTAGAAGCTGTCTTGGGAGAAGCAATTGGTGAAAGTGTCGGAGATTTCAACTTCAAGACGATCACCGATCAGTTCTCAGAGTTGATGTATGACTATCCTTTCCGGGTTCCAGCCAAGTTTTCCTTAATTATTCGTTCTCTGGTGACTCAAGAAGGACTGGCACTGACCTTAGATCCCAACTTCAAAATTGTCGAGGTTTCCTACCCCTATGTAGCTCAGCGTTTGCTTACCGGTGAAAGCCCACAAATGCGGCGGCGTTTGATTGAGGTGTTGTTCAAAGACGGTAAATTCCAGTGGGAACGACTCGAAAATATGATTGCGATCGCTCGGTCTGATCAGAACTTTGATTTACTACCAACCGCTCAACTTGGTTTGCAGTATCTCTTGTCTGAGGAAGGTCAGTTTCTGCGACGTGAACTGTTGTTAGCGTTAACCGAAGATGACCAATTCCATACAGCCGAAATTCAGAGTCTGTGGAACTTAGTCAAAGAGGATTTACCACCAGAACGTTTATTCAATGTAGCTTTGAATGCACTAAGTACTATTTCCAGTGATGGGATTGGGGCTATTTTACCCAAAGCTCCTGCTGTGAGTAGCAAATAGTATGTCAGACCAACTGGCCGACAACGATATTCCTGATCGTAACTACTTACTCCTGACTATTCACTATTTGTTGTTATTGTAATTAGCTCCGGTTCCCAAACGTTATAGCATTTGGTGGGTTACAGCCCTAAAAAAAATCAATGTTGCGCTTAACCCACCCTAGGAAATTATGGCTCTTCCGTACTTGTTATGCTAAATAAACACTTTTGCAAAGGGAGCAGGGAGCAGGGAGCAGGGAGTAGTGGGAAGAGGCGATATTCAGAAAATTTTGTTAGTTAAATAGCATCAGAACCCTGTCTTGATGCAGTCGCTCATGAGGGAAACCCCCAAGACCGCGCTGCATCGCTTCTAGAGTAAGCTTTATGAGTTTTTTAACTGGAAATTTACCATAAAAGGTACTGAAGAACCGAAACTATAAGATTATATTGAGCACAACTACCGAATAGCATTCGCCGCTTTAGCAATCCGTGTCCGAATTGTGAGAATTTTTGATACCATATTCCCTGCTCCCTGCTCCCTGCTCCCTGCTCCCTGCTCCCTGCTCCCTGCTCCCTGTTCCCTATTCCCTGTTCCCTATTCCCTTTGCTATCATTTTTTGCAATAATCTTCACAGGCACTAAAAGCATGAAGATTAGGAGTTATTTGTGTATAATTTTTGGCCAGACCCACCCTATTTTTTGTTAATTTTTGGTTTGTTTGCTGGGATTACCTGTGGGCTAGCTTTTGAAGCTACACTCAAAGAAAAAGTACAGGAATGGTATAAGACCAAATCCAGTGAAACCCTGGCTGAAATTAGAGGAATCCAGTTACTGCTTCCATTTCTGGGAATTGCTGTTGGGATTTGCCTGTTTCTAGCCTCTGGGTTAGCAATTTTTGCCGTGCCTTCTTGGCTGTGTTACGGAATCTCCATACCTATGACCTTATTTATGACTGCCCTAGTTTGGTCACAACTCGGTAACCTGTTGATTCAGTTAGAGCGAGGTGGTTCCAAAGCTCTAGATTTAGATTCCTGGGAGTGAATAGAAACAGGCTAATTTGTGATTAGTGATTGGGATTTTTTTCTCATACTATCGGTCAGGTACTAATGGGTAATAGGTAATGGGTAATAGGTAATGGGTAATTGCCTTTTGCCCATTTCCTACTCCCTACTCCCTACTCCCTACTCCCTACTCCCTACTCCCTACTCCCTACTCCCTAAAACATTAATAATCCTCTTTTTTAGTATCCCTTAAAAAATCCATATAATAATATTTAATATTACTACTATAAGCAACAGTAAGCCATTTATAATTAAATCATGACGACTTTCGTTGAGCTTTTTACCTAAAACTAGGCTGCCGCGCTCAAGAAAGTATTTTTTCATAAACCCTGGAACTTTTTCATAGTATGGCTTGTACTTGAGCAGAGTAATAATTAGCTGTATTAAGCCATAGGTAGTCAGAATTAATACGGTAATTCGGTACCAGGAATAGAGGTTAATCATGATGTCTGACTAAGGATATATTTGACCAAAATAGCGATAATTGCTGCTGCAATGCTGCCGAGTAAACTAATTCTGACAATCCGATTGTACTTGCGGACTTGGATCTCCGCCATCTTTTCTGCCTGTCTTTCCATATAGTTTTCTAGTTCCTGAGCTAGGGTGGAAACTACGGCAATGATTAGCGCTGCATCATCAGCTAATCCAACTACGGGAATTACGTCTGGAACGGCATCAAAGGGGGATATTAAATAGACTAAGGCTGCGATCGCTAAGGCTTTTCCCTTCCAAGCCGCATTAGGGTCCCGAACCATTTTAGCTAAAGCTTGAATTTTCGGCCAAATTTCTTTAATTGCTCCCCGGTTCATCCGTTCTAAGTTCTTGTCAATTTTTTGGATGTCTTCTGGCTTGGTATTTTGGAGCAATTTGTGAAATATTTCTTTTATCCTCCCCCGGTTCATCTGATCAAGACTCTGGTCAATTTTCTGGATGTCATTGGGGGAGATATTTTTTTGTAATTTTTCCAGTAGTGTTCTAATTTTACCAGGGTTGCTTGCTGCTGAGTTTTCCAACCGTTGGGGGGTATCTTGTTTAGTGCTAGATTTTTTAAATTTGCTGAGTATCCCTGTAATTTTGCCTTTAATTTTGTCAGTATTGCTTGGTGCTGAGTTTTGAAACAATTGGGGGATGTCTCGTTCAGTGGTAGATTTTTTAAATTTGCTGAGTATTCCTGTAATTTTGCCTTTAATTTTGTCAGTGTTGCTTGCTTCTGGATTCCTTACCCTTACTAGGGTATCCTTAAGATTTCCTGGTTTGGGTATTTTGCTCAGTAGTGACTGAATTCGCCCAGGGGGTTTTTGTTCTAAGGTCTGGTCGAGGGATTGGGTATCCTCTGGTTTTTCCTGTAGTTTTTCCTGTTTTTTAAATCGCCGAAATAGTCTTTCCTGTAAACCCATTACTATTAACCTTTTTGATATCGGAGGATTTATCTGTTTTAGTTGTTAACTATTATAATGACTTTTATGGTAAACTTATTGCTAAATGGCTAGTCCCCAGTTGTAGACCCATCTAGGATAACCAGCATGTTGTGCCATCAGGGTTTTCTGTTGGTTGTTCAGTTTGACTTTGGTCTTGAGAGCTTTATACATGTTTAATAAACTTGTCACAGCTTTTCCGTTAACTATGACTAACTCCCCTAGTCTTTCCCCAGCAGCTAACGTGAGCACCCAATCCCTTCATTCTAACCCACTGCGCCAGTGGTTAACTCGCTTTTCCCTATCCCTAGGCTTGAGTCTAGTATCTACATTCAGTGCAATTCCTGCCCTAGCAGCAGAGCGAATTACTTTCTTTGTTTCTCCCTTTGGACAATTTAATATTGGGATTGAAGACTTGGAAATCTTTGCTAAAGATGGCACAATGACTAGGCAATTTGCTTATTATGCCAACTTTGCTACACCAATACAATTAGCAACACTAAGGATTCTACTAAATAGTCGATTTAATATCTCTCCCAGATATGTTTATTTATTCACTCGCTTACCGGTGGGGAGAACCTTACTGCGCCGATTGGGGAATGTCATAAAAGCAGATTTTAATCGCAATGGTTTCTATCCCTTACGGGGTGCTTTAATTTCCGCAGCTTCTGATCCAGAAGGCTTGAGTATTATTAATGTATTGCGTAAATTTTCCCTAGAAACTATTTACCTGGATGTGGACCTAATTTTTGATTTAACTGATGAGCTATCACGGCTATTTGTGGGAAATAATGTTGTCTTTAGTGCCATTCAAAATCAGGCACAACTACAGGGAGAAGGCTCAACATCGTTTAATTTATCAGCACAAGCAGATCTCAGGAATTCTGGAGGAATAGGTTGGCGTAAAGAAACCTTTGAAGTTTATAACTCTGAGCGTCAAGCTTCGTTTCCCGTTGATATTTATCTACCTAAGTCTTCAGACCAAGGAGCAATAAGAGGGTCGATTCCAACTCTGGTTATTTCTCATGGTTTGGCTTCTGACCGCAATACCTTTGCCTATCTAGCGCAACATTTAGCATCTTACGGTTTTGCGGTTGCGGTGCCGGAGCATATTGGTACTAGTTCCGAACGCATTAATCGAATCTTTGCTGGCTTCGCCACTCCCCTCAATCCTACTGCGATCATCCATCGTCCTTTGGATGTGAAGTATTTGTTAGATGAACTTTCGGCTAAAGCTAATTCTGACCCGAGTAAGTTTGGCAGGCTGAATCTAGAAGAGGTGGGAGTAATTGGTCAATCCTTCGGAGGCTATACTGTTCTTGCTCTAGGAGGAGCTAAACTCAATTTTGAACAGCTTACTAGTGAGTGTGATACTGCTCGACAAAACAATTCATCATTGGATGTATCCCTGCTACTCCAGTGTCGAGGGACTCAACTACCCCCAGAAGACTATAATTTGGGAGACGAACGGGTAAAAGCGGTGATTGCTGTTAATCCGCTCAGCAACCCGATCTTTGGTGAAACCGGGATGTCACAAATTCAGGTTCCGGTCATGATGGTCTCTAGTATCAGAGACCTCTTTGCGCCACCTGTAGAACAACAAATTACCCCCTTCAGCTGGCTAACTACCCCAGAAAACTATCTAGTGGTGACAGAAGCAGGTACTCACTTTTCCTACCTGGGTGGGGCAGGAGAGGGTGTCTTACCGGTTCCACCTGAATTGATTGGGCCAGATCCTGCGATCGCTCGTCCTTACCTGATGGCACTTAGTACCGCTTTTTTCAAAACCTACATTGCTAAACAACCTGAATATGCTTCCTATCTCAGTGACTCCTATGTCAAAGAGATTAGTCAAGACCCATTGAATCTGTTTCTGATCAAGTCCTTTTAATTCCTACTCCCCTCAATACCACTAAGCACTATGGTGTTTGACAAATGAAGAAAAATTAAAATCGCTCAATCCCTTGATTAGTAAGCTTTTTTCTTCACTATTGCCTATTGCCTATTGCCTATTGCCTAGCGCTACGCGCTATACCACAAATTTCCCTTAATTCTGTTTCCTCTTCACGAGTGACTAGGTAATCATGGAGCCAATCACAACTCTGTGCCACTAAATCATGTAGATCAAAATTCCATAAAATTACCGTGTTGTCCAAACTAGCAGAAGCAAGAGTGTTGCCATCTGGGCTAAAGGCCACGCTATTGACAACTGCGCTATGGCCTTTGAGGGTGTGCAGGAGTTTGCCTTGGAGATTCCACAGTTTCACGGTTTTGTCATCACTAGCAGAAGCGATAGTATTGCCGTCTGGGCTAAAGGCCACGCTATTGACCCAATTCCTATGTCCAGTGAGGGTGTGGAGGTGTTTGCCTTGGAGATTCCACAGTTTCACGGTGTTGTCATAACTAGCAGTAGCGATAGTCTTGCCATCTGGGCTAAAGGCCACGCTATAGACAGAATCGCTATGGCCTTTGAGGGTGTGCAGGGGTTTGCCTTCTCGATTCCAAAGTTTCACGGTGTTGTCGAAATTAGCAGTAGCCATAGTCTGGCCATCTCCGCTAAAGGCCACGCTATAGAAAGCTGCCTTTACAGTGAGGGTGTGCAGGAGTTTGCCTTGGTAATTCCACAGTTTCACGGTGTTGTCATCACTAGCAGAAGTGATAGTCTGGCCATCTGGGCTAAAGGTAACGCTATAGACAGGTTCGCTATGTCCAGTGAGGGTGTGCAGTTCTTTGCCTTGGAGATTCCACAGTTTCACGGTGTTGTCATAACTAGCAGTAGCGATAGTATTGCCATCTCGGCTAAAGGTGATGCTAGTGACCCAATCGCTATGGCCTTTGAGGGTATGCAGTTCTTTGCCTTCGAGAGTCCACAGTTTCACCGTCTTGTCATCACTAGTAGTAGCAAGAGTCTTGCCATCTGGGCTAAAGGTAACGCTATTGAACCAATCCCTATGTCCAGTGAGGGTGTGGAGGGGTTTGCCTTCTATATTCCACAGTTTCACCGTCTTGTCCCTACTAGCAGTAGCGATAGTTTGGCCATCTCGGCTAAAGGTAACGCTAGTGACAGCGTAGCTATGTCCAGTGAGGGTGTGCAGTTCTTTGCCTTGGAGATTCCACAGTTTCACGGTGTTGTCATCACTAGCAGTAGCGATAGTCTTGCCATCTCGGCTAAAGGTGATGCTATTGACAAATGAGCTATGTCCAGTGAGGGTGTGCAGTTCTTTGCCTTGGAGATTCCACAGTTTCACCGTGTTGTCATAACTAGCAGTAGCGATAGTATTGCCATCTCGGCTAAAGGTAACGCTAGTGACAGCGTAGCTATGTCCAGTGAGGGTGTGCAGTTCTTTGCCTTGTAGATTCCACAGTTTCACCGTCTTGTCCCTACTAGCAGTAGCGATAGTATTGCCATCTCGGCTAAAGGTGACGCTATTGACCTCATCGCTATGTCCAGTGAGGGTATGCAGTTCTTTGCCTTGGAGATTCCACAGTTTCACCGTGTTGTCACTACTAGCAGTAGCGATAGTCTTGCCATCTCGGCTAAAGGCCACGCTAGTGACATATTCGCTATGGCCTTTGAGGGTGTGCAGGTGTTGGCCTTGGAGATTCCACAGTTTCACGGTGTTGTCATCACTAGCAGTAGCGATAGTATTGCCATCTCGGCTAAAGGTAACGCTAGTGACATATTCGCTATGGCCTTTGAGGGTGTGCAGGTGTTGGCCTTGGTGATTCCACAGTTTCACGGTGTTGTCATCACTAGCAGTAGCGATAGTATTGCCATCTCGGCTAAAGGTAACGCTAGTGACATATTCGCTATGGCCTTTGAGGGTGTGCAGTTCTTTGCCTTGGAGATTCCACAGTTTTACGGTGTTGTCTGCACTAGCAGTAGCGATAGTCTGGCCGTCTGGGCTAAAGGTAACGCTCTTATATTCGCTATACCCCTCCAGGCTATTAAATTCTTTCACTCCATAGAGAGATTGCTGCAACTTAGCGATCGCTTTAATTTTAGTATCACCTACCAAATTCGCCTTTTTGACTTTTCCTACTGCCTTTAAGCTCTCTTTTAGAGCATCAAAGGGTAGCCCTAAGGTAAACAATAATTCTGAAGATTGACTCAGGAGTTCGATTTTACCTAGTCTTGCCTCTCTCTGCTGTAGTTTAGACTCCAATCCAAAAACTGTCGAAACAACTGTCCCCAACACCAACACACCAATAAACCCTCCCGCTACTAACCTGCGGTTACGGGTCATTTGCTTGTGCTTCTGACGGCTTACCTGAATATATTCCTCGGCCAGCCCATCCAACATCCCCAACTCGCCATACTTTGTTAAATACTCC
Source organism: Moorena sp. SIO3H5 (assembly GCF_010692395.1). GTDB lineage: Bacteria > Cyanobacteriota > Cyanobacteriia > Cyanobacteriales > Coleofasciculaceae > Moorena. The sequence goes on from NZ_JAAHHS010000096.1 coordinate 21,421, forward strand.
TGGGCTTCTACTAACCTCCCCCCTTGTAACAGTACACCGGCATCATCACGCTTCTTACCCTTCTGCTGCCATTCTTGGGCTGCCGCTTCCAGCTTACGTTCGATCACCATTGCTTCTTTGTAAGTCTGCTTCCACTCCAGCAACTTTCCCCAGTGGCGAATCAAGGCTTCATGAACTACATCCAAAACCACATCCTGGGAATTTTCCTGGTGGCTTCTGGTAATCAAGCGGTTGTCTGAACTGGCTAAGGTCTGGCTCACAGCATCGAGCAGTTTTAAACTGTGGTGAGAATTGACTAACTCCCCCAGGCGTACTCGTCTACGGGTATCGAGAGTATCTCCCACTTGAGTTAATTCCAAGAACAAACGCCTAGCTACATTTTGTTCTTCCGCTGAGAGACTATCAAATACCTGATTGGCTCTCTTTTCGAGAGTTCCCTCAATTCCCCCTAACTGCTGATAAGTCTTTAAGTATAAAAACA
>NZ_JAAHHS010000097.1 GCF_010692395.1 Moorena sp. SIO3H5
TGTCAAGTTAATGTCAAGATTATCGAGATTGTTGATAGTTTACCGTTAACCGTTGATCGTTAACGGTTAAGCTAAAGCTTCTAAAGCTTGCTCTACAATAAGAGCCGCTTGATCAACTTCCTCGGCTGAAACAATTAGGGGTGGAACAAAGCGAACGACCTTTGGTCCTGCTGGTACCAACAACAAACCCCGTTCCATCACAGCTTTAACTACATCGATTGAAGTTAGATCAATATTTGATTTCAGTTCAAGCCCATTAATTAAACCCCAGCCTCGCACTTCTTCAATCACTTCGGGATATTTATCGGCGATCGCTGAGAGTCTGGTGCGCAGCTGCTGACCCCGCACCTGAACATTTTGCAAAATATTCTCCTGTTCCAAGGTTTTTCCCACAGATAGGGCCACTGCACAGACAAAGGGATTACCACCAAAGGTGCTAGCGTGCTCTCCTGGTTGGAAGATATCACAGAATTTCTTAGACATCATTGCTCCAATGGGAATGCCACCAGCCAATCCCTTAGCACTGGTGAAGATATCTGGCTCTATTCCCAGATTCTGATAGCCCCAGTATTTACCAGTGCGACCCATACCCACCTGAACTTCATCTAGAATCAGTAGGATGCCAGTTTCATTACAGATCTTTCTAACTTGCTGGAAGTAGTCTAGGTCTCCTGGGCGAACACCCCCTTCTCCCTGCAATGGTTCGAGCATCACTGCTGCTACCCGCCGATTTCCCTCATCAATATCTGCGATCGCATTTTCCAATGCCTGAATATCGTTGTAGGGTACGTACTCGAAGCCAGGTACCAAGGGGTCAAAGTTTTTCTGGTACTTAGGCTGGCCAGTAGCTGTGATTGTTGCCAAGGTTCGCCCATGGAAACTAGAGTTAGCCGTCAAAATCACTGGCTGTTCAATATCGAGCACAGTGTGGCCATATTTCCGTGCCAGTTTTATAGCAGCTTCATTAGCCTCCGCTCCAGAGTTACAGAAAAATACTCGTTCTGCACAAGAATGGTCAATGAGCCACTTCGCTAATGCCCCTTGCTCTGGAATGTAGTAGAGATTGGAAACATGGTTTAGCTTTTGGATTTGCTTAATTACCGTTTCTACCACAATTGGGTGAGCATGACCTAAGGTACAGGTAGCAATCCCTGCCACAAAGTCAAGATAGTATCGCCCCGAAGTATCCCAGACATGGCAACCGGCACCCCGCTCTAAGGCAATAGGAAAGCGTCCATAGGTTTTCATGACCCTAGCATCGAATTCAGTTAGGTCATAAGGTGCCCTCCCAGCCGGAGCTGACTCTGCCGGTGGCGAGGGATTGTTAACGATAGTTTCTGGGCTCACGAGCTTAGTCCTTGTGTGATTAGTGAACGGTCAAGGTTGGCTTTCTAGGATTTACCAATCAGCGTATGGAGCGTTATGCCATACTATTTTCAATTGCCCAACGAGCTAATTCAGTACGGTTATGGAGACCAGTTTTCCCTAGCATGTTCGATACATGACTTTCTATGGTACGCTGAGAAACATTCAGTTTCTCAGCTATTTCCCGATTTGCCATACCTCTTGCCACAAACTGGACAACCTTTAGCTCCGTAGGAGTCAACTCAACATCGTAAGGAACCTTAATTTTGGGTGTGCTGTCTGGACCAGAACCTGAATGAAGGATTAGACGAGAAGCTTGCTTGAGGGAGGATTCCACCTGTGCTACCAGTTCTTCTGGCTCAAAAGGCTTCACCATATAAACATCTGCACCCTTATTTAGTCCCTTTACTCGATCTTGGCTTTGACCCTTGGCTGAGAGAAATAGTATGGGAATCCAGCTGGTGCGAGAATCATCTCTGACCTTTTCTACCAGGGTATAGCCGTCCATCTCTGGCATCATTACGTCACAGATAATCATATCAGGAATATCCTGCTCTAAAATGTCCAGAGCTTCTTTTCCATGTTCAGCAGTAATCACTTGGTATCCCCGAAACTCGAGGTAGTCCTTGACTAGTAATATCAGGTTGGGGTCATCATCAATCAGCAGCAGTTTTTTTTGCTCTCTTACAGCATTGTCCTTCATAACTGTAACGTTTGTTATAATTTGCTTGCTTAATTTTCGTAAATAGTGGTAGTACCTCTTGCCTTTTCTAATGCTTGGAAGTTACCAAGCTGCTATAACTCTCCAACCAATAATCCTACCTCACCATAATTAGGGTTGGTAGGGTTCATACGGAACTTAAACTTTGCCCCCGGAACCCTAGACTGCCCAAGTCAGTAGATTTTAGAACCCGTTGTGTCGCAAAGGTGGGGTTCATGACCACGCTAGATGTTAACCTGGTTGGGGTTGCGGACGATCTGCTTCCATTGCCTGGTAGTCTGAAGCAGATGCTTGAAGAGTTTCTGGCAAAGGATGAACTAAAAAAGCATAGTCCTCTAAAACTTGGTTGCCAATAATATGCTCTTGAATAATCCGTTCAATCACCTCAGGGGTAGCACTGTGATACCAAACACCGTCTGGGTAAACTACCATGACAGGTCCAGAGGTACAGACTCGCAGACAATTAGCCTTGGTACGAAAAATGTAACTTGCTTGAACATCCTTGGGCTGGTCTAGTTTTAGTTCTTTAAGGCGTTTTTTGAGATATTCCCAGGATTCAAGGCTAATTTCTTTTGAGCAGCATTTGGGTTTAGTTTGATCAGCACACAGGAAAATGTGACGCTGAATTTGATTAAGTCCTAAGCTCTTTATGTTAGCAGCTAGGGGACTTTGCTCTGATACGGCGATTGTCGAAGTGTCAGAAATTTCCGAATTATCAGAATTAGATGCTTGGGTAGCTGAGGGCTCAGTTTTGTCTGCTGGCATGAGTTTTAGGGCTTTTGTGTGAGGATGAGTGGAAAGGGCGAGAGTAAGAATATATTTGTTATATCTATTTGCTTGTTTTAGTTATCAGTGATCAGCAGTCCATTGGTTGCAGTTATGTTTTTTTCAGCAATTCCTGGGACTAAGGTCAAGCCTTCAATGAAACAGGTACAAGCTACAGCATACTCATACGCATACACAGAGAATAACTCAAAGCTATATCATCCGTGCATTCGCCATCTGTTAACCTGCTATGAGTTCGGGAACCCGTACAGAGGTATTTATTGCCATCTCCTGCTGATTTTGAGTAAATTAGCACTCAGGAGCTGAGAGTGCTAAATCGGCTCAGATGAAGTAGAGAGGAAAAACTGATATGGCAGCTGTAACTCTGAGTGTTTCCACCGTTAAGCCCTTAGGAGATCGAGTTTTTGTTAAGGTAAGCGCCGCTGAAGAAAAAACTGCTGGCGGTATTCTACTACCCGATAATGCTAAGGAAAAGCCTCAAGTTGGGGAAATTGTAGCCACCGGACCTGGCAAGCGCAACGATGATGGTTCTCACGCTGCTCCCGAAGTCAAAGTAGGGGACAAGGTACTTTACTCGAAGTACGCTGGTACCGATATTAAGCTAGGCAACGAAGAGTACGTTTTGTTGTCAGAGAAAGACATCTTGGCAGTCGTCAGCTAACACCTTGAAAGGAAACAAGTTGAACCCTTAAATCTTCAACCCTTTTACCTTCAAGCTTTTACCTTCAACCTTAATAACCCTTAGGAACTGAATTCAAAACCTATGGCTAAGCGCATTATTTACAACGAAAATGCTCGTCGCGCCCTAGAAAAGGGAATGGACACTCTGACTGAAGCTGTAGCTGTCACCCTTGGACCAAAAGGTCGCAACGTAGTGTTAGAGAAGAAGTTTGGTGCTCCTCAAATTGTTAATGATGGTGTCACCATTGCTAAAGAGATTGAACTGGAAGACCACATTGAAAACACTGGTGTTTCTCTGATTCGGCAAGCAGCTTCAAAAACCAATGATGCTGCTGGTGATGGCACTACAACCGCTACCGTACTAGCTCATGCTGTGGTCAAAGAAGGTTTGCGCAACGTGGCTGCGGGTGCTAACCCGATCGCCCTGAAGCGGGGTATCGATAAAGCTACTGCGTTTCTGGTGGACAAGATTGCTGAACATGCTCGTTCAGTAGAAGACTCTAAAGCCGTTGCCCAAGTTGGTTCTATCTCTGCGGGTAACGATGAGACCGTTGGTCAGATGATTGCTGACGCAATGGACAAAGTGGGCAAAGAGGGTGTGATTTCCCTTGAAGAAGGGAAGTCTATGACCACTGAACTAGAAATTACCGAAGGGATGCGGTTTGACAAAGGCTATATCTCTCCCTACTTTGCTACTGACACTGAGCGGATGGAAGCAGTTCTAGAAGAACCTCACCTCCTGCTCACTGACAAGAAAATTACCCTGGTACAAGACCTGGTGCCAGTACTTGAGCAAGTGGCTCGTTCTGGCAAGCCGTTACTGATTATTGCTGAGGACATTGAGAAAGAAGCCCTCGCAACCTTGGTGGTCAACCGCCTAAGGGGTGTTTTGAATGTGGCAGCTGTCAAGGCTCCTGGCTTTGGCGATCGCCGTAAGGCTATGCTGGAGGACATTGCTACTTTAACTGGCGCACAAGTAATCACTGAAGATGCAGGTCTGAAGCTTGATAACGCCAAGATAGAAATGCTGGGTAAATCCCGTCGTGTGACCATAACTAAGGACAACACTACTATCGTTGCTGAAGGTAACGAAAATGCAGTGAAGGGTCGTTGTGACCAAATTCGCCGTCAGATGGACGAAACTGATTCTTCCTACGACAAAGAAAAACTGCAAGAGCGGTTAGCTAAGCTGGCTGGTGGTGTCGCAGTGATTAAAGTGGGTGCTGCGACAGAAACGGAAATGAAAGACCGCAAGCTGCGTTTGGAAGATGCCATCAACGCTACCAAGGCAGCTGTGGAAGAAGGTATTGTCCCTGGTGGTGGCACAACTTTAGCTCACCTGACTCCTAACCTAGAAACTTGGGCAAACGAGAACCTAAAGGCTGAAGAACTTACCGGTGCTATGATTGTTTCTCGTGCCTTGTCTGCACCTCTGAAGCGAATTGCCCAGAACGCTGGTCAAAATGGTGCGGTGATCGCTGAGCGAGTTAAAGAAAAAGAATTCAACGTTGGCTACAATGCTTCCAATGGTGAGTTTGTAGATATGTTTGAAGCTGGTATCGTTGACCCAGCTAAGGTAACTCGTTCTGCTCTCCAAAATGCCGCTTCCATCGCAGGTATGGTGTTGACCACTGAGTGTATTGTGGTAGACAAGCCTGAGCCTAAGGACAATGCTCCTGCTGGTGCTGGTATGGGTGGAGATTTTGATTACTAAAGCTTACGGAATTAATTAAAGTACTCTAATTGCACTATAGGTGCGCTCTTACCATTAAGAATTAAATTCGCACTGCTTTGCGCGCGCCTTTCGGCAAAGCCGACGCGGTGCGCGTTATGGTCGCACCATTAGGTAGTTACAGCTGCTTCGTTGAAGAAGCAGCTGCTTTTTATTACCCAAACAAACTAAGATTCTCTAATCTAAGAGATACTAGAAACGAGCCTTGCAGCAGTTGAGATGGAACAGTTGCCTATGTCTTTGAAAATTGAATACGGACTCTTCAAGCTTGATTTCACTGACTACCACGCAGTTTTAGGAATTCCAGTTGATGCGGATGTTAAGGCAGTCCGTCAACGCTACCTTCAAATTGCTAGACGTTTGCATCCCGACAGTTGCAAAGCCAGTACCGAAGTGGAAAAAAAACAAGCAAATCTGCTGTTAACACGGCTGGTTAATCCCGCTTATGAACAGCTCTCTAGAGGTCATCGTGACTATGCTGCTAGTCTAAGCCACTTGAGTAAGCGGTTAGGGGCTCAAGGAGATAAAATTTCCCTAGCTAGCGTAACGGCTAAGCAATTATTACAAGCAGGGGCAAATTTAGATAATCTTTACAGAAGCTCCGTTGACCAACTAGCATCACAGCAATACCAAGCCCTTGACAAAGCCTTGGCAAAAATTGCCGAAATCAGTGAACTTAACCTAGTTTATCTGATGTGTAAAAGTAGTAAGGGCGAAACGGTAAAAACTCCTGTTTCAACCCCTGTGAAAACTCAAGCAACTGGTGTTACCCAGCCAAATAGTCAGACTAGTACCGCTGGTAAATCACAGGGAGGGTCGGTTGGGCCTAAGGGAGTATCACGAGTGGATAGCTATATCCGACGTGCTGAAGGATATTTGGTCAAGAACAATTTTGCTGCGGCAGTTCTGGAGTTGCGAGAAGCTCTCAAGTTGGACCAAAACAATAGCGACTGCCATAGTTTATTGGGAATTGCTTATTTGAAGCAAAATAAGGGGACAATGGCTAAAGTACACATTAATAAGGCGTTGCAATTGAATCCTCAGAACGAAAGAGCATTGAAGGCGAAACAGGTTATCAATGAATTCACCCCGAAAAGTGGCGGTAACCAGTCAAAGGTGTCGCCTGAAGCAGCTAAAGTGAAACCGTCGAATAAATCTAATGGTGGTGGGTTATTTGGTGGTTTATTTGGTGGAAAGAAAAAGTAATGATTCATCAACCACCCCCAGGGGCAAGGGATTTACTCCCCCTAGAAGTTACCCAAAAACGCTGGATTGCTAACCACTTACAGCAAGTATTTCACCGCTGGAGTTACCACCGGATTATCACATCAACCCTAGAATGGTTGGATACTCTGATGGCAGGAGGAGCTGTCGAACGTTCCACGGTTATTCAGTTGCACGATGCTGAGGAAGGAACGCTGGGGCTGCGTCCAGAATTAACGGCATCCATAGCCAGAGCAATGGTTAGTCGTATTGCTGGCAGTAATAGTGAAGCCTCCCTATCCTTACCCCAGCGACTCTATTACAATGCCAATGTATTTCGCAGACCAACTATAGGTCACCATGGACGTCAATTAGAGTTTTACCAGTCGGGGGTAGAATTATTGGGAGTTGGCGGGCTGTTGGCAGATGGGGAAATTCTGCTGTTGCTAGCTGATTGTCTTAATCATTTAGGGTTACAACAATGGCACCTGATTTTGGGGGAAGCTCGGCTAACGCGATCGCTTTTGTCTCCCTTCCCCAAACCTATGCAAGAAAAGGTTCGTCAAGCCATTGCCTATCTTGACCGGGTTAGCCTAGAAACGTTACCCCTATCCCCAGAATTGCGAGAGCGGGCATTGTTTATGTTTGACCTGAGGGGAGACCCTGCTGATGTTTTGCAAAAGGTTGCTAGCTTAGATTTAGACTCATCAGAACACGAGATTGTGACCAATCTCAAATCCCTGGTGGAACTTTTAAAGAGTAGTTCCCCTAACCCCTTACCGATCGTTCTCGACCTGACATTAGTACAAACCTTTGACTATTACACTGGTATTGTCTTTGAAGTAGTCAGTAGTAGCGAGGGCTCTAGCCGAGTTTTAGGTCAGGGAGGGCGGTACGATCAATTGCTGAGTTTATATCATCCTCAAGGAGAAAACTACCCTGGAATTGGTTTTTGCCTCAACCTAGAAGACCTTCATTATGTCTTACTGTCCAGTAATCAACTACCCAGCCAAACACCAGCTAGTGATTGGTTAGTGGTGCCAGAATTGCCCGAAGCTGAGGCAATCGCTTTTACCTATGCCCAAAAACTTAGAGATTCTGAGCATTTGGTCAGGGTAGAAATGGATTTAGGGGGACGCTCACCAGCACAAATTAGAGAATACGCCCTGGGTCACGGTATCACCTACATTGCCTGGGTACCAGCCGATGGTACTCCTAGGATTGAGACCGTAACTGAGAAAGTGTGAAGTATTTCATAGTTCACACTTTCTACTTCAGTTAGCTAATCTTCAGCAAAAACATAGCGATATAGTTCGCTAGGATCAGGTTCAGGACTGGATTGGGCAAACTCAACTGCATCATTAATCAATTCCTGGATTTTGCTCTCAATGGCTTTGAGTTCTTCGGGAGTAGCTAGATTATTTTCTGTCAGGTAACTTGCCATCTTTTTAATGGGATCGCGAGTTAACCAGAATTCCTTCTCTTCTTTGGAGCGCAGTTCATCAGGATCAGCCAGAGAGTGACCTCGGAAGCGGTAGGTCAGGGCTTCAATCAGGGTTGGGCCTTCTCCTGCACGAGCCCGAGCGATCGCTTCTTGGGCAACAGTTCTGACAGCCATTACATCCATGCCATCGACTTCTACTCCAGCCATGCCGAATACACTGGCTTTTTTATAAATTTCTGGCTGGGATGTTGCCCGTTCATGAGCCATCCCAATTGCCCACTTGTTGTTTTCCACGACATAGATAACGGGCAGTTTCCAAAGGGCTGCCATATTCAAACATTCAAAGAACTGACCATTATTGCAAGCTCCATCACCGAAAAAGCAAGCGGTGACTTGATCAGCACTCTCATCCCCCAAGGCTTCGCGACGGTATTTACTTTGAAAAGCACTACCCGTGGCAACGGGAATCCCCTCAGCTACAAAAGCATAGCCTCCCAGGAGATTATGTTCCTGTGAGAACATATGCATTGAACCACCGCGTCCCTTGCTGCAGCCTGTTGCTTTGCCAAATAACTCTGCCATCACTTCCCGTGCTGGCACTCCTGCACTTAAGGCATGGACGTGGTCACGATAGGTGCTACTAACAAAGTCTTCACCATTACGCAACGCTTTGATGACTCCTGTTGAGACTGCCTCTTGACCGTTGTAGAGGTGGACAAAACCAAACATTTTGCCCCGATAGTACATTTCAGCACATTTGTCCTCAAACAAGCGCCCGAGCATCATATCCTCGTAAATGAGTAATCCTTCTGCGCTGGTAATGGGTTTGTAATCCTCTACTTTAGGTAAAGTTCTTTCCTGAGCCATTAATTTGTCCTATACTTGTCCCAACACTATACTGGCATTTAGCCAAACTACTTGTTTAGCCAATTTCAGCAAAGCTATTATAAAGTTTCACTCAAGCCTACAGGATTTATCCTCCAGAATTTATCTTCTAGGTCAAGCCTAGAGGGGATAGTTAGGTCAAGTTGAATTGACTTAAAATCGCACTACTGCTTTAATGTTTAGTTTAATTTAAAGTTAATTAAAGTTAATTGAAGAAGATGATCCACCCTAGTTGCTAGAATTAATAGTGTTTAGGGACTCGACAAAACCGGTTAGCTGTTATATTGTGTCTTTTAAAGTGACAGATAAATAGCTATAGCCAGTTTAGGGAGTATGATATGGGCTATCATCAACTCATTCAGTTGCTCGAAAAGCTGGGGAAGTGAACCGTGCGCATTCCGCTCGATTACTACCGCATATTAGGATTGCCGATTCAGGCTACAGCCCAACAGCTCAGCCAAGCCTATCGTGATCGTACCTTACAACTACCGCGCCGAGAATATTCGGAAGCAGCAATAGCCTCTCGTAAAACTCTCCTTGAAAAAGCCTACGGGGTTTTGAGTGACCCCGACACAAGAGAGGATTACGATGCTGGCTTGATTGCCAAAGCTTATCAACTCCAAGAGCAACACCCATCAGTGGCGGGTGCTCCTGGTACTAATCAAACAGTAACAGGTGAAACCGTCGAAGCTCACACTCCCACCATTGAAATTGATAACGACCAATTACTCGGAAGCTTACTGATTCTTCAAGAACTTGGCGAATACGAACTGATTATAAAACTGGCGCAACCGTTACTGGAAAAAGGTAACAGCGTTGGATTAAGTCAGGGTAAATTGGGGGATACCCAACTTGTTCGACCCGACGTAGTTTTGACCTTAGCGATTGCCTGCTTAGAGCTAGGTCGAGAGGAATGGCAGCAAGGGGAGTATGAAAACGCAGCTATGTCCCTAGAAACTGGACAACAATTACTCCTACAAGAAGGGTTATTTCCGAGTGTTCGAGGGGAAATCCAGGCAGACCTCTATAAACTTCGCCCTTATCGGATTTTAGAATTATTAGCCCTGCCAGAAGAAAAAGCCATTGAGCGTCGCAAAGGCTTGCGGTTGCTGCAAGAAATGTTACAGGAGCGCCGAGGGATTGATGGCACAGGTAATGACCAATCTGGTTTAGGGATTGATGACTTTCTTCGCTTTATCCAACAGTTACGAGGCTATCTTACTTCCAACCAACAGCAAACCTTATTTGAAGCTGAAGCACGACGTCCTTCAGCTGTTGCTACATACCTAGCTGTTTACGCCTTACTAGCAAGGGGATTTGCCCACAGAGAACCGGCTTTGATTGCTCGTGCCAAGAAAATGCTGATGCGTTTGGGTAAGCGGCAGGATGTTCACTTAGAACAAGGGGTGTGTGCTCTGCTTCTGGGCCAAACGGAAGAAGCCAGTCGTGCCTTGGAACTGAGCCAGGAATACGAACCTCTAGCTTTCATTCGGGAACATTCTCAAAATTCCCCAGACTTATTGCCAGGATTATGCCTGTACGGAGAGCGTTGGCTACAAGAATCTGTATTTCCCCACTTCCGGGATTTGGCGAATCAAAAAGTCTCTTTGAAGGAATACTTTGCTGATGATCAAGTACAAGCCTATCTAGAAAATTTACCCGATTCATCTGAGGAAACTACCAATCAGTGGACCGTTGTACCTTCCCAAACAACCACCTATGCAACAGTAGGCTCTTCTAAAAGCATCCTGGGGCAAGATCGACTAAGCAATGGCCAAGGCTCACAGACAACGCCAGAACCAGTAACGGTGGGATCAAGGTGGCCAAGTGGGGCGTTGGCAAACGGTGTTAGTCAAAACGGGGTCAATAGCGATCGCTTAAGCAATAATGGGGTATCAACTTTGCCTACAGGTCAAGGGATATCCCACTCATCAAATGGCTCAGTATCACAAACCTCTCAGGACTTAGAGTCAAACACAACAGGCTTGCGGAGTAATGGACGGCGTCGTAGGCGTAATTCCTTAGGTAGCTTTCTGGGTGGGGGCAAGTCAGGCAAAACCCTGGATAGTCAAAATTCAAGCACCTCAGGTGGGTGGTCTAGAGGCGCTTCTTTGGTCAAAGACTCCTCAAGTCAGCGGAGCAGTCTGAATCATTCATCCCCTGATCGTCTTGAACATTCACCAGAGCGATTCAAACCAGGGACTAAACTAAGACGTCTGATTTTCCTGAGTATTTTAGGTTTGCTAGGACTGGGCATCCTGCTGGTTTTGCTCAATAAAGCTCTTAAAAGTTTTTCAAAACCACCCTTAGAGGGAGAACAACTTTTTGTGCAGCTTGACCAACCTCCAGTCCCGATTCCTCCGAGCGGCAGTGGGCTCATTGCTCCGAGTGGTCCTCTAAATCAAGAAACGGCTCAGCAAGTCATCGAAACCTGGCTAAACACTAAGAAAGTTGCCTTTGGACCAAAACATGACGTAGGGCAACTTAATAAAATCTTAGCTGAGCCAGCTCTGTCTGTCTGGCTCAAAAGTGCTAGAGCGGCTAAAACCAATAATTCTTACCGGATCTACAAGCACAGCGTCAAAATTAACTCAGTTGAGACTAACACATCGAATCCTAATCAAGCTGTGATCGATGCTGCGGTCAAGGAGCAAGCAAAGGTATATCAAGATGGTATGCATAGTCCGGCAGCTTCGAGTAATGACAACTTAAGAGTCAAGTATGAGTTAGTACGCCAAGGGGGTCAGTGGTTAATTAAAGGTTGGATGGTAAGATAGCTAAAAACATATCTGACCAGTAAATTCCTGTCGAAAAGAAAAGGGAAAACTAATGATTATTCCTGTCGATGATTGATGATGCGATTAGCTTTGGCTTGCCACGTTTCGCTCACCGCTGAGGAAAGTATTCATATAGTGTTCATTATCATCAACCCTGAGAGATAAATGATTAATAAGGAATTTCAATGATAACTAGATCAGAGTTTTATCCTTCTTAGCTACAGATCATTTATGGTGCCTAAGTTGATAATATTGATGACTGAAGTCCTAAGTTTTGAGGAGTAATGTCACAGTTTCATGACATTTTGAGTCCCACTTTTCTGACAAATGCGTGAATTTACCGAAAATCGGCTGATTTCACCCTTGATCTGACCAAAAAATTTCTTGTTATATATAGTTGATCAGAGGATTCCATAAAAATGTGGCTTTGTTAGTATTTAACCAAATTATCGATGGCTGACTTTACCAGATTTTAGGTATAAAAAATAACTGAAGTTTCGAATAAGCAGTAGACGGGTAATTTCCCTCAAGGCGCGCGCCTCCTAGGCCGCGAGCAATCCCTCGCGGCCTAGGGTCGCGCCTTTAAAATCTGGGAATCAAGAAGGATACAAACTTTAGTCAGATCTGAGTAATGGTAATTTTCATAGCAACCAAAACTTTTTTTAATTAGGTGTGCTTGACCCTTAGGTGCTCTCTTAGCATTAACAATTAAATTCTCCACGGGTAGCACCTTGAAGAATTAAATTCGTTCTTTGTGCGCGCTTCCTAGGCCGCGAGCAATCCCTCGCGGCCACGGGTCACACCTCAAGATTGACATCAGTAATCTATCAGGCAACCTAACAACGTATAGAAAATAAATCATGGCAAAAGAAGGAACTCCCCTAGAAGAAATGACTTTACGACAATTACGTAGAGTTGCAAGTGAATATAGTATATCTCGATACAGCAGAATGCGTAAAGCACGCTTATTGGCGGAAATTAAAGCAATAGAATATCACAAAAGGTCTACCACTCCATCGCCGATAATTGAGGCAGAAGCAAAGGAAGAATCAAGCCAGTTTGAATTAGCTCAAGAAGAGCCGAGTAGTGATACTCTAGTTTCTGTTGATGAGGGATTAGCAGAGCTACCAGAAGGTTATGGTGAAAGCCGGATTGTCCTAATGCCTCGTGATCCACATTGGTCTTATGCTTATTGGGATATTCCGAATGAACATAAAAAAGAACTGCGCTCTCAGGGAGGTCAACAACTCGCTCTAAGGCTCTATGATGTTACTGCAATCAAACTCGATGATCAAAGTCCCCATAGTATCCAAGAATATCCCTGTGATGAGCTAGTGCGAGAATGGTATCTACCCATACCAGTTAGCGATCGCGACTATGTAGTTGAAATTGGTTATCGCTGTGAAGATGGTCAATGGCTAGTTCTTGCCCGTTCAGCACCTATCCATGCCCCCCCAGCCTATCCCTCTAAATGGATGGAAGACCAATTCATCACGGTCAACTGGAATGATAATTTACAGGGTAAGACTGTCCTAAAACTTGTGCCACCTAGCCAAAAAGCTAATGGGAGTAGCTCGGAAATGCCTAATCCTCCTATCTATGGCGAAATCTTTGGCATAACTCAATCTGGGGAATCTCAGGCAGTAGCTGGTTCTCTTTATAGTTCTATGCAGCAAGTTCCAAGGTCAGCAATAACTTCCAATGCTTTCCCTTCGGGTATTGGTAAGTTGGTTTCTCCAAACATGTCGGGAGCTGGTTTAAGTGCTTCTGCTCCCCCCGCTCGTTCTCCCGAATTGTCCTTAGTGGCAAATGAAGAGCTAATCATTCACGGTACCATCGATCCTGATGCTTCCGTTACTATTGATGGACGTCCAGTAAAGATTAACCCAGACGGGACCTTCCGCTTGCAGATGTCTTTCCAGGATGTCCTAATTGACTACCCAATCATGGTAGTGTCCGGGCATGCTAAGGAAACTCGCTCAATCCATATGAAGTTCATCCGCGAGACGCCATCATCTCATACTGATATGGTGTTCAATTGAACAAAATTATTGAGTGCAGTCCCCACCCATAATTTTCACTGATATTTTATAAGTTGGGTGGGGTAAGCCAAATCAGCTTTTACATCGCGAAGCGTCAGCTTCTATGGTATATTCCCATGGGGATGGCAAAGACTATTGGGCTGCTACTGTTATCTGGCTTAATTGATGACACGCCCTAGTATGAATTTTAAGATTTGTTTAATTCAAAATGTGAGACATTAATACTATGATATTTACAGCATTACTTGGAAATCCTGTAGAACATAGCATTTCTAATTATCTATTTGCTGAATATGCTAGGATAACGGGAATAGAGTACGCACATCTTAAGCTACGAGTCCCTACAGAAGACGAACTGCCCATATACATGAACAGTTTACGACAGATTAAATGTTCTGGTTTAAATATAACTTTGCCTTATAAGCTTTCAGTTATTAAATACTTAGACGAACAAGACAAAAGATCGCAAGCAATCGGTGCTGTTAATACTGTTACAATGAGCGGGAATAAATTGGTTGGCTACAATACTGATGGGATTGGAGCTTATCAAGCTATAGAGAAAAATCTTCGTCCTATTAACAACAAAGATCAAATTATTGTTTTAGGCTCTGGTGGTGCTGCCAGAGCAATTATCTATGAAATTTATCAACATACCGATCACATCACAATTTTAGGAATAGATCAAGACAAATTGAAAAAACTAGCAGATGATTTTTTTGACCTTCACAAAGAAAGATTGAAAGTTGGTTTGCTTAATGACGATCGCTTGTTTGAATGCTTGTTAACCACAGACTTTATCATTAATGCTACTTCAATAGGAATGTATCCTAAGAGCGATGAATCGCTTATATCTAATGAATTAATACTTCAACTTGAGCGAGAAAGAAATCTACAAAATCTTTTTGCATTTGATGCCGTTTTTAATCCCCATAATACTAAAATGCTCAAAACATTGAAACAAAGAGGAGCAAACATCTGTTCTGGTTTATGGATGATGATATATCAAGCTGTCGAAGCCTTTCGCTTATGGACAGGTCAAGATATCTCGAATGCTCCATTTGAAGATATTAATTCTCAACTTATTGAAGTGTTAAAGAAGTATTAACCCGATGAAAAATAATCAAACAATAGCTTTTATTTCAGATGAATTTAGTGCCAATCTAGATGAGGCAATTAAATGTGCAAAATCACATCAATTAAGTCTAATTGAATTACGTAGTATCAATAAAATTAATTTATTAAATCTCTCTTTAAAAGAAATTAGAGAAATCGCGAAAAAAATTCATGATAGCGGTCTAATTGTAGCTAGTTTTGCTTCCCCCCTTTTGAAGTGGAACCCCGACGGTAGTTCAAAGCATACTGCCAAAGTAAATACACATGGATATCAACAAAAAGATGGGGAAAACTATGATTTATTGGAAAAAGCATTTGTTATAGCAGAAATTTTGCAGACAAAATATATTCGTATTTTTTCATATCTCAAGTATGCAGGATTTAGATATTCAGACCTTGATGGTGACTTGGCAAAACTTATTCAGCTTGCAGAAAAGTACAATAAAATTCTTTTATTAGAAAACGAACCAGCTTGTAACATTGACACCTTGTCTTCACAATTTGAACTCATTTCCGCTTGGGATCATCCTAGACTACGTGTTTTACTTGATATCGGTAATATTTACCAGATGGGTGAACAGTTACTCTATGCTGATTTGGATCGGTTAGCTCCCTACATTAGCTATGCTCACATAAAAGACTTTGATATTACTAAATCCACCTATGTGACAGTAGGAGAAGGTTCAATTAATTATAAAAGACATCTCACAACTTTAAAGGATGCTCTGCAAGATAGAAAGATAGTTTTTTCTTTAGAAACCCATGTTAAGTCAAATAGTCAAGAAGCTACCAATTCATCAATTAAATATCTCAAAAAAGTCTTAACAACAAATAGAAGAGTGCGCTATGGAATTGTTGGTTGTGGTAATATTGCTAAACGTCATGCTCGCTCTATTGTCAAAGATTTAAATTCAGAACTAGTAGGAGTTTTTGATATAGAAGTTTCTAAGACAAAGAAATTTCAAGGAGAGTGGGACACAGTTGCCTATGCAGACCAGTATTCCCTGAGCAAAGACGTAGATGTACTTTGTATTTGTACACCACATGATATTCGTGCTAATATTATAGCTGTCGGTTTAACAGAAAACTGCTTCGTTCTCTGTGAAAAACCTTTATATATTAAACAAAGTGATTTTGATTCCATTGTCAATCTCCCTAATCACCAAGAGAAAGTAACCTGTGTTTTTCAAAATAGATTTAATGAAGCGGTACAAGAATTATATGAACAATTTATTCCTGATGGTTGGCAGGATATTAAATATATAAGCGGTCGGGTTTGCTGGCCTAGGGACGAACAATACTACTCAGCTAATTCTTGGAAAGGGAAAATAGCATCAGAAGGAGGAATACTTTACAATCAAGGAATTCACATGCTCGATATTATTTTGTCCCTTTTTCCCCATGACACATCAATCAGCGTATTGAGTGCCATAAAGCGGAAAATATTTCATAAAGATATAGAGACTGAAGATAGTATTGTTTGTCAGTTGCTAGTTAATCAAGCCTTAGTATCTTTAGAAATTACCACTGCCAATATACCTGTGAAACCTGAGACATATTTACTAGTTGCTTCTCCTAAGAAGTCAGTTAAATTGGGTGGATATGCCTTGAATAAAGTTGAAGAAAAAGTCGGAAATAGAGAAGCAAGTGAGGAGCTGAAAAATACTCCTAAATTCGCTTTAAACAGTGGAAATTGCTGTGGCCACGAAAGTGTTATATATTACATGAGTCAATATGTGGAGACGGGGAACAAAAATATTCTTTTAGGAGATTTTTCTAGTGCTGTTAGAGTCAACAAACTGATTGAGGAAATCTATCAAAAATCTAAAGACTGTTGAATAATCTAGCTTTACTATTGTCTGTTGTCTTTGACAATTAATTACTGGTTCACATCTCAAATGAAAACGATATATACGAGGTTTAATCATGAACATCCAAATTGAAACAGATTCTACTTTCTTGGTAGAGCAAGATATTGAAGTTGTTGAAAGAAAAGGTATTGGACATCCAGATACCGTTGCTGACGGGATTGCGGAAACAATATCGGTAGAATACTCAAAGTACTGCCTGGAAAAATACGGTGTGGTACTTCATCATAATGTTGATAAGGTGTGCGTTTTAGGCGGACTTGCACGAATTGATTGGGGATCGACTGAGATTATGGAGCCTATAAGAGTCTTTCTGAACGGTCGTATAAGTGAGTCTTTTGGTGGGGATAAAATACCTGTTAATGATATCTGTGTTAGTGGTGCAAGAAAATTCTTGGCTAAAGCATTGCCAAATTTAGATTTAGACAAAGATGTGAAATTTATTCATGAACACACTACTTACTCAAAGAACCCCAAATGGTTTAACCCTGAATCCATTGCAGATCTACCAGAATACAAAAAACTTTGTGCCAATGACACATCTGCTGTTGCCTCTAGCTCACCATTGACCTTAACTGAAAAGCTAGTGCTGCAAATAGAGGGATTTTTTTATGATTCCGAGCAAAAACCAATATATAAGGAGTGTGGTCAAGATATTAAAGTTATGGCTATACGGCGTAAGCATTTTATAGACATTCGAGTATGTTTCCCAGTAATACTAAAATACTGTACGAATATTCATGAGTATTGGGAAATTACAGATAAAGTCTATAGTCAACTATCTCAGTTTATTAGGAATAAATTGCCTTCGGAATATAGCTTCAATCTTGAGCTAAATAAAACTCGAGATTTATCTATAAAAGAGGCGAAAGATCTTTATGCTCTTGTTGGTGGTTCAGCCCTTGATTATGGAGAAGAAGGGCTAGTCGGTCGTGGGAATAATAGAATTGGAATTATTCCTATGTTCAGGGTTTTTTCCATGGAGGCAGCTTATGGCAAAAATCCTGTCTATCACGTTGGTAAAGTACTCGGTATTGTGGCAGATGAAGTATCTCAATTAGTTAATAAGAAAATTGCTCAAACTGTTGAAGTTCTTCTAGTTGCAAAAAATGGTGATGATTTACTCGACCCAAGTCAAGTTGTAATAAGAACAAGTGGAAAACCGAATCCAGCAGAAATCAAGGATATTATCAAAGAAGTTTTTACTAGAAATGACTGGACACAGAAAATAATAAATGAAGAGATTTTAATACCTAAAACTGGAAATCTTATGTACCAAGATAAAATAAAGTAGTGATGTGCATTGTTTATGATGAGGAGAAATATCAATATCAGTTATCTATAAGACAAGGTGGTATCATAACCCATGTCTATATTTCTGCGTCTTTTTGTCTTCGCGACTCCGATCTCGTAGAACTAAAAAATACGATTGATCTCCAAGGAATCAACGTCTTATATGATCCAGATAGATCTGATATTTACAACCAAGAGCACTCACAAATAGTTCTCATTGCAGATCGTCGAGAACCTAGTCTTACTCAAATAGAACCTCAAACCTTTTTGCTCAAGGGAAATCTGGGTCAAAAGACTTTTGTGAAGAATTTACACCACATAATGTATACAATCTCAGAAGGTTCCCGCCAAATATTGAAGTCAGAATGCACTATACATGCGGCGGCAGTTTCCCTTCCTCGTTCTGATAGGGCAATCTTAATTTTAGGAGATAAGGGTAGTGGTAAAACAATAACAACTTATGCTTTATGTAGTTATCACGATGCAGAATTGATTGGTAATGATTTGGTCATTATAGGTAGTGATCAACAAGAAAAACAATATCTCCATGGTGGTACTACCAACTTTACCTTTAGAAAATATGTAATGGGTAAATTTTTCCCAGATCTATTGCTTGAAAAAAACAATGCTTCAGCATCTATTTCGACAGGAATTGACTATGAAAGTAAAATAATGCTTAATCCAAATCAACTTAACATCCCAGTATGCGTTGACAAGAAATATATAGCCTTAGTTATCAGGGTTAATGTTCATGCTCTAGCGGCTGCTAATTCTGTTAGCAAGATATTTGATAAACCAACAGAAGCATTGCGTCTCCATGAAAATTTTGCCAGATACATAAGAGGCCAAACGACTCCTCTGGTGCTGGAAAAAGATGGCACGATCTCTGGACATTTTCCCTCTTTCGATTCTATAGAGATGCAAGCCATGAGAAATAAAATGGTGAACTCGTTACTTAGAAGTAATTTTTTTTATATCACCGCACAATCTCCCCAAAAAGCTACTGATTTAATCATGAAAACATACAACGAGAATCTGGGAATGTCTTGATATGATATACATTTGGGAACCAGTTTGTGGATATTATAAATATCATTGAAGACAAGTTTATTATTTAACAAAGGAGCTGAAAATGACAATGGAGTCTGTCGATAACTATCAACTATTTGGAATATCTGATATCCCAGATATTGAGCCAGGAACCGATCTCGCCGAGGTTATTGTTAGTGCTTTCGAGAAGTATGGCGGTCTTAAGAATCAAGATGTAATAGTGGTTGCTTCTAAAATTGTCTCGAAAGCAGAGAATATGTATTGTTCCACTAGTGGTGTTTCTGCTTCAAGTGAAGCCATTGAACTTGCTCGTATTACAGGTAAACCTGAAAAAGTCTGTCAGATTGTAATTGATGAGTCTCAAAGCTATCGAACCAATGGCAAAGCTTTAATTGCTGTTCAAAAGCAAGGCTTTGAGCTATCTTCAGCAGGAGTTGATAGACTTAGTGATGAACTTGTTATTTTACTGCCTAGAGATCCTGATAAATCAGCAGAGCGAATCTCACTCGGAATTCTTGAACAGGCGGGTGTGCAAGTTGCTGTTGTCATCTCTGATAGTCACGGACGGGCCGATAGAGCTGGGGCTGGGGCTGTTGCACTTGGTATTTATGGAATTTCGCCACTACGCATTACTAGTACAACTCAGGCTAATGGCAAGGTAAAGTATGCTGAGGAAACTCTCTGCGATCTTTTAGCCGCAGGAGCATCAGTTATTTTGGGACAGAGGGGTAGAGGGATACCAGTAGTATGTGTAAGAGGTTTATCTTTTCAATTCGATCCAACTGCATCCGTTAAGAGTATTCTGCATTATGCACCCAAAGATTCTAATGTATCTCAGTAATGTTCGGGTAGTTAGGCTCTAGGGCGTGTCATCAATTAAGCCAAATTACAGCAGCAGCCAGATAAATTGCTCCTAGGAAGTTCTGAGCTCGCTTATCGTAGCGCGTCGCGATCGCGAAGCGTGACATGCATGTCAATCGCTCGATATTGCTTAAGTCGGGCAAAAAAATTCTCAATCAGATGTCGTGCTTTGTACAAATGTTTATCATACTCACGAGCAATAGTACGATTGCGCTTGGGTGGAATCACAGCTACTTTACCCTGTTGTTTGAGTCGCTCAATCACCCGTTCATCAGCATCATATGCCTTGTCAGCCAGCAGTGTATCCGCAGCCAAATCCAAGAGTCGTACATCAGCTCCGTCGAGGTCACATGCTTGTCCTGGGGTAAGCGTGAAAACCGAGGGGATTACCTAAGGCATCCACCAGGGCATTAATCTTGGTACTCAATCCACCTTTACTACGACCGATGGCTTCAGTTGACCCATCCCCTTTTTAGCCCCAGCACTGTGCTGGTGAGCACGCACAATCGTCGAGTCAATCATAGCGTATTCGTTGTCTGGATCGTCGGCTAAAGCCTCAAACACCTGTTGCCACACCCCGCGCCTTGCCCATCGGCTAAAACGGGTATGAACTACTCGAAAATCACCAAATCTTTCCGGTAAATCCCGCCACGGAATCCCAGCTCGATAGCGGTACAATACTGCCTCGAGAAACAATCGATTATCTTTAGCCGTTACTCCTACCGTCTCTTTTCGACCTGGTAGTAAGTCTTTGATGCGTTCCCACTGGTCATCACGCAAAGCATAGCGGCGCGTCATGATAGCACGGCTCCTGATTGACTCAACTCTCTACATTTATCGATTCTAAACTAGATTGATTTCTATTTGATGACACGCCCTAAATTAATTATTGTAGATAGATGTTCCTAGTTCTAAGACTTGCAGTAGGTGTGGTCAGATTAAAGAGTCTCTGTCTTGAGCTGAAAGAGTGTTCAATTGCGAAAACTGCAATTTTAGCTGCGGTCAAGACTTGAATGCAGCATTAAATTTAGCTATGGTGGGCAGTGAGAGCTACGCTCCGCTGACGCCAACGCCCGTGACAGCTAGAGGATCTAGATAACGCCGACGTTGCCAGATAGAAACAGGAATAGAACAGATTATTAGCAAGAAAATCACAGATTTATATAGATAATCATAGGTTTTTAAGAACGGAGGAAGTAACAGTGGATTCTTGTAAACTTAGCGTCATCGTTGCCAACTACGAACAACCAATCACTCTGAATTGGTTTCTGGCGTCTCTTGAATGTCAAGATTATGAAGATTCTTGGGAGGTATTGGTATGCGATGATGGTTCCAGTAAAGACATCCTCTCTATAGTCAAAAAATTTGTTTCTAGAGGATTGAATATACGATATATTTGGCAACCAGATCGAGGATTTCGTTTAACCCACTCCTGGAATAATGGTATTCGTCTTGCCAAAGGTGATATTTTAGTGATCTTGGACGGAGATATGGTTGTCAAACCAGATTTTCTCTCTCAGCACGCTAAGGCTCATAGCGGACATCCTCAGATAATGTGTGGTTCGCGCGCATGGGTAAAAATAGAGGAACCTAGCTCTGTTGAAGAAGATGTCAATATTAAGAGCTTAATAGCAGAGTTTGAGAGAGAAAAACTGTTAGTAGATCGCGACAATCAACGTATTTGGTCAAAATCATCTCTTCCTTGGATGGCTTGCTTTTCTTGTAACATAAGCCTACCGAGAACTCCTGAAGCTTATTTTGACGAGCAAATTCAAGGTTGGGGAACAGATGATTGGGAACTTGCTTGCCA
>NZ_JAAHHS010000098.1 GCF_010692395.1 Moorena sp. SIO3H5
TAGCATTGGGGTTAACCACAACTTGACCGATTTTTTTTTATTGGTATAGCACTACGCATTAAGATTAGGACATTTCTAAACTCTTAAACCTAGTCCTAGCTTACTTTTGAGTTCTGACTTCTAACTTGTGACTTGCGCAAGGGCTAGCTCCTCCCAACACCCCTAGCCACACGAAAACCGACATCGAGGTCGATGCTACCGCGCGCGTTATAGAGAATGCGGGAGGCAGAACGGCAAAGCCAAGGATAGTAGAACCAGGAGCCGCCTCGCAGATAATAATAATTATGATTATTATAAATAGTCCAGACACTCCCATCTTCCGGGGCTCCTTCGTAATTATCATGGAAAGCATCCTCACACCACTCCCAAACATTGCCATGCATATCGTATAAGCCAAAGCCATTGGGGGGAAAACTTCCTACTGGGGTGCTTTCTCCTCGATATTCCCCTTCTGCTTCCTCTGCATAAGTATAGGAAGCACGATAATTAGCTAATTTACTGGTTATGGTCTCTCCATAATGGAAGGGCGTGGTAGTTCCTGCTCTACAGGCGTATTCCCATTCCGCTTCATTCGGTAATCTGTATTCCGTTCCTGTATAGTCGGAAAGGCGTACGCAAAATTCCACCGCATCAAACCAGTTTACTTGCTCTACTGGTCGATTCTCCCCTTTAAATCTCGAAGGGTCTGGATCTAAGTCCCGGTTAATTTTTGGTAGGTTGGCCACAGCTCGCCATTGCGCCTGGGTGACCGGATATTTCCCCAGGAAGAAGGGTGGGATGGTTACTTGGTGGTGAGGTCTTTCGCTGTCATCACTTCCCTTCTCACTTTCCGGGGAACCCATTAAGAAGCGTCCTTCTGGGATATACAGCATCTCTAGGTCTATTCCATTCCCGAGATCTTGAGTGAAGTAATTTGCTTGCTTATTTTCTTTCTTGATTATTACTCCTTTACGGTTAACTGTTACTACTTCAAAGGAAAACTGCTTTAACTCTGAGGGATTAGCTGAGGAAAACTTGTTTAAGGCGAGGGGGGGTCGAACCAAATTAGCATAGCTTAATTGCTGTAAAACTTGAGCATTTTTTGGGGAATTATGTTGAGCATCACTATTGACTTCTTCTGTGAAATCTTCATTAGCTAATAAATCAGAATAGTTCTTAGCGTTTTCTTTTATCCATTCCTTGAGTTGAGCAGCAATTATATTGGGGATTTCTCCAGTTTTTAATAAACAATAAACAAATTTTACAATAGGTATTTCTTGATAATTGTATTTAGGTATATTATCCAAATTTTCTAGGATTTTATATAAATTATCCGGGGTATCATCTTCCCAATCATCAAATAATTGATCGGGACAACAAGCTTGATAAGCCTGTTGCATTTGGTTGATAAAGTTTTTTTCTAAAGGAAGCAATATTTTGACTAAAATAGTTGTAATTTTAAATTTTTCTTTGATTGCCTTTAAATCAGGATTATCTGGATTTACGTTAAGTGCTTTATTAATTAATTTTTCTAACCTATTCCTAGTATAAAAATATGCTACTACTTGGTAAACAATTTCAGTAAAATTTACCCCACGAGCCACCTCTTCAAGATTTATATTGAATTGATATCGTAGCATCATTTCTAATTCACTTTTAGTAGGAAAAGCACTACACAGTGCTGAATTTATATGCTTGAGGAGATAACCAGGGGTATATGCTGAGGTAGTAAAGATTTTTGATATGCTAGGAGCAGTTTGATTATTCTCACTATTGTCTTCTTCTGTTAACTCTTCATTTTTAATAAGTTCTTCAGCAAAACGAGCATACTCCACTCCTAATCGCCCTAAAACTTCACCCTTTATCTGTGCAAAGGGACGAATTTTTTGGTCTAACCAATCATTACTTGCAGTTGTTGGTCTAACTAAACGTGCTTCAAAGTCTTTTACTGATAACCCTAATTGATTAGCAACAAACTCAGATACTTTATCAATAACTGAAAGGGTTTTAGTAATTGGTACAGAATCTACTAATAACTCCCTTACCCCTGGCTTAAATTCGTACTCAATATAATCAGGATTTGAATCTTGGTCTACAGGGGTTATAGACTGGAGCAGTCCACTCATAAACACCTCCGCTACATGAATTTGGGCGGATTTGGGTAGCAGGGTTTGCTGAATGAGTTGCACTACAGGTAAACTAACCGGAGCAGCTGCCATTAATCCAGCTAACCGACGCGCCATCGGAGAAGCCGTAGCACGAAATCGACTAACTAATGCTGGTGCTTCGAGTTGGGCTTGACTAGGTTCACTATCTAGCGCTCTTCTCTCTGCTTGGGAGTTTTCGGATACATCAAAGTTAAACCCCACTGTACTAACATTCCCCTGACCTGCTATTACCTGTGACCACGCCAGTAGTGGGTAGGGTTCTAACGTAACGACGGGAACATTGACAGAGGAAGATTTATACTCAATATCATCTTCATCCCAAGGTTTAACAATAAACTGAGAATTGACAACTCCAGGACTAAGAGAATGCAGTTGCACTGGTGTTTCTGAAGCTAAAGCCGTGCGTTCCCAAAGCCGTTCAGGGAGTAGCTGAAGGATAGTAATTAAACCATGGCGTCCCCACAATTCTAGCACTGGATGAATTAACTGTCTGCGCCAAGCCACAGAAATACAATCACTCACCAATAAAATTAAACGTTGTTTCTTCGGGTCAATTAATACCTGGGGAGGATGAGGAGTGGAATCATAACATCCCGTGCTAGTTTGAGGAAATAAGTCTACCTTTGGTTGATTGATGTCTTCCGTTTCAGTAATCGTTAATTCCCAAGTGCGTACATCCCGAAACGCACCATGATGCTTGACTAAATGTTGCAGTTCAGTAATTGTCTGTTTCCAAACCGCAGTTGAACTAGTTTTTTCAACCACCAAGGCTAACTCTAAGCATCGTTCGGAAGCAGGTTTCAGAACTGGAAGCCAAATGTTTGATTCGGCAATTTGGTAAACAGTAGCTTCTTCATCCAATATTGTTTCTGTAGCAGATGGGACTTTCCCCATTAACGGACGAAGTGCCCGTCCCAACGCCAGAGTATTTCTCAATGCTACCGCTGCTGGAACTTTAATCGGAATTGCTTCTCCATTTTTAGGTTGGGAAGAGGGTTGATAAAGATCAGCACCACGTTTTTTATCAGGTGATGATTTGTGCGTATCTGCTTGGATATCTGAATTTTTATTTGGCGCTTTCTGTGATTGGTATTGGGATAGAGTTGATGCTTCTGACTCTTGTATTGACTCGTCTAGATGAACAGCCAACCAGAAAATTTCTGCTATTTCCCGAGCAGTTAAATCAAATCCTGCTTGTTGTAGAATAGCGATCGCTTCTTCAAGCATATCCCTTATATAGCAATTCTTCTAATCATGACCTACAAATCTCTGGGTTTTAGGGAGCAGGGAGCAGGGAGCAGGGAGCAGGCAAGAGACAAGAGTCAAAAAATCCTGTTTACCTCATAGGTATTATAAACACTATATACTACTGAGGTACCGTAGCAATTGGTCAATTAACTTTGCTTTTTTCTGGTCTTTGTCTTCGTCTTGAGAGTCAACCATGGGAGCATCCTCTGTATTAAATGTGTTAGTTAACAGATAAATGGCATTGAGCAATTGGTCTGTAGCCAAGTCTCCTTTCTGCCGTCGCTCGATAAACGTTTTAATAATCGGTTCTGCTTGTTCAATACTATCCCCTAAGTGAGCTTTGACAATCGCTTCTAATTCCTCGGGAGTTGGTTCCGGTAAATCTAATCGTAAACAGCGCCGTAAAAAAGCCGGAGGAAATGCCTTCTCTCCGTTACTAGTAAGGATTACAAAGGGAAAGGCTTTACAGGTCACTTTTCCCCTGGGGATGGTTGTCTTTTGATTATCCCAGGTTTTGACATCAATGTTTGGGAACTGGTCACCTAGTCGTGTTAATTCCGGGATTTCAAATTCTCCTTCCTCAAAAATAGTCAATAAATCATTGGGTAAATCAATATCGCTTTTATCCATTTCATCAATTAATAATACCCTGGGGTAAGTTGAAGATAGTAACGCTGTTCCCAAGGGACCCAATTGAATATACTTACCAATGTCTGCTAAATTATCCTTGTCGCTGCCTTGAGCATCTTGTAATCTACCAATGGCATCATAACTATAAAGTCCTTGCTGTAAATGGGAGCGAGTGGTAATATTCCAACGTAAGACCTTTCCTAATTTTAACTCTTGAGCGACTGCATAGACCAAAGATGTTTTTCCTGTGCCTGGTTTTCCCGTTACTAATAAAGGACGACGCAGATACAACGCTGCATTGACTAACTCTATTTCCTTTGGCCTGGTCTGATAGGTTTTACCCCGTTCTTTTTTGTCAAATTTCCGCCAACTAGGAGGCTCAGGAAGGCGTTCAATGCCATTGTGGGGTTGTTCGGGAGTTCCGCGAAAGATTTTCCAAGATGTCATAGGGTTGTATAGTTAATCTGGGGTGGTAGTAGATCGGGGTCTTCCCACAAAAGAGCAAGATGGTGTCCGATATGTTCTTGTTTATTGCCTTTGGGAAAAGCTTGTAAACGTTGTTCTTTTACCTTTTCGGGAAGCTGATTTATTTGACAATTGAGTAATTGCTCGAGAGCCTGTTGACAATTTATAGTTGTAAAATTATTTTGTCTGAGCCATAAAGTAACGGGTATTGCCGTCCTATCAATAACTTTCAATATCTGATCACATGGGGGTTGATGTAATTTTAAACCTATTGCATCGTTTTGTTTCACATAAGCATATAATTCCTGCCAATCCTCAAAATTGCTAAAAGCAAAGTTATTTAAGCATATAGTTTTATTACTATTTTGGATATGTTTCCATTTTCTTAACCATTGGCTTTGATGACGATAGTTTTTTAAACGTTTCACAGATCTAAAAATTACGCAATACTCGCTACCAATAGGAATTGGCAAATTATCATCATCTTGAATTTCAAATTTTTCAATTTCATAGTTCAACAACAGTTGATAAGGTAAGAAAAATACAAGGATTGGTTGACGGTAATATTCCCTAGAATAGTGAATTAATTGATCTAGAAAAAAATCTATTAACTTGGGCAAGTCTTCAATATAAAATATATCTTGTTCAGATTCTCCATCAGCTGGTGGAGTCTGTAAAAATTTACAGTTTTCATGATTTAGTAAGTAATTATAATTATTTATGTCAGGAATGAACCAAGCTGAGACTAAATAACTAGGTTGACGTTGTTGCTGATATTGCTTACTGGAATATAGCTTGACAAGCAGATAAGGTTGTGCATCTAAATTTTGTTGCTGATGATTTTGAGAGTCACTGTTACTCGGAGATAATACATCAGAAGGGTTATTAGCATTTTCTGTTATCCATTGCTTGAGTTCTTTAGCAGTTTTCTCGGGAATATCTCCAGTTTTAAATAAACGAGCGACAAATTTTACAATAGGTTTTTCATCATCATTTGGTTGAGGTATATCATCCAAATTTCCTATAATTTCAGCTAAACTGTCAGGAAGTTCATCTTCCCAATCCTCCCATAATTTATCGGGACAACAAGCTTGATAAGCCTGTTGCATTTGGTTGATAAAGTTTTTTTCTAAAGGACGCAATAGCTTGACTAAACTAATCGTAATTTTATATTTTTCATTGATTGCCTTTAATTCAGGATTATCGGGATTTTCTTTAAGGGCTTTATTAATTAATTTTTTTAACCTATTCCTAGTCTGAAAATATTGTACTACTTTGTAAACAATTTCAGTAAAATTTTCACCACGAGCCACTTCTTCCAGATTTTTACTGAATTGATGTTGTAGCATCATTGCTAATTTGGTCTTACTAGGGAAAGCACGACACAGTGCTGACTCTATCTGCGCGAGGAGATAACCAGGGGTATGTCCACCATTCATTTACAGTTACTTCAATAGTTTAAGGGATAGATTTGCCAAAAACTGATTACAATTCAATATAATAATAATCCAAAGCACTTTTTCCCGGACCCTGACTCCAGCGTGAATCAGGTTTCCAAGCACCATTTTCTTCTTCGCGACGGCGAGTGTGGACAGTGAGCTGTTTATCGTTAATTTTCAGTAGATTATATTGCCAAGGATAACCGGATCGTAGTTCAACGGTCGGTGCGCCAAAGGTGCCAGCACAAATTCCGTCGAGTTTGCGTCCACTTGGGCTGAGGTCGTAACGGAAAAGGCTGGTTTCGGCTTTATGGATATGTCCGTGGAGGAAGAAGCGGAATCCAGCAACGGCCAATCGTTGGATGAATCCTTGGTCAGTAATGCGATCGCTTCCGTCACTATTGAGGGGATGGTGCCAAACCGCTATTTTCAATGGGCAGTTTAGGTAGTCTGGGTTACGGCGAATCTGGTTTAGGGCATTGGTCAGAGCAATTCGGTGGATGCTAGCAGGAGCTCTCAAGTACTTATCCAGTTCCCAAGCTGAGTTTAGTCCTAGGATCAGCAAGTTTTGCTTTGGGAGATGGTCGATAATGGCTTGCTGGTCATACTCCAGGGGATAGGGTTGATCTTTGATAGTTTCATAGAATTGGCTGAAGTGGGCAAAGCGTTGTTGGCATTTGGCTTTGTCTCTGAGTGGGATCAGCTCTTCACGTTTGATCTGGTGACCCTGTTTGAGTTTACCTTGGTATTTTTCGCGATCGTGTAAATCATAAGCCTCTTCTGCTAGTGTCCAATTGAGGTCATGGTTACCGGGAACTAGAACAATTTTCTCTGGGTCTAGGGGAAAGTCTTTGCGGAGGTTGTCAAGAAACTGTTCTGCAGCGTCGTATTCTTCGGCGGTGGAATAATTAGCGATATCACCGGATAGGATCAAAGCATCAAGGTTAGGGATGTCAAGGTCTTTGATGAGGTCTTCGGCAAGTTGGTTTGACCAAAGGGTAGCTTGCTCACTGCTGGTGATATGGAGGTCCGAGAGGTGGAGGATATGGGTGGTTTTACAGGATTTTTTCCCAGTCCTCGCCGTCCCAGGGCTCAAATCATGCTTGGCATTTTTTTCTAACCATTGCTTTAGTTGATCACCAATTGGGTTGGGAATATCTTCAGTTTTTAATAAACGAGCGCCAAATTGTATAATAGGTATTTCCTGATCATTGTAGTATTGAGGTATTTTATCTAAACTTTCTAGAATTTCCTCTAAACTTTCAGGGATTTCCTCTGCCGAATCATCTAATAAGTTATTAGGACAACAAGCTTTATAAGCCTGTTGCATTTGCTTCATAAAGTTGTTTTCTAAAGGAAGCAATATATTGACTAAACTAGTTGTAATTTCAAATTTTTCCTTGATTGCCTTTAACTCAGCATTCTTGGGATTTTCTTTAAGGGCTTTCTTAATTAATTTTTCTAAACTATTGCTACTCTGAAATTCTTGTACTACTTTGTAAACAATTTCCGTCAAATTGCCACCACTAGCCACCTGTGCCAGATTTTGACTGAATTGATGTCGTAGCATCATTGCTAATTGAATTTCACTAGGGAAAGCACTACACAGTGCTGACTCTATCTGCGCGAGGAGATAACCAGGGGGATTTCCAGCATTCATTGATGGTTACTTCAATACCTGTGAAAAATAGAACTTAATAGTCGTCTGACTCTAATTAAGTATCTACACTCTGATTATACCGAGTTCCGTAAATTTTCCTTTATTTGCTGGTATTTGGCAACCTAGTGGTGGCTTACAGGTTCAGACAACCATTTACCACATTGCTTCACCCTTAAGTAAATTTGTCAATAACCCTTGCTTCTCTAAACGCGCACAAATAGCACTGAAGGGACTACCAGCGTTATAACTAGGTTTCCAGCTTGGGTCACCACTATGATGCAGGGCTACTAAATTCCAGTTAATATCAAAACATGGAGAACCAGAGGAACCGGGTTCGGTATTGGTTTTATACTTAACCGTTGTCCCATTCTCGTTAATAGTAATAATAGCCTCAGTATCAAAGGCTATTTTTAAGGGTTCCGCCTTGGGATGCTGGACGATAAACAGTGGAGTATCGGGCACAAACTGATAATAGGGCTCTTGTGGTAACTCAATCCACTGGCGCTTTGGAGAATTGGGATCGGGATTTTTCCCTATCGGTTCTTCCCCAGGAACTCCATCTACTCTCAGCAAGGCATAATCCAATTCGTCAGCAGTTGGTAATGGATTGTTAGTATAAGGACTGTGATCAATTAACCAGTCATCCTCTACTAAGCGATACTCTGTACCTGGGTTAATAATTTTGCCATCCCCTAACTGCTTGTAGTCAAAACGCAGGATAACATTACTAGACGTTGGTTGTTTTAAAATTACCGATTCCACCACATGGTAATTCGTAATAACCACATTGGGCGCAATCAGAAAACCTGTCCCAAATTCACGACTATTATCGTTATTCGTAACTTCGACACGACAGACTTGCCCTTCAATTTGACCTAACCTTTCCCGCCACCGATTTACATCTAAAAAAGAATTGCTTTTCTTAATCAGTCTTTCTAATCTACCTCTTGCTGATAACGGTTGCGGCATAGCAATCGCAAGATTGAACTCCTGGGCAAAGGCGAATAAGGCTGGGTTATCTGGATTTGATTCACGGGCACCTGCAATTAATTTATCAACCCATCCTTCTGCTTGGGCAGCTTTAATTAACTTAAATACAATTTCTTTTAAGTCGTCTCCCATCGCAATAGAATCTAGATTTTTACTGAATTTATATTGAACTAATTCAGCAAGTCTTATTTTTGATGGGAAAGCCTCAAGTAAAGCATTCGTTAATTGTTGATATTGCTGTCCGGTTAGTTTCATTTAGCATTTCCATTTGAGTTGTGAACAGAATCCCTTTGGAAAAGGCAAGAGTTAATCAAGCTTCCCGACTCCCGACTCCCGATTCCCGACTCCCGACTCCCGATTCCCGACTCCCGACTCCCGACTCCCGACTCCCGACTCCCGACTCCCGACTCCCTACTCCCTACTCCCTACTCCCTAATCCCTATAGCCTATTCAAAAAATAGCTTTCAGGAAAATATTCACTAATCATCATCACTGATTGGCGATTAGAAAAGACGCAATAGGTACGAAACAGTAAATTTGCTTCCGGTTCAATCTCGAAATAATCAGCTAATTCGTTAGCAGGCTTTTTTCCAGTATCCACAATTTCTTTAAAGGTCTCAAATCTCTGCTCTCGCCAGATTTTGCCAATGGGGGTTTTAGTTTTAAGTAAATCTTTTTGAAAGTAATCATCTAGACGATCAATAACAATAATTGACTCAGCATAGATATAATTCTTGCGACTTATTTTACCCTGTAATAGTATTTTCCTATCAAGTACTGAGCTTCCTTTATTTAATTGCATTGGGTCGATATCATCAGTTGTTGTCACCAATTCTTCTGACAACTTAACTAGACGAATTTGTTCAAACAGATAGGCTTCCAACATATCTGTTACTGTGCCATCTGTCGTTAACAGAATTCTTTGGAAAATACTCAGAGTTGAGGGGTCTATATAACTTCGACTTAGGGATTGCTGTAGATCATTTCTCATTTTTAATAGCAATTATTAATTATTAATTATTATTGGGGTGAGGTATAAATTATTGGGTTTTAGGGAACAGGGAACAGGGAGCAGGGACCAGGGAGCAGGGAGCAGGGAGTAGGGAGTAGGGAGTAGGGAGTAGGGAGTGTGGGGCGGGGGCGCGGGGAGTGTGCGGAGGGTGGGAAGTGTGGGGAGTAAGAGTTGTGAAGACCCCCTTTGGCTGACTGCATCGCTTTTTTATAACACCAAAAAATTTTCCAAGGTCTTTCCTACTGCTCCCTGCTCCCTGCTCCCTGTTCCCTTGTACCTCTAACACCAAAAAATTATCCAAACTCTTTCCTACTGCTCCCTGCTCCCTATTCCCTATTCCCTATTCCCTGTTCCCTGTTCCCTGGGCTATTTCACAAATACTTCCGCAATATCAACTCCAACTTCTCCTTAGTTGCTTCTGGAGCTTGATCTAAGGGAGTGAAAATAGCATGCTTCAAGGCGGAATGGGCTTTAGAAACGGGTGGATTATCAACTAACCGGCGCACTGTCTCTTGAATCACCTTCTGAGCATTAATCGCATTGCGCTGTAGATTATCAAGTATCATGTTCACGGTGACATGGTCATGCTCCTCATGCCAGCAATCATAATCGGTGACTAGGGCTAGGGTAGCATAGGCAATTTCTGCCTCCCGTGCTAACTTGGCCTCTGGCAAATTGGTCATGCCAATTACTTGTGCGCCCCAACTCCGGTACAGATTAGATTCGGCCATGGTGGAAAATGCTGGCCCTTCCATGCACAGATAAGTGCCACCGTTATGTACGGTAACCTCTGGTAACTCCAAACTTGCGATCGCATCCACTAAAATTCCTGCCAGTTGGTTGCACACCGGGTGTCCAAACCCAATATGAGCCACAATCCCGTCCCCGAAAAAGGTGGAAACCCGATTCTTCGTCCGGTCAATAAACTGATCCGGTACCAACATATCTAAGGGTTTGACCTCTTCCTGCAGAGAACCCACTGCTGAGGCAGAGATGATATACTCTACACCTAACTGCTTCATGGCATAGATATTGGCTCGGAAGGGTAACTCGGAAGGCATCAGATGATGATTGCGACCATGACGAGCTAGGAAAGCTACAGTAGTTCCTTCTAAGGTTCCCACCATCATCGCATCGGACGGAGGACCAAAGGGGGTGTCAATCGGTACCTCCTGCACATCCTTGAGAGCAGCCATTTTGTAAAGTCCGCTACCGCCAATAATCCCAATTTGTGCTTTCACCATGGTGTTTGTTCTTACTCTACCTCAGTCCAACCTTTAGTCATTCTACCTTAAATTATATTAATTTTTGTTAAGGAACTTTACAATACAGACAGAGTGATGTTCCGATGAAATAGTTTTGCCTTATGTCTGACCAACCCCTTGGTAAACCCCGTCCTCTGGTAAAAGTGATGCTGCTATCGGTAGCCACATTAACGCTGTACTACGGTTGGTACAAGTGGATCATTCAGGAAGAGTTGCGACACTATAACAATTCTGGTTGGTCCGGTACCCTTTGCTTATTACCGTTCCTTTTAGGTGTCGCAGTTCCACAAGCCTTATGGATATTAGACCCGGATGTGCCTGGGTGGTTTGGTTGGTTTTCCCTGGTCGGTATAGTTTGGATTTACATTGTTCAGTTTAGGCTTTATCGCACAGTTAACCAACTGTATCGACAAGAAGGACTCACAGAACCTCTGGTAGTCTGGTGGATTTTCATACCTGGTTTTAATTTAATTGTGGGATTAAAGCAAATTGATGTACTGAGCAAGTTTTGGGCAATGAAACAAGAAACTATACCGGACGGGGCTATTTTGAACTTAAAATCTCTAAAATCTTAGACCAAATCCACCTTGAACAGAGGCAGCGACGCCGCCACCATCCCGATAGGCATCAAAAGCAATAATCGCATTACCAAACAAAACCGTTTGGCTATTAGGGAGCACGAAATCAATACCAGGTTGTATAGCAAAACTGGTTTTATCTCCCACTGGTGACGGAGAGCGACCGCTAGCAAATACAGCCCCTGCTCCCAAGTAAGCATCGGTTTGCCAATTGAGGGGGAAATCGTAGGAAATTGTTGGCACAATAGCAGTGCCAGCACCAATCAGAGCTTGTGTCCGGAAGGAAATGGGGATTTCTAGGAATTTGTAGCGAAACGCAATTACCCCACCAATTTGCTGACCTTCTCCATCATCATCCTTTGTAATACCAATCGTAGGACCGATTCCTACATAACTTCCGTAGGCAGCTTGAGCAAATGCTGGTTGCGACTTAATCATTAAACTAGCCAGACTCCCCAGCACTAGCGTTCCTACTGTGGACAATAATCCAATAGTATTACCCATTTCCTCAACTCCTCAATACCTAATTCTAATGATGGCTGGTTTCTCGCTTATAATAGCTTAATTAGTGCCCTTAATTGCTAGTGTTAATCTAATACACACCTAAGATTGTTAACTGTTGATAGTTAACTTTAAATCAAAGCAATCCATTAAGCAATCTATTCTGGTTAAGGGGGCATTCAACTCAAGTCAACTCGAAGATAGTCAATCTACTCAGTAGCTTTTGAATTTATGCGATCGCTTAGCGGATCTTTCAGAGCATCGCTAATTTTTTCTCTTGTTAAAAAAATAACCCTACTTGATTTTTCCAGTGGTTAATTTATAGAATTAAAAGTTTATAGTGTTTCTGAGAGTTAAGAGGTAAACAGGATTTATTTCCGATTCCCGATTCCCGATTCCCGATTCCCGATTCCCGATTCCCGATTCCCTACTCTAAAATAAAATTACAAACATCGAGGATGATGTCCACCATAGGTACAAATATAGCGAAGTTGCTGCTGATCTAAATTTTTAACATGGGCAAAATCAACTCCCTTGATCCGGGCTAAATTCGATTTAGGTGGAGGCAAGGTAATAAATTGATTACCCTTAGTTTGTTTAGCCATAGCAAAGGTAACTCCCTTAAAATCTGCTCCAGCTAAATTAGCCCCTCGCAAATCCGCAGCACTTAGATTAGCGTAACGTAGCTTAGCATTAAACAGCTTAGCATTGCGTAAATTAGCCCCTACTAATTGGGTTGAATTTAAATCAACATTTTTGAGATTAGCATTACTCAAATTTGCCCTAGAAAGATTTGCTTTCTGCCAGCTTGATTGACTTAAATCAGCAAAAGAGAAATCACTGCCCACAGCACTAACTTTACCGAGACGAGCACCATGGAGACTAGATAGACTGAATTTTGCTTCCCCCAAATTAGCTCCTGTCAGGCTAGCATTTTCTAAAATAGCTCTACGGAAATCAGCATTAATCAGTTGGGCACTGCTGAGATTAGCACCGATCAGGCTGCCGTTATAAAACCTTGCTCGGTTGAGGGTTGCCCCGATTAAATTAGTGCGATTCATCAAGACATTATCGAGAATAGCACCAGTTAGGTTAACTGCCCTGAGATCAGCTCCGCTGAAGTCACTAACCCAATCATCAAAGGTGCCAAAATGTTCATCTTCACCAGGGCCATAGAAGCGACTACCCTGGAAATTAGCACCGGACAAATTAGCGTAGCGGAAATTAATGCCCGACAAATTCAGGTTATCCAGAATTGGATTAAAATAGCCATAACCCTGATTAACCTTACTGAGGTTAATATTACTCAGGTTAGCATTATGCACTTGACCGTCGTAGATAGTCAGAATTTTCGAGATAGCTTGCTTAGTTGCTCGGTGCCGCACCGCTAGCACTCCCCCAACCTCAGCTTGACCTTCCCTGGTTAGGGTTTTCTGGTCGTTTGCCAAGGATTGATTCAATAGTCGTAGATGGGGAAGCGGTTGAACACCTTTACTGACTAACGTTTGTTGGAGGGTATCAATCAAGCTAGGGGTATTTTCCTGACCCAGCAAATCCACCAGAAACGGTACAGCACGATGGTCGTCTATCCTACCTAGAGCCAGAATTGATCCCAAACGTTCTTCTTGAGCAGTGCTATCAGTGGAGCTTAATTGTTTCACTAAGCTCAGAAAGACCTGATTTTTCTGCTGATTGAACGCTCGCCAATTTGCTTGACTTTGAATATAGATTTGGGTTCCCACAAACGTGCCCAGTACAGAACCCATGCCGCCAAAGGTAACAATTACCAGTGTAAGACCGGGATGTCGGCGCATCCACAACCAAAGATTGGGGGAGTGCTGTTGAGATTTTGAGATCAGGGTAATGGTAGTAACTGTTCCGCTACGGTAATCCGAGGTAGCTTCCTGGTGATTAGACCATTGCCCATCAGTGTCCTCCTCTAGCTCAACCTCTTCATACTCTTGAGACCATTGCCCATCAGTGTCCTCCTCTAGCTCAACGTCTTCATACTCTGGTGAGGGGAAGGATTCAAAACTTGACCAGTACGGCAAGAGCAACCGAGAGGAATCCGAGACATAAGTTCCGGCTATGTAGTCGTGGAGGCTGCGATGTTGAGGATTTAATATAGAACTAAAACTCTCTGCCAATAGCATCAATCCTGCCAATCCCAACAAAATTACCAAGTCAGGAAAGGCTCCAGTGTAGCGCCATAGTAAATAAGCACTTCCCAGTGGTAATCCCCAGCGTCCCACTGCCTCACGCCACACCGCACCCATCAAACCAGGGGGTTTGCCCGAGGTGGTAACCACTCGCACTCCAAACCAACCTTTGGGAGTAGTTTGACCAGTTTTTCCTAGCAGATAAAGTTGCCATAGGGTTACTCCTACTGGCATCACTAAGGAAGCACACCAAAATAAATTGGTCAGGGGAGTGACTCGCTTGGTTAGTTGTAGGCGGGGGTAAGCTAGAGTTTTTGCGATCGCATTCTGGGTTGCCCCCAACACTGGGTTAAGGGGAACCGGTTCTGCCTTCGAGTATTTTTCTGCATACAAACCAATCCCGTAAGGGAGCAGCGCACTAGTAGTTACCAGCGAGACTTCCAAAAGCGCTGCCACGCAACGCCTAGTCACCAGTGGCAGAACCAAGTTGAGTCGCAGCGGAAAATACCAGCTACCTTCTCGGTGTTGACCTGTTTTTATAGTGGGGCTAGCCATATTCAATACTCAGGCTGCGTATGGTTGCTTTTTAATGACTTTCAACACTGATTTCAAGGATCATGAAGCAAATTCTCCGAGATTATAGCAGATTTTGGTTGATACCGTTTTTGGGGCAAACACCTGTTGACATCCTCCCGCCGCTAAATCTCGCGATTATAGCAGGGGATTCCTAAGACTCACGACTTAGGTTTCTGCTTCTTAGCACTAGCCTTCCGAGACTTACTCTCTTGCTGGTCTTACAGTCGCTCCACAGACTGAAACGGCAAGCCCTGCCGCCAAAATATTAATTGATGCGTTAATGTCGCGATCATGGTGAGCATTACAAGATGGGCAATCCCATTCCCGAATGTTTAGCGGTAAAGATCCGACGCGATTTAAGCATACAGAGCACAACTTACTACTGGGAAACCACCTGTCAATGGAAACAGCTTTACGGTTATACCATTCTGATTTGTACTTGACCTGACAGATTATTTCCGCCCAGTTAGCATCACTGATGACCTGAGCTAGTTTGTGATTCTTTAGCATATTTTTCACAGCTAAGTCCTCAAATGCAATCAATTGGTTTTCTCTGACCAGTTTAGTGGTTAGCTTGTGAGTAAAATCTCTTCTAGCGTCTTTGATTTTTGCGTGTACCCTGGCCACCTTTAACCTTGCTTTGTGACGATTGTTAGATCCCTTCTGTTTTCGCGACAAAGCTTTTTGGTATTTAGCCAGTTTTTTCTTTAGCTTTTTGAAATGCTTGGGGTTGGCAATTTTATCCCCGTCACTGGTTGTAATTAGACTGGTAATTCCTAGATCAAAGCCAACTTGTTTATCCGTTGGGGGCAAACTCAAGTCTCTATGGTCATGAAACCTGATTGAGATATGCCAACGATTGGACGAATCTAGACTGATTGTAACGGTCGTTGGTTCGCAGCTTACAGGTAACTGACGACTCCACCGAATAGGTAAAGGTTCTTTGCATTTGGCAATATAGATTTTACCATCTTTCCACTTAAATGCTGACTTTGTAAACTCTGCATTACCACCGTTGCGCTTTTTCTTGAAGTTGGGATATTTAGTCCGACCCGCAAAGAAATTAGTAAAAGCGGTTTGAAGATGCCTCAATCCCTGTTGAAGTGGTACGCAGCTGACTTCATTTAAAAATTTTAAGTCATCCTGTTTTTTCCATCCTGTCAACATTGAGGAAGTTTCTTTGTAACTAATCCGTTTTTGGTGTTCGTACCATCCTTTTGTTCTAGCGTCTAAGGTTTTGTTGTAAACCAGCCTTACACAGCCTAGAGTTCTCCTCAACAGAGTCTCCTGTTCAGGGGTTGGGTAAAAACGGTAACGGTAAGCTTTTTCAACCATCCTCACCTTCTAACACATTTCGTGTGAGACGTCTAGGGTTCGCAATTCCTGAGGGGCTGTGTGGGTCACCTGGGTCCGCACTTTATAGGCCCCGTCTCCTGCTAACCCTACGGGTATAACGGGAGTCTCCTTGCTCAATAAAGATTTGCGCAGTAATAAGTCTCCCATTTATGCATACTAATAGAGAGGTGTAACTTTTGCTGATCAAGGAATGGCGTTCCTCAATCCTGGCCAAAATTAGCCTGTAATAGGTAAGTTATTTTTGCGCGACTCCTAAGATGAAATCAGCCTCATTATTATATAGCAGTTTTCAATTGGGTGAGGTACCCTGCCCTTGGGGTTAATGGGAGTAGAGAATAGGGAGTGATTTAGGGATTGTAAAGCGAAACAAATTCTTGGTCGAGATAGTCAAGTAATCTAGAACAAGTGTATTAGTAATAGATCACGAGACTTTAGGGGATGACAATGACTAAACTATTCCCACAGTGGATGATTGTTCCGATCACTCTAGCTGTAAGCTTAAGTAGCGCTGGTGTCGTCAGCGCCGAAACCATCAACCTTCAGCCTGAATTCCAGCCTGATCCCATCGTAGTTAGTGGAAACTCTGGAGGATCAAATAAGAGCCAATGCGGTATGATTAGTACCCAGCCCAATCATGTCATTAATTTGAACCAAGATTTTACCTACTTGCGCTTCAACCTAAAAAGCCAAGGCCAGCCCACTCTATTGATTCAGGAGCCAAATGGTACCTCATGTACACAGGCCGATAATTTATCTGGGGCGAATATTGTTAAAACCGGGTATTGGGAGCAAGGCAGCTACTCATTCTACGTCGGCGATCGCAATGGTGAACAGCATCCTTACACCTTATCGATCACTAAAACTCCCTAATAGCGGCGTGCAGAATTAAATCTATATGAATATTAATTTATTTTCACAAAAATTATTTTATTATTAGATTCATCTAATAATAAAATTACTATACTTAGTTGTATTCACAAGATATATGAACATATTGCCATGTTGAATAAACTGAGTATTTTATCTGTTGCAACCATTGCAAGTATAACCATAAACCAAGGATTAGCTTATGCTGGCTTCGGAGATGGAGGTAGTACAGGTTGGAATGCTGTTAGTAGTAATAGTCAGTCAAGCTGTGCCAATAAAGCTTTAGAAAAAATGACAACTTTTGTAAATAACGGAGATGTCCAATTTGTTCCAGGATGGCAATCACGTTTTAAAATAGGAAATACAGTTATTTTAAATGTTCTATGTAGTCCAGATGGTAATTATGTCACGGTAAGTGTTTTTTGTATTAATGATTGTAGCAGCAGAACTATCGGTCTTCGTAAAAGAATAGATGGAGCTATGAATTGGTGAGGTACCCCAGCCTCAGCGAACGCGCCCCGCGTGACCAAAGGTCAAGCAGGTTGGGGTACTTCACAAGTTCAACACTCAAGAATGATTGTATGCAAGCCTTTTGCCTGACAACTGCGGCGAAGTCTATTGGTGATTAGCGATTACTCTAATCTTCAATCTGCTGAACTGATACCTCAACCGCTTCCACATCAATGGTGCCTGGAGCTGTTAAGCGGTTAAAACGACCCTGTTCTATCTTCAAAACTTCCCCGCAACTGGGGCACTGACACTGGGTATTATTAAACCCAGTAAACTCATAGGCACAGACTGGACATTGATCTTCCACTAGATTACGTCTGAGCCACCAGCGAACTCCAAACCAGGCAATCACTGGTGAGATGATTAAAAAAGCAATCAAAATCAAAAAACCATTGACTACCCATCCCAAGCCAACTGTCCCTAGCAAGAAACAAGTTAAGAAGAATGCTAGCCAACAGCCCATACCTGACAGGTTGAACTGAAACTGTCTCGGGGTATTTTGATTCACAGTTTTCTTTTAACAATAACAAATATGATCAGGTAGTTATATCCTAATTCAGATTAGTCTTAACTTGAATAGAAATCACCCCTCGCTGCTTATGCTCCGCAAGGGGCTTCTGACCCAAAGCTGAAAACCCATAAACCAAGCTTTCCCTATTCCCAGGCTTGATTCTGGCTTTATTACTAACAAGGATGGGGATGTACGGGAATCAGAACAATGTTTACGCAAAATCGAGTAACTCTTTTAATCGCTTTGTCAGAGCCTCTTTACTAAATAACCCTAGGGATTGTTCTCGTAACCACTGACCATCACAGCGCTGATCCTCTCCCTTGAGAATTTCAATACAAGCCGCAGCCACTGCATCGGGGTCTCGATAGGGAACTTGCCAACCAAGCTGACCATCTTGCAAGGGATCAGCAGAACCATCAGAATCCCCAGAAAGGACAGGTTTACCACAAGCCATGGCCTCTAGGTATACAATCCCAAAGCCTTCTTGGGAGGGCATGACGTAGGCATCAGCCACTCGGTAGTGTTCCACTAATTCTGGTGTAGGGACAAAACCAGCAAAGACTACCCGATCCCCAACACCCAAATCTTTGGCTAGCTGTGCCAGTCTCGGTTGATCATCACCACGACCAATGACTAGATATTTAACCTCTGGAAAGATTTTTGCGATCGCAGGAAGTGCTTGAATGGTAACATCTACTCCTTTATAAATATCCCCAGACCACAGACGGGCAACGGTCATCAGCACCTTAGCACCAGTCAGACCATACTTTTCGATTAAGGCTGGTGATTTCGGACCAGGAGTAAACCTATTCCCATCAACAGCACAAGGCAACATCTTTACCTTTTCAGGATTTAGGTTATTGGCAGCACAAGCGCGATCGCGACTGTAACGACTAATAGTCCAAATTCCTGCTGCCCGATCTAGGGCGTTACGTTCTTTCAGGGGTAAGGGTTTCCAAACCTCTTTGCCATAGGTCAAAACTGTATAGGGAATCCCCAAACTATTGCACAACAGCTGAGTCAGGGGAGCCAGTTTGATATGACCGCAGAAAACGTGCTTGGGACGTTTTTGCCATAAATAAAACCATAGCGCTATTGTTAAGCGAACACGCCCTAGCACAGGAGGCTTGGTTTTCAGGTAATGGAATCTGAGTGGGTAGACATCAAAGGGATTGTCACAACCTAGACCATCCCGCAGCAAAAATATTTCAGCGCTAGAACTGCTAACAGACTTAGCAGCAACAGACAAATATGCCTCGAAAATATCTTTGACGTAGGATTGGATGCCCCCTTCACACTCAAAAATCTCTAGAAAAATGAATACGTAGTTAGATGCGGTTTTCTGTGTGTCGCTCAAATTCGTTAGTTTTGAATTCGATGCACCTATCTTAGCCTCGAACTATTTCTAAAAGCATTAGAGAAATTGCTATCAAACAAAAATCCCACGGCTCAAAGTACGTGGGATTTTGACAAAAACTTTTTTAAAGGACTAATCACTAACCACTGGAAACCCCACAAACTCTAGTTGAAACTCTAGTTGTAGGATCAGCGTGATGGTTAGGCTTATCTTAAAACAGACCCCAAGTCAAAGACTGATCAATGGGTAAGGCAGCACCAACACCAAGCCAGATGGTGAATAGGGTACCAAATAAAAATACCGTCATTGCCACTGGACGGCGGAATGGGTTCTGGAATTTGTTCACACCTTCGATGAAGGGAACCAGCATCAGACCCAAGGGAACTGATCCCATAGCAGCAATACCCAAAAGTTTATTAGGTAGAATGCGCAAAATTTGGAAAACAGGATATAGATACCATTCCGGGAGGATTTCTAAAGGTGTGGCAAAGGGATCTGCTGGTTCACCAATCAGAGCTGGATCCAGCACAGCTAAACCAATGCATAAAGCAATGGAACCCATGATTACCACTGGGAAAACGTAGAGGAGGTCATTAGGCCAAGCTGGTTCGCCATAATAATTATGACCCATCCCCTTGGCTAGTTTGGCACGTAAAATGGGATCGTCTAGATCCGGCTTTTTAAGAACTGACATTGCTTAAAATATTCTCCTTAATAAGTAAAGGTAAGCAGGTGGCAGCAGGAAGGTTTGCATTTAGTTTTAACACTTTCCTGACTTTTAGTCAGTACAGATTTACAAAGGACCAGAAATGCCCTGTTTGCGAATCATCAGGAAGTGTAGCAGCATGAAGACAGCGATAAACCAAGGTAGAACAAAGGTATGTAAGCTGTAGTAGCGACTCAGGGTTCCCTGACCTACACTAGTACCACCACGCAGCAGTTCGACGATTAAAGAACCAACTACGGGAATAGCTTCAGGAACGCCAGATACAATCTTGACCGCCCAGTAACCAACTTGGTCCCAAGGCAAGGAGTAGCCAGTCACACCGAAGGAGACGGTAATTACTGCTAAAACTACCCCTGTCACCCAGGTCAGTTCACGGGGCTTCTTGAAACCACCAGTCAAATAGACCCGGAAGACGTGCAGAATCATCATCAGCACCATCATGCTCGCAGACCAGCGGTGAACAGAGCGGATCAGCCAGCCAAAGCTCACTTCAGTCATAATGT
Organism: Moorena sp. SIO3H5; assembly: GCF_010692395.1. GTDB lineage: Bacteria > Cyanobacteriota > Cyanobacteriia > Cyanobacteriales > Coleofasciculaceae > Moorena. The sequence goes on from NZ_JAAHHS010000098.1 coordinate 20,502, forward strand.
ACTGTACAGAGCTAAATGCCTCAGCGACCGTCGGCTTGTAGTAGAAGGTCATGGCAAATCCAGTTGCGAACTGGATTATAAAGCAAGTTAGAGTAATTCCACCCAGGCAGTAAAAAATATTAACGTGGGGAGGTACGTACTTTGAAGTGATGTCATCGGAAAGTGCCTGAATTTCCAGACGCTCCTCAAACCAGTCGTATACTTTCGAGTCAGTGATTTGCTTAGAAAACATGAGGCCAGAGTTTCCGAAAGGATTTTGCCGTCAGACGTTGAGTGTCGGAGTGTTTAACTCCCTAACTTACAACGAATACAGCCTATATGTTACATGATGTTAATTTTAACATGACCTGCTTCATAAATTTGCTGTCAACTCTGGGGATTACAGCCGATATATTATACCTGATAGCGGTTACAGGTAATATAACTTAACAAGTACTCTAATAATTTTTGATCATGCACAAACGAGCCTTCTGGGTTGGACTGTTACTAACCTTGCCAATCATGCTATTGTCTGCCTGGTGGACACCAACAGCAGCTGCCTTCTCTCAGGAGCAAAGGCTTTTTTCCCAAGCTTGGCGGATTGTTTCTCAATCCTACGTTGATGATACCTTTAACCATCAGAATTGGTGGTCGTTACGTCAGAATACCTTGAAAAAGCGGCTGCCTAATCGTGAAGCTACTTATACTGCCATAGAAACAATGTTAGGGAGTCTTGGGGATCCCTTCACACGATTGCTCAGACCCGAGCAATATCATAGTTTGCAAATCAACACCTCTGGTGAACTCTCCGGTGTCGGGCTACAAATTGCGATTGATGGGGAAACTGGTGAGTTAGAAGTAATCACCCCAATTGCTCAATCACCAGCGGATTTAGCCGGTATCCGACCACGGGATCACATCCTAGAAATTGATGGCATGTTGACTAGGGAAATGACTCTCGATGAAGCGGCAGCACGGATGCGTGGACCAATTGGTACAACGGTTACCTTGAAAATTCAAGATCGGAAGGTACGATA
>NZ_JAAHHS010000099.1 GCF_010692395.1 Moorena sp. SIO3H5
TCACTTCTCAACGCTGTTACGCAGAACGGTCATTATTAAGGGAACTCGAAGGTGGCTGTCAAGTTCCGATCGGTGTAGACACTCAGTTGGAAGGCAATACCCTAACCCTAACAGCTATAGTCGCTAGTGTCGATGGGCAAAAACTTGTCAAAGATACCATTCAAGGGGATTCGAGTCAGGCAGAAAATCTGGGAATCGAACTTGCCCAAAAGCTCAAAGAACAGGGAGCTCAAAAGATTTTGGATGAAATTTTAGCTCAAATCGAGCGGGAATAGGAATATAGCTCAACAGTCAATTCAAGTCTGGTTATAAGCGCTATAGATTTTATAATTTTCGCAAAGCCGCTTTCAGTATAGGAAAAGGCTAAGTAAAAGGTTTTTTTAGCCATAGCCTTTTTCTTTTCCCGTAGAATTTTTCATAAGGCTAGAGTAAGCTAGGATAGCTGGAAAGCTGAAGGTTATTCGATCAAGTCTGACAGGAGTTAAAGGTCAATTCCTGAAAAGCTCTGCCCCATGTTTAAGGCTTGATCTAATCCACTTCATCCTTCAAGCTCGCAGCTATTTCATAGGCGCTAAAAACCAATAATTTACAACTAACAGATGAAGATTCTATTCGTTGCGGCGGAAGCAGCTCCCATCGCGAAAATTGGCGGTATGGGGGATGTAGTGGGATCATTACCCAAAACCTTGAGACAATTGGGACAGGATGTGCGAATTTTCATGCCTTACTACGGCTTTTTGCCCGATAAAATCGCGATTCCAGAGGAACCAGTGTGGTCGGGGGATGCTATGTTTCAACACTTTAATGTGTTTGAAACCCTACTACCAAAGACTAATGTCCCCTTATACCTATTTGGTCATGCTGCCTTTGCTGGTCGCCAAATCTACTCTGGAGATGATGAAGACTGGCGATTCACCCTATTTGCCAATGGTGCAGCTGAGTTTGCTTGGAACTACTGGAAGCCTGATGTTATTCACTGCCATGATTGGCACACGGGCATGATTCCCGTTTGGATGCACCAATCATCAGATATCAACACCGTTTTCACAATTCACAACCTGGCTTATCAAGGCCCCGAGCGCTGGCGCTTAGAAGAAATTACTTGGTGTCCCTGGTATATGCAAGGTCATAATACTATGGCGGCAGCTGTACAGTATGCTAACCAGGTAAATACTGTTTCGCCCACCTATGCTCAACAAATCCAAACTGCTGAATACGGTGAATCCTTAGAAGGTTTGCTGTCATTTATCAGTGGTAAAACTGTTGGAATTGTCAATGGGATTGATACAGAAAGTTACAATCCCGAAACCGATAACTACATTCCTCACAAGTTCACCGCTGATAGTCTCGATATCCGTAGCAAAAACAAAGTAGCCCTCCAGAAAGAAGTCGGCTTAGCCATCAACCCCGATACCTGTGTGATCAGTATGGTTTCCCGTTTAGTGGAACAGAAAGGGATTGACCTGCTGGTGCAAGTTTTACAGGGTTTCCTAGCTTACACCGATTGTCAATTTTTAGTCCTAGGTACGGGAGAGCGCTACTATGAAACCCAACTGTGGGAAATGGCATCCCGCTATCCAGGACGAATGTCTGCTCAAATCCTATATAACGATCCTCTAGCTCGACGCATCTATGCTGGTAGTGATCTATTTTTGATGCCTTCCCGTTTTGAACCCTGCGGGATTAGCCAAATGCTGGCTATGCGTTACGGCTGTATTCCCATTGTACGACTGACTGGGGGTTTGGTGGATACCGTTTCCCACCATGATCCGATCAATCAAACTGGCACGGGTTACTGCTTTGACCGCTACGAACCCTTAGATTTATATACTTGTATGGTTCGGGCTTGGGAAGGTTTCCGCTACAAGAAAGAATGGCGGAGTTTGCAACAACGAGCTATGAGCCAAGACTTTAGTTGGCAGAAGTCAGCCAAGCAATATATCAATATGTACCAAGATATTTTAGGATTACCTGCACAAGCACCTCAGCAGGTACCACAAGACAACCATTTAGTTGTTGCCAGCTAGACAGAACATTCCATAAGTTACACCTATTCTGGTACTGTGATCAGTGATCACTAAGCATGGCTATTTTAGCATGGCTATTGTACCATGGCTATTTTAGTTTTAAATAAGCGTGAAATTAGCACCACCTTCCCTTAGTGGATTGGTGCTACAGCTGTTTCCAACTAGGTGCATGACCACTACACTCCATGACTACTAGACAGAGAAGGTTAAGGGTTGCTATGAAGATTATGGGGAAACCGGTAGTAAAACCCAAGGGCAGCAATTCTTCTAAGTACCAAGGACGGTGCAGTCCCCTAGAGGGCAAAAATTTTCCCCCTCAAAGCTCTAACCGAAAAATCTCTCCTTCATTCCTCAACCGCTTATCTCTAGGTCAAGTCATGCCCTGGGGGGTAGCCATGTTGCTCTCCCCAACTGGGCTACCAGCAATCGCACAAATCACCTCAGCAGAAGACAGTGCAGGGACAATTGTAACTCGTGATGGTCAAACCTTCGATATCACTGGTGGTAGCCTCTCTAGTGACGATCAACCGAATCTGTTTCACAGTTTTGAGGAATTTGGACTCGATTCCGGCCAGATTGCCAATTTTATCTCTAATAATCCCCAGGTTAGGAATATTTTGGGGCGAGTCGTAGGGGATGTACCCTCAATTATTAATGGTCTAATTCAAATCAGAGGCAGTGGGAGCCCTAACTTATACTTAATGAACCCAGCAGGGATTATTTTTGGGGCTGATGCTCGACTGAATGTGCCTGCTTCCTTTACAGCAACTACAGCTACTGGGATTGGCTTTGGCGAAGGCAATTGGTTTGATGCTTTTGGCGACAATAATAATTACCAGAACTTAATTGGTGACCCCACTAGCTTTGCCTTTGATTTAGCCCAACCTGGAAGTATCATTAACGCTGGTGAGCTGGAAGTCCCAGACAATCAAAGGATCGCCTTGATCGGGGGTAGTGTGATTAACACTGGGCAACTGAACGCACCAGGAGGCAATATTACTATCGCTGCTGTACCAGGGGAAAGTCTGGTTAAGATTTCTCAATCTGGAAATTTGTTGAATCTAGAGATTGACCCCCCTCGTACACTAGATGGGCAACCATTATTTACCGCACTAGATATACCAGCGCTACTCACAGGATCAGCCCAAGGCGTTGAGACGGGACTCAGCGCCAATTCCAATGGAAACGTGCAGCTGACGGATTCTGGCACCACAGTTCCCACTGAAACAGGAACAAGCATTGTCTCGGGTACCCTAGATGTTTCCAACCCAGAACTTAGGCGACGCAGTGTAACAGTATTAGGCGATCGCATTGGTGTAATTAATGCCACCATTGACTCTTCCGGCGGTAATGGTGGCCAGGTGTGGATTGGGAAGCACCCCCAAGACAATCCAGACAATGTAAATTTAAATGCCAATCGCACCTTTGTCAGCGGTGATTCCTTGATTAACGCTGATGGAGAAGCGGCAGATAGAGACGGAGGTCGAGTTACTGTCTGGTCAGAGGAAACCACAGCATTTTATGGGGAGATTACTGCCCGTGGTGCTCAAGAGCAAACTTCATTGTCCGCAGATGGTGGGACAGTTGAGATATCTAGTCAACAGACTTTAATCTTTGATGGCAAAGTTGATGTAACCGCCCCTGTTGGTCAAAACGGCACGATTAGATTTGACGACAGCAACATTACTATAGTACCTGGGACAGAAGGTGATAGTCAGCAGCTAGGGGATAATCCCCTTGGTTTTGATGTGATGGAAATTTTGTCCGGGGATGGGGGGACACCTGGCCTTAGCGCGAATGCCCTAGAACAAGTTTTGGGCAACATTGTTCTGAATGCTAGTAATGATATTACCGCCCCTAACGTCTCTCTGAACTTTGATGGAGATATCACCATTGATGGGGTTAATGTCACTTTAGGTGATATCAAGACAGATGGGGGAGCCATTACAATCACAGCCTCTGAGGCTCTGATCACGGAAGAGCTTAACTCATCAACAACAGTTGACAAGGGAGGGGATGTTACCCTCGATGGAGGTAATATTCAGGTTAGCTGGATCAATGCCCAAGGTGGTAGTAATGGGAAAGGCGGCAATGTGGAAATTACCACAGAAGGTTTTTTTAGAGCCACTGGAACCTTTGACACCTTAATCGAGGGCACAGAAACAGCAGTCAGCATTGCTACAGTTGGGGGAGATGGTGGAGGAAAAATCACCATCCGTCATGGGGGAAATGGGGAAACACCCTTTGAAGTGGGAAATAGCCTTACTAATGGTACAGAGGGAGCTATTTCTACAGGTGATTCTACTTTTACCCTAGAAAGCTTTTTGACTTCGACGAGCTCAGATTTAGGTGATATAGAAATTAATACTGGGGAGCAATCTTCAAATTTGACTAGCCCAGGTCAAGAAATGGCTACCAATTTGTTGGGTAATTCTTCGACTAGCGAAGGTCAAGGAATGGCTACCAATTTGTTGGGTAATTTTTCGACTAGCGAAGGTCAAGGAATGGCTACCAATTTGTTGGGTAATTCTTTGACTAGCGAAGGTCAAGGAATGACTACCAATTTGTTGGGTAATTCTTTGACTAGCGAAGGTCAAGGAATGGCTGAAGCTCTGATATCAAATTCGACTAGCGAAGGTCAAGAAATGGCTGAAGCTCTGATATCAAATTCGACTAGCGAAGGTCAAGAAATGGCTGAAGCTCTGATATCAAATTCGACTAGCGAAGGTCAAGGAATTGCTACCAATCCCTATTCAAATCGGGCTAATATATTCCCCAGTCGCCCTCAACTATATCAGCATTCCATTGAATTCTTACCAATTATTACTCAACCAAAGCCTCAGGCAATTGCTTCCAAAACAGAATACACTCAAATAAACCCTAAAAATACTAAATTAGAACATAATTATAATCTTAACAACTTTGAATTTATTAATTTTAAACCTAAATCGAATTTAATCAACATTTATTACAATCAACCAGCACCACAGACTATAGCAGAGATTACTAATACTAATAGTACTAATAGTAGTCAATCACCGGCACAATCAGTCCCACAGACAGTTACCAGTAAATCCTCTAACTCTACACTAGAAGCTGAAGCTGAGGTTAAACAACTTGAGGAAGGCTTCACCTATGCGTTTGAAAAACATCTAGGCATTAGCAACACTTCCATTGTCACCCGGTCAGAAGCCCAAGCTCACCTGGGCCAGATTGAAAATCTTACTGGACTCAAACCTGCCCTAATTTACCTGTTCTTTAAACCGGAATTTAAATCGGAAACTACTAATATCAATCCAGTTAATTCCAAGGGATTAACGTCAACAAAACTGGAACGAAAGACAACGAAAACTCGGCAAAAGACAGGGTTGCACTGGGAAGAAAATCTCAATACACAGCTCGAATTACTAGTCGTTACGGCTTCGGGAACAGTAATTCGAAAACAGGTGCAGGGAGCAACGCGATCGCAAGTTCTTTCTGTTGCTCGGGAATTTCAGAAGAGTATCGCCAATTTCGAAAGTGCAAATGTCTACCTACCCTTGGCTCAGCAGTTGTATCGTTGGTTGATTGCTCCGGTAGAGCAGGAGCTAAAAGCCCAACAAATAAATAATCTTGCCTTTATCATGGACGTTGGTTTGCGCTCCTTACCCATGGCAGCACTCCATGATGGCACTGGGTTTCTTGTAGAACGATATAGCCTTGGTTTAATGCCAACTCTATCATTAACCAACATGAACTATGTAGACATTAGGAAATTTAAAGTCTTGGCCATGGGAGCATCCCAGTTTAAGAACAGAAACCCCTTACCAGCCGTTCCTGTAGAATTATCCATGGTTACAGAAAAACTGTGGTCAGGAAAGGCCTTCCTCAACGAAGAGTTCACCGTAGCAAATTTGAGAAAAGCTCGTGCCTCACAACCCTTTGGTATCCTTCATTTGGCTACCCATAGTGAATTCCTAGCTGGTAAACCCAGTAATTCCTACATCCAGTTGTGGGATACCAAACTGCAACTTAACCAGCTCCATAAACTAGGCTTAAATAAGCCTAAGGTAGAGTTGTTGGTCTTAAGTGCCTGTCGTACTGCCTTAGGAGACGAGCAAGCCGAATTAGGATTTGCCGGTCTAGCAGTTCTAGCGGGGGTCAAGTCCGCATTGGGAAGTCTCTGGTATGTCAGCGATGAGGGTACCCTGGGGCTCATGACAACGTTTTACGAAAAACTACAGCAAGTCCCAGTGAAAGCCGAGGCTATACGGAAAGCTCAGTTAAATTTGCTCAGGGGTACAGTCCGTCTGGAGGGAGGGCAGTTGGTAACAGATCAAGGCAGTTTTCCTTTACCACCAGCCTTAGCCAAGTTGCCAGATGTGGAGTTACGACATCCCTACTATTGGAGCGCTTTTACCCTAATTGGCAACCCTTGGTAATGTTTGATCCTGATGAACAACTCCTGCTACAGAATAATTAAGCTGAACAATTTCGGTAATAGTTATCCTCGTTTTTCCTTGATACTTGATTGTTAGAAAGGGAGGAACGAAACCTAGGTAGTGTCAACCATTCTGCACCACTTAAGGTTAGCATAGGTGGGAGTTGAACTGAACTTTCATGGACTTAAAGGCAGGCACAGTCTTGCACAACGGCAAATATGTTATTCATAGCCAGCTAGGTAAAGGTGTCTTTAGCATCACCTACCTAGCCATCAACGCTGAGTCTGGTCAAACTGTTGTGGTCAAAACCCTCAGCGACAATCTCTGCCACCATCCCCATGGTGAGCAGTTCAAGCGGCAATTTATTGCCCTTGGTAGGCTCTTGAGCGGCTGTCAGCATCAGCATTTAGTCAGGGTAATCGAAGCCTTTGAAGCTGCAGGACGACCTTACCTAGTCATGGAATATATTCCAGGGCAGACGTTAGCTGAACTCATCCAAGCCAACTTGGTTCCAGAAGCCCAAGCTATTGCATACATTCGTCAAATTGGCGATGCCCTGAGCGTATTACATCAAAAGGGTTTGCTGCATCTAGATGTTAGACCGGAAAATATTATTCTGCGTCAAGATACCGATAAGCTAGTGCTATGTGAGTTTGGTATTACTAGTCAACTCACCCTAGGAGTCAGGCAAACCCACGCCAGTTTAATTGCTGCTGGGTATAGTGCCCCCGAACAGTACGTTTCTAAAGGGCAACTTTCCCAGGCAACCGATGTTTATTCCTTAACCGCAACCTTTTACTGCTTGCTTACTGGAACCCCACCCTTACCTGCACCAGTCAGGGAAGTATTGCATGCCCAGGAAGGTTTCTATATTCTTTTCCTGCCGGACTTACCACCATGTCCACAAAACCTAACTCCAGTAGTTAAACAAGCAGTCTGGCGTGGCTTGCACATGGTCACCAATCAACGTCCTCAAACCGTAGAAGCTTGGTTATCGCTGCTGCCAACTCAGGAAAAAGTTCCTCAAAGCAGTTCTCAGTTGAAAGTGCTGAGTCCTCAGCAAAAGTCATTAATTTCCCCAAAACTGAGTACTAATCCTTCAAGGCTGAGTACTAATCCTTCAAGACTGAGCATTCAAACATCAAATATAAGCACTAATTCTTCAAAACGGAGTACTAATCCTTCAAAACGGAGTGCTAATCCTTCAAGACTGAGTACTGATCCTTCAAAACTGAGCACTCAGACCTTAGCTGTTCTCAAAACTGTCCACGCCAAACTCAAAACTCAAACCTCAAAACTCAAAACTACCAAAGCTGGATTCCCAGTGAAAGCCCTACTGATGACCGGTGCCCTTGCGGCCTCAGCCGGATTAGGATTTGGTTTCGCACTGCGAATTAACTCTCAAAAAGAACCTGGTTCTACCATCTTCCACACCGATCAATCCTTCCCTCCTCGCAGCAATTGGCCTTTGTCAGAACCCCAACTCTGAAACACCTTCAACCTCATCAAGGTGGTTTATTCATATTCATACTTACACAGGACTGACCCCGAACTCGCCACCAAACGCACTTAATCAGTAGTAGGGCTACGAAGAAAAAGTTAGTGCCTAAGTCCTGTGAGATTTAAATACATCAAATGATATAATAATGATTTTTTAAATTGAAAGGACATGGTAGATGTGAAAAACTGAGGATATACGACGCAAGTAACTAGATTTGAATTCACTCATAATCTTGGGCAAATACGTTATAATTTGTAACGTAAGCTAAAGAAACTTATCAATGAGTAACTCTGTAATTCATGCCTTTTTTCTGGGTAGGGCTGCAGCTCAAGCCATTAATCGGCAGCTCGAGGATGCTCTGACCAATGCCCTGAGTGAGTTAGGCAAGTTTGACGCTGAGCAGCGTGAGCGACTGCGGCAGTTTACCGAGCAGGTCATAGAAAATGCCAATCGCGATGCCGGAGCAGAAGCTGATTCTACTAGAAGTAACACAGCTAGTAACACAGCTAGTAACAAAGGGAAAACAGGATCAAAGCCAGCTGATTTGCAAGCCATGATTGATGAGCTGCGAGCAGAAATTGCCAGCTTGCGTACGGAATTAAAAAACTATCGCAAGCAATCTTGATCAGATTTATCGTTACTACCCTGGAGTATATACAAAAGGGGCTAGTTTCGATACTTTTTAATAATATTTTTTTAATAACCTCCTATTAATCTGATAAAAACCTTACAGATAAATCCGAGTGTGTGCTCTTTCTCAAAACTCTATTAACCTTACACTAAATCAGGAACGCAATGTGTCTAGGCAAAGTTCTATAGGTAAGCCATACAGCGAAAAAGCTTATCGGTGGAATCAAGAAAATTACTCCCGTCAAAGGCGTTTTATTGATATTTGGCGTTTTGTTTTGACCCTCATGACTGGGTTGTGGCTTGATGGTAAACCTTGGAGTTATCGGGGAGGATATACAGAGCAAAAGCACGCATATAGACGCAAAACACAAGCTATCTGGATTCGAGATACATTCTTAGATCTAGGACCAACGTTTATCAAAGTTGGACAGTTATTCTCCACCCGTGCTGATATATTCCCCAGTGAGTATGTAGAAGAACTGAGCAAACTACAAGACCGGGTTCCTGCCTTTAGTTACGAGCAAGTTGAGCAGATAATCCAGGAAGATTTAGGCAAGCCCATCAAGGAACTGTTCAGTGCTTTTGACCCAATCCCTCTGGCGGCGGCTAGCTTAGGGCAAGTTCACAAAGCTCAACTTCACAGTGGTGAAGAGGTAGCGATTAAGATCCAAAGACCAGGATTAAAAAAACTGTTTACCATTGATTTACAAATTCTCAAGGGGATCGCCTATTACTTTCAAAACCATCCAGACTGGGGGCGTGGTCGGGACTGGAGCGGCATTTATGAAGAGTGCTGTCGTATTCTTTGGGAAGAAATTGATTATCTTAATGAAGGCCGAAATGCAGATACATTTCGGCGCAACTTCCGCAGCTATGACTGGGTGAAGGTACCCCGTGTCTACTGGCGCTATACCTCATCACGAGTTTTGACCCTAGAGTTTTTACCAGGGATTAAGATTAGTAGTTACGAAGCTCTAGAAGCAGCTGGTCTAGACCGCAAATTAATCGCTCGTCTGGGAGCAGAAGCTTACCTACAGCAGTTGCTAAATGATGGCTTCTTCCATGCTGACCCCCATCCGGGAAATATTGCGGTTAGTCATCAGGGTTCCCTGATATTTTATGACTTTGGCATGATGGGGCAGATTAAGGCCAATGTGCGCGAGCAACTTATGGAAACCCTGTTTGGCATTGCCCAAAAAGACGGCGACCGAGTGGTGACTTCCCTAATTGAATTGGGTGCGCTCTCACCAGTGAGTGATATGGGACCGGTAAGGCGCTCAGTTCAGTATATGCTGGATAATTTCATGGATAAGCCCTTTGAGGATCAATCGATCACTAACATCAGCGATGACCTCTACGAAATTGCCTATGGCCAGCCTTTTCGATTCCCAGCAACGTTCACATTTGTGATGCGAGCCTTTTCTACACTGGAAGGAGTGGGTAAAGGCTTAGACCCCGAATTTAATTTTATGGAAGTTGCAAAACCCTTCGCACTAGAGATTATGACCAACGGCAACACTCCCGACAACAATAGCTTTATTAATGAACTGGGACGCCAAGCCGCACAGATGAGTAGTACAGCATTAGGTTTGCCCCAACGCATTGAAAGTACTATTGAAAAATTAGAAAGAGGAGACCTGCGCATTCGAGTGCGCTCTATTGAATCAGACCGGGTTTTACGACGGCTGAGTGGTATTCAGTTGGGAACCAACTATACTTTATTAATCAGTGCCTTCACCCTTTCGGCTACCATTTTATTTGTAAATGGTAATGTCCTACTAGCTTTAGTAGTCGTTTTGGTGGCAACTGTGTTAGGATTTGCCTTAATTAGGTTGCTCCGACGGCTTGACCGGTTTGATCGGATGTAGTAGTTGTTGTAAAGTCGTAATAACTCCTTATCCCACGATATATCCACTTTAGTAGCAAGTACTAGGAGGCTAAATCGTTGGATATTTAGGCATTTATCCGGACATCTTTGGACATTTCCTTGAATTTTGCTGAATCAGGTCGATAATAATCATGTTTCTATCCATCAAAATCAAACTGAAGCTCACGGACGAGCAGAAAGCATCAAGCCAGTAAACAACCGATGTGATGAAAAGTTTCTTCGCCGGTATTACAGATACGGGCTTACTACGTACAGTTAACCAAGATCACTACTACATGGACCCGGACGGTCGCTTCTTTATTGTTGCTGACGGTATGGGTGGTCATGCCGGTGGACAAGAGGCAAGTAAAATTGCCACTGAGGCGATTAAGACTTATTTGAAGAAAGATTGGAACTCTCAAACCCCTTCTGATGAGTTACTAGAACAAGCGATCTATCAAGCCAATCAGGCTATCCTCAACGATCAGCAAACTCATCCAGAACGGTCAGATATGGGAACCACTGCTGTAGTGGTGATATTCCGTCAAAACCAGTGTTGGTTTTCTCATGTAGGAGATTCTCGCCTCTATCGGTTCCGGAATTCTAAGTTAAAGAGGATTACAGAAGACCACACCTGGGTAGCCAGAGCTGTTAAGTTGGGAGAACTGACAGCTAAACAGGCTCGGATTCATCCCTGGCGTCATGTTCTGTCTCAATGTCTAGGCAGAAAGGACTTACCTAAAGTTGATGTCCATCCGATAGAGGTTAAATTATGCGATCGCCTTTTGCTTTGTAGCGATGGACTTACCGAAGAACTTTCCGATGAATTGATTGCTTCCTCTCTCCAAGAGAGTTCAAGTATTGATCAGGCTCTGGTTATGCTTGTTGAAGCGGCTAAAGACCAAGGCGGTAGGGATAACATTACTGTGGTTATTGTAGAGATTTGAGAAAGGATGAAAGGTTTTGGATGAAAGGTTTTGGATGAAAGGTTTTGGGTGAACGTGCGTGATTAACACACCCTACAGGTAGAGTTATTTCCTAAATACAGCTTGGATATACCAGTTACTAGCACTGAGGTAAAACAGAAAGCTCGCTCGGTGGGCTTTCATAAGGTCGGCATTGCAGCTGTGGATGTTGATCATCATGACTCAGCAGAGCAAAACTTGAAGGCTTGGCTAGGGTTAGGGTATCAAGCAGACATGGCTTGGATGGCAAATCCTCGACGCTTTGATATTCGTGCCTGTATGCCAGAAGTGAAGTCGGTAATTTGTGTTGCTCTCAACTACTACACCCCTCAGCAGCGTCCCGAAAGCCCTGAGTATGGCAAAATATCCCGTTACGGTTGGGGCAGAGATTACCACAAGGTCATGCATAAAAAATTGAAGGAATTTATCTTTTGGTTACAAGCACAAGCAAAAGAAATCCAGGTGCGTTACTATGCTGATACAGGGCCAGTACAAGATAAAGTCTGGGCGCAGCGCTCAGGTATTGGTTGGATTGCTAAAAATGGTAATGTAATTACGCGGGAGTATGGGAGTTGGGTATTTTTAGGGGAAGTGTTGACTAACCTAGCCTTGACCCCAGATACCCCTCACACTTCACACTGTGGTAGCTGTACCCGCTGTATTCAAGCCTGTCCAACGGGTGCTATTACCAAACCGTTTGTCGTTGATGCCAACCGCTGCATCGCCTATCATACCATTGAGAATCGGGCTGCAAACTTGCCGGAATCGATTAAACCCCATTTAGAAGGCTGGGTTGCTGGTTGTGACATCTGTCAAGATGTTTGCCCCTGGAACCAACGTTTTGCTAAAGAAACTGATGTGGTAGAGTTTCAGCCCTACCCTGAGAATGTGGCTCCTCGACTCACGGAATTAGCTACTATATCTGATCAGGAGTGGAATCGAAGGTTTCCAGCTTCGGCGCTGCGGCGTATTAAGCCAAATATGCTACGGCGCAATGCCCAAGCTAATATTGATGCATCTCAAAAATCGGTTGACTAGTCTGACTAGTCATTGATTACTTGGGTGGCGAATTGCGAATTGCGAATTGCGAATTGTTAATTGTTAATTGCTCAATGAGTGTAAAAGTAATTCTTTTTGATTTTGATGGGACTCTGGCTGATACCCTTACTGCCATTGTCAAGATTAGTAATAGCTTAGCGGAAGAATTTGGATATCAGCCCACATCAACTGAAAAATTGGAGCAAATTAGACATTTAAGCTCTAGGGAAATTATTAAGCAATCGGGTATTTCGAGGTTTAAAATCCCGTTTTTGTTGAAAAAGGTGCAAAAACGATTGCGCGAAGATATTCAAAGTTTAACTCCTATTCCTGGAATAATAGACGTTTTAAAGGATTTGAAATCTGAAGGTTACCAATTAGGGATATTGACATCTAACTCAGCAGATAACGTTAACCTTTTCCTGGAAAATAATTCTTGGGTCAAGCTTTTTGATTTTGTTGACTCAGGGAGTCCCATCTTTGGAAAAGAGAAAGTTATTCGTAAATTCATCAAAAAACATAATTTAAATCCTGCTGATGTGATCTATGTCGGAGATGAAACTAGGGATATTGAGGCAGCTCATAAAAATACTATTAAAGTAGTTGCTGTGAGTTGGGGATTTAATTATAAAGAAGTTTTAGCTCAATATCAACCCGATTTTTTGATCGACGAACCCCAGGATCTATCTGAAGTAGTATCTAATTTATATCAATCAAAAGTTAAATCAAAAGTAGGTTGTTATTAGTAATTATTTACTTATTACTTATTACTTGCTTGTTAATTTACCAATGATAATTTAACCAATGACAATTTGATATTAGCCCATTTTAAATCACATTTTGTACTACTACCAATAGTCCGCCAGGGATGAAAATCCCAGCGCAACCATTTAGTCCTATTGACAGGACTAAATGGTTGTCGGATGAAGATTATAGTCTATCTATAACCAATCCAATAGGTTGTATAAAGCGAGGTTATATAATAATTTTATTGGCTTGTATTATCCTTATTTTTATCTGAATTATCGATTATTTTACCCATTAATTGATACCGTAACCAGCTATAGCTCAAAAGACTATGGTCAACTAAAAATGCTTACTGCTGTTAATCATATACTGATCATTTTGTCAACTTGTATAAATCTCCACTACACCTGACACCCAGTCTTAACAGACAAGCTTGATGCGTAAGTCCTGAAATTAACCAATTGCCGTTGTTCGATAAAAGTTGAATTAAATCGTCAATTTAAGCTGAAAAATTCAATTTGAGTGGAAAATAGGAATATAGAGCAGGATTAGCGAAGAGCAACGTGAAATATTTCTTTTTATCGGAAGGCTGGGTAGTCGGGCGCGTTTGGGAGTTTGGAGGTCTTTGGAACGAAAACGCTTGGCGACGCCTGCCAGAAATTAAGCAAATTAACCTTTCTATCCTAGAGCAAGGAGAAAAATTGTGGCTATATCAGGTTGAAGACCTTGTGGTTATGCTTGAAGTCAAACCCATGCCTAACACCTCACCTGAGTCAGCAAAAACTATTGGTCAAGTTGTCCTAAAACGCTTGATCACTGCTGAGCAAGTTATCGAGCGCTTAGCGATGACACATACTGAAATCATGGTAGGGGGCAAAGGTTAACTGATACAGGGAAAAGGCACAAGGGGACAAAGAAGAAGAGGTAGAAGAAGGTGATGATAGGGAATATGAGGAAATAATACTTTTGATTGCGATTTGTGATCAAAGCTATAGCTCGGGTTAGCAGTTAATCAAAAAACCCTACCCATAGCATTGGAGCCTAATACCGAATTGCATATCAATAGCCCTTTGAGCCCCAGCTTTCCCCAACTCCGGACTCTGCCCCCTCTTCCCCCTCTGCTCTTAAGTGCTGTAGGTAATATCGTTTGAACTCAACTGGGCATAAGTTCTATCCTTGTGCCTTTTTCATTTTGATTTGTGTGGGACTATTGCTAATCTCTAAAGAGGCTACCGGACTGAATTTGACAATTTGTAGGGTTTATAAGCTATATTGCTTTAATTTAAGCAAATAAACGGTAAATTTGCCCAATATAGCTGGTTAAGCGCTTCCGACCCTAAGCTGAGAACATGACCGTTCGCTTGCAATCGGCTCTAACAATAGTTACACTTCTTTAAACAAACTTTAGTTTCATACATACTTTGTCCTACCTAAGTTGCCAATGGCAAAATCTAGGGGGGCTACCAAAGTAGCGATACAGTTAGGTTCACACCTAACCAAGGTCGGTCGGAGAGCTTTCAAGCTCTCCAAACAGTGTCAAATTAAAGAAATCATACCGTAAGCGTTGTCAGATGAGGTTTTTAACCCCTCGAACAACGTGACTCTTAGAATCCCCTGTGTTTGAAGCGGGGGAGATTTCAAGACGATTTCTAACATATTGATCAAAAGAAGCGTCGAAGTAAAAACTCTATATTAGGAGGAGCGTAGTCAATGGGACTACCCTGGTACCGAGTACACACGGTCGTCCTGAATGATCCAGGACGTCTGTTAGCTGTGCACTTGATGCATACAGCCCTGGTGGCAGGCTGGGCTGGTTCAATGGCCCTGTACGAATTGGCAATTTTTGATCCAAGTGACCCGGTTCTTAACCCGATGTGGCGTCAGGGGATGTTCGTCATGCCCTTTATGGCTCGTCTAGGGGTTACTGATTCCTGGGGCGGCTGGAGTATCACTGGTGAAACCGTAACCAATGCTGGCTTATGGTCTTTTGAAGGTGTCGCTGCAACTCATATTATCCTTTCTGGTTTATTGTTCCTGGCTGCCGTATGGCACTGGGTTTACTGGGATTTAGATGTGTTCAGAGACCCACGCAGTGGCGAACCAGCTCTCGATTTGCCAAAAATTTTTGGTATTCACCTGTTCTTATCTGGTTTACTCTGCTTTGGCTTTGGTGCCTTTCACTTGACTGGGCTTTGGGGTCCTGGGATGTGGGTATCTGATGCCTATGGTGTCACTGGCAGTGTTCAAGCCATTGCACCAGAATGGGGACCAGCAGGCTTTAACCCCTATAACCCTGGAGGTATTGTCGCTCACCATATCGCTGCTGGTGTTGTTGGGGTTATTGCTGGTTTATTCCACTTAACAGTACGACCACCAGAGCGCTTGTTTAAAGCTCTACGGATGGGGAATATCGAAACGGTACTCTCCAGCAGTATCGCGGCTGTGTTTTTTGCTGCCTTTGTAGTAGCAGGCACCATGTGGTACGGCAGTGCTGCTACCCCTATTGAGCTGTTTGGTCCAACCCGCTATCAGTGGGATCAGGGGTATTTCCAACAGGAAATTAACCAACGGGTACAAGCTGAATTGGCTGATGGTGCTAGCTTGTCAGAAGCTTGGTCATCAATTCCAGATAAGCTGGCATTCTATGACTATATCGGCAACTCTCCTGCCAAAGGTGGTTTGTTCCGCACAGGTCCTATGGATCAAGGGGATGGCATTGCTGAAGGTTGGCTAGGTCATGCGGTGTTCACAGACAGTGAAGGTCGGGAGCTCACCGTTCGTCGGATGCCGAACTTCTTTGAAACTTTCCCTATCATTTTGACCGATGCTAATGGTGTAGTTCGTGCGGACATACCTTTCCGACGGGCTGAATCTAGGTATAGTTTCGAGCAAGCTGGTGTCACTGCTAGCTTCTACGGTGGAGTTCTTGATGGTCAAACCTTTACTGACCCATTCGATGTGAAGCAATACGCTCGTACTGCTCAGCTGGGTGAGGGCTTCCAATTTGACCGCGAAACTCTAAACTCTGATGGTGTATTCCGCACTAGTACTAGGGGTTGGTTCACCTTTGGTCATGCTGTCTTTGCTCTGTTGTTCTTCTTTGGGCACATCTGGCATGGCTCACGCACCCTCTACCGAGATGTGTTTGCTGGTGTCGATCCCGACTTAGAGGAAGAGCAAGTCGAGTGGGGCTTCTTCCAGAAGCTTGGTGATAAGAGTACCCGTAGGACAGAGCCTATCTAGAGGTTAACTATCTCTTATCACAGTTTGACTTAAAAGCAAAAGGCAGAAGAAAAGAAATTTTTCTTTTGCCTTTTTGCTATTTCTGTGGTTCTAGCAAGGTAGACTGGTAAGTGAGAAGATAACCAACAATTATAGCTATGGAATCAGTTGCTTATATCTTAATCTTGACCTTAGCCCTAGGCACCCTATTTTTTGCCATTGCTTTTCGGGAACCGCCTAAGATTGGTAAGTAGTCTACCTCGATTTACTCAAATCGAAATTCAACAGTTCTGTGGATGCTCTGAGCCGCAATAGCCTGTACATGACCTTATAGGATATAAGGAAGTTAACAGGTTTGAGGTTTATATCGGCTCATCTTCCATCTAATTGTTATTTTGACCGTATCGACTCTTAGGGCGTTCCAAATATCTGCCGCCAATCAGTCCACTCAGCAAGAAAAAAAATTATCTTATGCGATGCCCCTCTTGTCACCACACCGAGAGCCGCGTTCTTGAGTCTCGTTCTACTGAGGCAGGAAAAAGTGTGAGGCGACGCCGGGAGTGTTTGGGATGCAAACATCGCTTCACGACATATGAGCGGATCGAATTTGTGCCAATAACTGTGATCAAGCGGGATGGCAAGCGGGAATCATTTGACCGTTCCAAGTTGTTACGAGGAATTATACGTGCTTGTGAAAAAACAGGCATTCTCCAAAAACGCCTAGAAGCATTGGTTGATGAGATTGAAGCAGAATTGCAACAGCGATTTGGTCGGGAAGTAATCAGTCACGAAATTGGTGAGTTAGTCTTGCGCTACCTACGTTCGGAGAGTGAAGTGGCTTATGTACGCTTTGCTTCCGTCTATGGAAAATTTCAAGGGATTAGAGATTTTGTAACTACCCTAGAGGAGCTCCAACAGGAAGATGTACCAATGGAAATTCCTCAGGTTCCGCCCACCCCCTCAGATCAGGTAGAAGAAATAAAGACATCGACTTCGGTTTAATTAATCAAATTTTTGTTAATTGTTGATGGTTGATCGTTGACTCTCAAACCTACAAGGTCAACTAGTGATCTCCTGTCCAGTTGTATGGTTACCATTTGTAGAGATGTTCCAGACAAGGTCTCTACAGGAGGGGTGATTAAGAAAAAAACCAGCGTGAGGTTTGGAAACCCCATCTAGGCAAGAGCAGGTTAACGCTGCTACCGGACTTAATATAACTTTCTTACAGCTAAAGCCGGATTTTAGGGAGCTAGACTAGAAAGTGAAAGAAATTTCAACTCAAGGGCGTGAATTCTATTGAAGCCTAACTAGGTTTACCCAGGAGTTGAGTCAAGGCAAGACCAAAGAGCAAACAGCCATGAAGAAACGTTTCTGGATGAGAGCATGGATGGGTAATGTAGAGGTAAATACCTCTCCACAGCCGCTGGCAAATCCTGATGTTAGATTACAGCAACCCCAGGAAAAGCGCAAGTTAGTCAAATTCTGGCGTATTGCTGCCAGTTTGCTCCTTTGGCAAGGGGTGATACTGGGTACCCCAGCCCAAGCACAGCTTAAAGAAGAGAAATCTCTAACCTATAGTGAGCTATTACAGAAAGTTAAAAATGGGGAAGTCACTAAAATAGAAATCGATGAAGCTACTAAGATTGCTAAAGTTAGCCTAAACGAGGCTAAGGAGAATGAAGCTCCTCAACGAGTTCCTTTGTTTGATCAAAACTCCTTGCTACTCAAGGAACTCCGTCAACGGAATGTTCCCACTGAAATTAGGCGCTCTCCGGATAACTCAGCCGCTTTAGGTCTAATTGCCAACTTATTTTTGCTTCTGCTGTTACTAGCAGGCTTGATGATGATCCTGCGACGCTCTGCGAGTAATTCTGGTCAAGCCTTAAACTTTGGCAAATCCCGAGCACGGTTTCAGATGGAAGCCAAAACCGGGGTTCTGTTTGATGATGTAGCAGGTATTCAAGAAGCTAAAGAGGAATTACAAGAAGTGGTCACATTCCTCAAACAACCAGAACGCTTTACTGCTGTGGGAGCACGCATCCCGAAAGGTGTGCTGCTAGTCGGTCCTCCAGGAACTGGTAAAACTCTCTTAGCCAAAGCGATCGCTGGTGAAGCAGGAGTTCCCTTCTTTAGCATCTCTGGTTCCGAATTCGTGGAAATGTTTGTGGGCGTTGGTGCCTCCCGTGTCCGAGACTTGTTCAGAAAAGCCAAAGAAAATGCCCCTTGCTTGGTCTTCATTGATGAAATTGATGCAGTAGGACGGCAACGGGGAGCAGGGATTGGGGGTGGAAACGATGAGCGGGAGCAAACCCTTAACCAATTGCTCACCGAAATGGATGGGTTTGAAGGGAACACAGGTATTATTATTATTGCTGCCACTAATCGCCCAGATGTCCTGGATGCTGCACTATTACGTCCTGGACGCTTTGACAGACAAGTTATTGTGGATTACCCTGACTACAAAGGCAGGAATAACATCCTGGAAGTCCACGCTCGCAACAAAAAGATTGACCCTGAGGTTTGTCTAGAAACTGTTGCTAAGCGTACCCCTGGGTTTACTGGTGCTGACTTAGCCAACCTACTCAACGAAGCGGCAATCCTGACTGCCCGCCGCCGCAAAGATGCCATTACTATGCTCGAAATCAATGATGCTATTGACCGGGTGGTAGCTGGCATGGAAGGCACTCCTCTGGTGGACAGCAAGAATAAGCGATTAATTGCCTACCATGAAGTAGGACATGCTGTAATTTCCACTCTCTTACCGGATCACGACCCGGTACAGAAAGTAACTCTAATTCCCCGAGGGCAAGCCCGTGGTTTGACCTGGTATATTCCTGATGAAGAGCAAGGTTTGATTACTCGGGCTCAACTCAAAGCCCAAATTACTGCGGCTTTAGGGGGTAGAGCGGCAGAAGAAGAAATTTTTGGTGAGGCTGAAGTGACTACTGGTGCTGTTGGGGACTTGCGACAAGTTACCTCGCGAGCACGGCAGATGGTAACCCGCTTTGGAATGAGTGATTTGGGTCCACTGTCCTTAGAAGATCCAGGGGGAGAAGTCTTTCTAGGGGGTAATGTGATTAATAGGTCTGAGTACTCAGAGAAAATTGCTGCCCACATTGATGCCCAAGTTCGCACAATTGTGCAGCATTGCCATGGCCATGCTCGTCAGTTAGTCCGGGAAAATCGGGTAATCATTGACCGATTAGTAGACATGTTGATAGATCAAGAAACTCTCGAAGGAGACCAGTTACGCAAAATTGTAGAAGAACACACCCAGATGGACAAGGAACAATTGGTAGTTTCGTAGTTTCTACTTAAACGATCATGCGGCATGGATGTTTGAAACACTTTAATGGTTAATGGTTAATGGTTAATGGTTAATGGTTAATGGCCATTAACCATTAATATTTGTCCGAATCAAGCTCGTGTTTTATACATTGCCCGCAGCACCTGGGCTGGGTCAACGTATTGCTTGCCATACTTCAATCCCCAGTGCAGATGAGGACCGGTGGTACGACCAGTCATTCCTACTCGACCGATTCTGGCTCCAGAAGGCAACAGTTGGCCTTCCTTGATCTGAATGCCACCGGAGTTGTCAATTAAATAGCGAGTACCTCCATTTTTAACTGCGTATCCTTTCATGTGACAGTAGATGTGCTGCCACTTGCCCGATTGGATAGTTATTGAGGTGCCGCAAGCAGTACCATCAGAAATTTTAATTACTTTACCACTCCACCAGTTACGGATATAGCTTCCTTCAGGGGCAGCTATGTCTAAACCTCGGTGGAATTCCCATCCAGAACCTCTAGGAGAGGGTCGGTAACCGAAGCCAGAGGTGTAGCCCCGGAAGTTTTCTACTGGAAAGGAACCCCCTTTGGCAAAACTTCTTACTCCGGCTACCAAGCTTGAGGGAGGTTCTGATGCAGTTACTGGCTGGCTGGGCAAACTCGAAAGGGTACTTAAACCGATTAAAGTTGTTAAACTCAGTCCAGCGAAAATTAGAAGCCTTGATAAATAACCACTGCGCATTAGTTCTAGTCTGGCTTTAGCTAGTTAGGGGTCTTTCCATTTATATCTCTCCAGATCATCTGCCATCACCAGGATTTTTGGGTTGTTTAGGGTATTTAACAAAATCTTGAGTTTTGTTAAGATACCTCAATAAGCTAATACACATTTAACTTGCACAATTTAGCGATGCAGCGCCTTCACGCGGGGGTTTCCCCCACTCGCGCTTTGCATGGCTGACAAGGATTGAATTTTTTGTTAAGGGTTTACCTTTGACTAACCGTTGTGCTTTTGTCTACTGTGCGCATGTCTAGCGTTAACCGTTAAAACTAAAGCAATCCACTCAAATAGATAAGTTAAATGTTCGTTAACTTAGTGATTAACTTGCCCCAGCCTAGCCTATCCGTGAACCAATGCTGACTGAATTTTTACCCTTCCGATTTGAGGTGGATACTACCGCGATCGCAGGAGCATCTTTGTGGTCTCTAGCCCTATATTTAAGCCTCTCGTCCT
Organism: Moorena sp. SIO3H5; assembly: GCF_010692395.1. Classification (GTDB taxonomy): domain Bacteria; phylum Cyanobacteriota; class Cyanobacteriia; order Cyanobacteriales; family Coleofasciculaceae; genus Moorena. Next base: position 20,937 of record NZ_JAAHHS010000099.1, read on the forward strand.
TGAGGCAATGGATTATGGAGCAATTGAACCGCTGGTTTAACTTTGCTGAGGGATTATTTTACATGTCGGCTGAGGAATTTGAACGAACCCGCAAGGTCAGAGAATCTCAAAATGCTTTTTATGCGTCAATTGTCAGCATTGTGCCTTTTTTAGTTATTGGTGCAATTTGTAACTACGCCGTGGAAATTAGCCTGGGACACAGTTGGGCAATCAGTATTGGGATTATTGCTTGCATGAGTTGTGGTGTGTATGAATTAGGGCGTCAGTCTGGGAATTGAATTTAGGTAGCGATGCAGCGCGGTCTTGGGGAGGCAGTGCGGTCTTGGGGGTTCCCCCGGAGACGAAACCTGATTACGTTGAGCCTTTATGGTTGGTCGGCTATGCAGAAAAAGGGTAAAACTTATTGATTAGCG